>QYQE01000028.1 GCA_007280335.1 Nitrosopumilales archaeon | reverse complement strand
GCTTCTTTTACATGAGGTATTTTTTTTAATTCGTTTACAATTTGGAGTTCTTTTCCAAGTTCTGCATTCATCAAAACAAACGCACTATGCATGTAAAAAGTCAGTATGTCTAGAATAAAAACAGATTGAATTTGTCCAAAAGGGTGCGAAATATTGAGTACATTTTGACATTTTTTCTCAGAAACAAGCATTCAGAACTTGATTTGACCCATTTACACCATTTCTAACAAAAGTCAAAAAATGTTGATTGTATCTAAAGGGGATTTTATGCCTAATTTAATTTCATTATTCCTTGATTGATTAGAAATTTAATTGCTCCAAGAAGTTCGTCTTCGGATACATCGCCCTGTCCATAATAAATGAAAATATGTCTTACCCAACTTGGAAGTTTTGAGGAGATAGTAGGAGGTATAGTAGGTGTTGAGGGAGGTATGATAGATGATGAAGGTGGTAATTGTTCATGTGTTGGGCCTCCATCAGAGCCAGTGAATTGGAATGTTGTCTGAGCAGTTACATTGGACGCATATATGACCTTGACTGTGTATGCACCATTTAATTTCCATAATGCTCCAACAGCTGGGATAGAATCTGTATACTTACCATCTTGTGAAACATCTATCTGCTGTACACTAACAAGATTATTGTTTGGATCAAGAATCTCTACGGTTAGTTGATTTCCAGGAACTATTGCTTGTATCTGACCTGAGATTATGATTGTATCGCCAAGACTGTATGATGATTTATCCGTACTTGTTGTAATTGATGCTGCTGTGGCAGGAGATTGTGTTTGTGCAAAAACTGGAACTGCTGAGGCTGAAACTAGAATTGCTAATGATACAAAAGTGACAACTAGTAATACTCTAGAACAATTCAAGATAATTTCATAATCCCTTGATTGATTAGAAACTTGATGGCGCCAAGAAGTTCGTCTTCGGACACATCTCCTTGTCCGTAATAGATGAAAATATGTCTTACCCAACTTGGAATTTTAGAAGTTGTAGTTGAAGGAGGGATAATAGGTGTTGTTGGTAGAGCGGGGGAGGAGTTTGACGAAGATTGTCCTGCAACTGAAATTGAAAATGTCGCAGTCTCCGGGGAAATTGTCTTAAAGAGTATTCCTTCCACCGCTACAATAACTTGGTATGTACCAGCATTTTGAAATATAAACGGAATGCGGGCTGTACCTTGTACAGTATGTGTGACAGGGATTCCAAATACTTGATTTCCCCCTTGCATTACAGTAATTTTATAGTCAATACTGGGTTGTACCGCACTTGTCTGCTTGTTTATGAAATTAATGTTTAGGTAAGTTTGGCTGCTAGAATTTGGATGCAGTGGATCAGTAGAAAGTGTCACTTGTAACGTTCCACCACTTGTTGTTTGGATTTGTTCAGGGGTATTGCCAGATACCCTTCCAACTAGTTCAGTTCCAATGATCTCTATCTCTGTTGTTCCACCTGTAAAGGGAATTGATAGAGTTCTATCTGTGGTTGTCTCACTTGTCTCTTGGAAATTGAGATTTTCTTTACCGTTATTTAAAACACGGAATTTTCCATCTGTTTGATCATTCATCCTTGTATCGATTAATATTCTCGGTAGGGTTACTGTTAAGACTCCATCTCCAGTAGTCTGACTGGAAAAGGTAAGAGAATTGGTTTGTACATTAGGTGTTATGCCCAATAATTTTCCATTGGTTACACTGTATTTCACAGAAAGGTCTGTACCGTCAACTTTCATAGTATTTCCTGCTTGTCCTTGTTGTCCACCCGCAGAGCCAGTGAATTGGAAGGTTGTCTGAGCTGTTATATCCTTGCTTCCAAATTGCACAAATACCTGATATGCTCCTGCTTCTTTCCATAAAGGACCTGCTGCCTTTACAGATGTTGAATAGGTTCTGTCAGAGTTCAAAGATATAGAATCAAATTTGACAATGTTTCCTTTTGGACTAATGATTTTGACTACAATTGCTGTATCAGTAATGTAATCTTGTGTACTTCCCGATATTGTAATCATGTCACCATCATTGTATGAAGATTTGTCAGTTGTTACGATGATTGCTCCTGACGAAGAACTGGACATTGTATTTGATGGACTTGTATTTCCAGATGTAGCAGTTGTAGAATTTGACGTGCCTGCTGGATTCCCTAGAGCGTATGGAGAAGCAAAAACTGGAACAGTAGTTGCTGAAATTAGAATTGCCATCGACAGAATGGTCAGAAATTTGTAGATCATTTTATCAGATTTTTATTTGTAGAAAGTTTTTTCTTTGCAATTACAATTAATTTTGCTGCCAATATTGCAGATACTGAAAGTAATGTAAGTACAAATAATGAAGTTGTAATCATTAGAGCATACTTGTTTTGAGCCAATATTGATCCTAGTACACTAATTCCTACCACTCCAATCAACAGTGCCGCAAGTTGATAGTTGAATTTGTTTTTTCTTACTTGTTTTACAGATAATGCAAATGGCCAAAAGTACACTGCTCCTATCATGGAGCTTGCAATACTGCCTGCAACTACAGCCCCATAATCTCCTTGAACTGAGGAGAATCCCTTCTCAGAAATTGTTAGTATTCCTAAAAGTGGATAGATTGAAGTCTTGACTATATCCTGTAACCAGGGCTGTTGTCTTTCATAATCTGCAACATATGGGCTAAAGGAATAGTACCAGGCATTGAATATAGTCATAAAACTCGAGCCAGATGTAGTAGCAAGTATGTGATTATCTCTAAAACCTCTCAGAAATTGGACCTCGGGAGAAAGTTCACTGCCAAATGCGGCTGTTGCAATTAGACATCTGCTTTTGTTACCAGAGTTTTGCTGTGATACTGTTTTAGTTGTAGAAGTTAGAGTTGCAGTATTGTTTTGGATTATTTGCTTTGACTGGGTTACAGTTTTGTTATCAATAACAGCATTTGTCACAATGTTATAATTTCCAGTCTTGGCAGTCATTGGTAATCTGAATTTTAGTGTAAAGTCACCATTGCTATCAGTTGTTACAGTTCGAATTACAATTGTATTTCCTTGAGGATCTTTTACTTCAACTGCAACTGGCTGATTAGGAGAACCCTTGACTGAACCATGCAGGTTTACAACATCACCTGGTCCGTAATTTGTTTTGTTAACATCAAAGATTATTTCATTTGCGGCATATACTTCAGTGATTCCAACTGTAAGCATTCCAATTAAAATTATAGAAAATAATTTCTTGTTCATCTTATTTTATCTCCACCATTGCAGCAGATTCTCCTGTTAATGGTTTTCCTCCATTGCTTGGCCAATCAGTAAAGACATCTGTGTAGATATTGCCAGTACCAACTATTGCATCATTTGGAATAGGAAATGAGAGTATTACTGTTGATTGTCCAATTGCCAAATTAGTTTTGAATGAACCAATACCTAGAGTGGTATAATCAGAATCAAATAGGTTTACAGTAGCAAGAGATGGAATACTAGTTTGTGCAGATAATACTACTTTAACATAACCTGTTGAACCTCTAGTAAATGAGGAGACTTGATTTCCTTGCTGATCTGTTGCCTGAACTGATATAATTGATACTTGGTCTATTCTTTGTTGGATGGTAAATTGTGAAGATGCGTTAAACTCCTTGCTGTTCACAGAAGATGTAACAACTACTTGATATGTACCTGCCTTTGCTGTAATTGGAACTTTGAATTGTGATGTTGCCATACCAGTATTGTCTGTTGTAACTGTTCTTGAAATGATAGTATTTCCAGTAGGATCATTGAAACTTATTGCAATATTTTGTCCTGCATTTGCACCAGACAAAACTATTGTAGTAGATACTGTGTCTCCTCCATAGTACAAAGTCCTATCAGTTCCAACTTTGATGTCAGTTGGCGTAGGAACTGGATTAATAGGAGGAATAATCGTTCCGTTTGTAGGTGGTTGTACGCCATTACCTACTATGACTTGGCCTACCATCCATGGATGAACTGTACAAAAGTAATTGTAAGTACCTGAGTTGTAAAAGGTAAATTGGAATGTCTTTCCTGTTTTAATTAAACCGCTATCATATAGTGAACCTGCATCATTATCAGATGCACGTCCACTTGTTACTGTGTGACTTAGTTTGTCAGTATTACTCCAAGTTACTGTTGTTCCTGGTGACACATATGCTGGAGTAGGAGAGAAACAATTGTTTGCTGCAACACATGCCGCACTTACACTAGCACCTGCACCTGTTGCAATTGTCACTTCGGCAGAACCAGGAGGTGTAACAGTTCCAGAATTAAAATAGAAACTTAGTTTGGAGGCAGAACTTGGCTGGTCATATTGTATTTTTAGAGCATAAGTTCCAGAGTTTTGCCATGACGGTCCATGTGCAGGAATTGTAGCAGAAAATTGTCCGCTTTGTGATGGAATTGCCATATCTATTCTAACTAGAACGTTGTACAAATCATAAGTCTGGATAGTCACAGGCTTTTGTGGATTTATCGAATTTACTGGATTGACAGTACCAGAAACAACTATTGAATCTCCAGTACTGTAAGAAGATTTGTCGGTTGCTGCAGTTATGGTTGATGGAGGTGGTTGTACGCCATTACCTACTATGACTTGGCCTACCATCCATGGATGAACTGTACAAAAGTAATTGTAAGTACCTGAGTTGTAAAAGGTAAATTGGAATGTCTTTCCTGGTTTGAGAAGACTGCTATCAAATAATGAACCAGAATTATCGTCGCTGACTTTACCGCTTGTTACTGTATGACTTGTCTTATCAGTATTTGTCCAAGTTACTGTTGTTCCAGGTACAACATTTAGTGGATTTGGAGAATAGCAATTGTTTGTTGTAACACAGTCTGCGCTTGCGCTTGCGCCTGCGCCGGTTGCAATTGTTATGTCACTACCATATACTGGTGGAGTAATATTTCCAGAATTAAAATAGAAACTTAGTAGTGGGGCAATTATGTCAGTAGTATATTGGGCTTGTAAAGTAAAAGTCCCTGATTGTTTCCAAAATTCTCCTGTTGGAGTTATGGTGGTAGAGTATTTACCATCTTGTCCAGGATATGCCGAAACCATTTGACTCAAGTTGTTATCGAAATTTAAAATTTGAATAGATACTGCCTTGCCTGGTATTACTGAGCCAACTTGTCCTGAGATAGTTATCGAATCTCCTGCACCATAGGAAGATTTGTCGGTTAAAACTGTCATTGGTGGAGATGCAATTACTGGTCCTACACCTGTAAGTTGGAATGTAGTTGAATTAACTATTGCTTGATCATTTCCGTTCTGTATTGCAACTGTGTATTGTCCATTCTCAAACCATAGATTTCCGATGGTACTTGCTTGTGCATGAAAATATCCATTGGTATCAAGGGAGGATTGAGATGTTGATACTACATTGCCAGATGGGCTAGTTATCTTCAAAGCAACATCTTGTCCTGGATATGGATTTGTAACATGACCACTGATCATAATTAGTGAATTGTGATCATAAACTGGCTTGTCTGTTGAAACTGTTATTGTGGAAGGTACTGCAGGTGGACCCAAACTACTTGTGGGCGTAGCTAAAACTTCTGGTGATGGGTTTCCTGTACCAATTGAATTAATTGCAGATACTCTGTAAATGTATGTCTTACCTGTAACCAGATTGACATGGGTAAATGAAGTAACATTACCAAGTG
>QYQE01000045.1 GCA_007280335.1 Nitrosopumilales archaeon | reverse complement strand
TCTGCTCTGTTTGTTGCTGCAAGGACTACAACACCATGCAAGCTTTCAATGCCATCAAGTTCAGTTAAAAGCTGGCTGACAACTTTTTCTGTAACGGCACTTTCTCCCATTCCTCGTACAGGAACGATGGAATCAATTTCATCAAAGAATATTACACACGGCGAGGCTTGCCTTGCCCTTTTGAATATCTCACGTATTCCACGTTCTGATTCTCCAACCCATTTTGAGAGTAATTCTGGGCCTTGACTGAAATGAAATTTGCCTCACTTTCTGTTGCTACAGCTTTTGCTAAAAGCGTCTTACCAGTTCCGCTCGGTCCATAAAGCAAGATACCGCGCGTCATTCTATAACCTAGTTTAGAGTAAAGTTCAGGGTATTTCATTGGCCATTCTACTGCTTCCTGTAGCTCGCGCTTTACACTTTCTAATCCCCCCACTTCATCCCATTTTACATCTGGTCTTTCAATGTAGACTTCACGCATTCCAGCTGGTGTAACTTCGCGATATGCATATTGATAATCTTCTGCGTTTACAATTAATTTTTCTAAAGTTTCAGTTGGAATTTTTTCATCTGCCAAATTAATTTCTGGCAATAATCTTCTCAAACATTTCATTGCAGCTTCCTTGCAAAGATATTCCAAATCAGCGCCTACATATCCATGACTTATTCCTGCAATTTTTTCCAAGTTTACATCTTCTGCTAATGGCATGTTTCTTGTGTGTATCAAAAGGATGTCTAATCTTCCCTTCTTGTCTGGGATTCTGATCTCAATTTCTCTATCAAATCTACCAGGTCTCCTAAGTGCTGGGTCTAATGCATTGGGTCTGTTTGATGCCGCGATTACAATTACTTTTCCTCTTCCCTCCAAACCATCCATGAGTGAAAGCATTTGGGAAACTACTCTTCTCTCAACTTCGCCTATTACCTCTTCGCGTTTTGGAGCAATAGAATCTATTTCATCTATAAAAATAATGGAAGGTGCCCTCTCTTTTGCCTCTTTAAAAATTTCTCTTAGTCTTGCTTCGCTTTCTCCATAAAACTTGCTCATGATTTCAGGACCGGATATGCTGATAAAGTGAGCATTACTTTCATTGGCAACTGCTTTAGCTAAAAGTGTTTTTCCAGTTCCTGGCACTCCATAAAGTAACACACCTTTTGGTGCCTCAACTCCAAGTTTTTCAAAAATTTCCGGATGTCGCATTGGAAGCTCAATCATTTCACGGACTTTTTTAATTTCACTAGTCAGACCACCAATGTCTTCATATGACACTTGAGGAACTCCGCGCAAAGTGTCTCCTTTTTCAGCAATGTGAAATACTGTTTTTTGAGTGACAATTACTGCCTCGACTGCTGGTGTGACGCCAATTACCTGAAAAGTAAGTCTTCCACCAAAGTAAGGAACCATCACATTGTCTCCTTTTACCAAAGGTACGCTTTCTAGTGAATCAGTAAGATATTTTTCATCTAGTGGAGGTATGGAATCAAGCGGTGCAACTATGATAGATTCAGCAGGAACTGTCTTTATCTTTCGCATTGTAATGGTGTCTCCCATCGCTACTCCCGTATTGTTTCGTACAAGACCATCTACTCGAACAATTCCATTTCCTTCGTCCGATGGATAAAGCGGAAGACATTTTGCAACTGATCTTCTTTTTCCTTTGATTTCTAAAATATCACCTGCTGATGCCTCCAGTTTCTTCATTGAATCAGAATCAATACGTGCAACACTTCTTCCAACATCACGAGCATACGCTTCTAATATCTTAAGCGAGATTTCATTTTGGCTTATGAATTCAATTATCTAGCCTGAGCCTTATACCTTTGTTATTTCAATTATTTACAAAGTGGTACAGTACAATCAAATCATTTTTTTTATCTTTAAATTGATTTATACAGCAAAAATTACTCTTTGCCATGTCTGAGAATGAAGTAGAGAACATTAAATCAGAAATGAAAGAATATGTTTCAAGCTGGGGCAAGAAATATTCTGAATGGTGTGTGGGGGTTACAGAAAATGCAAAGCAGCGGCTTTTTGGAGATTATCATGTAAATGAAAAAAACGATGCGTGGATTTATCGTGCAGCCTCTTCTTCTAATGTTGCAAGAAAAATAGAATTATACTTTATTGATATTGGTGCAAAAAGTGATCCTAGGACCAAAAATGAGTACGCTGAAATTTACTTGTATAAAGTCTAAGTAAAAATTAATTTTCCCAATACCATTTTGGCTTGAATCCATCATGTTTTGATGGATGTGCTGCCTTGAAGTGTCTCTCCAATCTTACAAGATCGTCAAATTGCATGCCACATTCTTTACATTTAGAATCTTTTTTTCCATCAAACATTGTGTTCTTTAACGCCTATAATGTTAGCATCATGTTGTCTAAATATGATTTGTTCTTGTTTTTACTACAAAATCATTTGAAGATGTTTATCGTGATTGATTTTTTTAATATATTATCTGAGGATGAATCTGTGTTTGAAACAATATTGTATCTTCCCTCAATTATTTTACTACCGTCTAATTTTGTCTGGTTCCATACAAACACTTTTTCTTCTTCTGGTTTCAGAACAGATATCACCTGAGCAGATATTGGAGAATAAAGTACAATTCCATCAAGCTGTTTTATCTTCAAACCATATGACGCATCTGAAAATGTCAGTGGAACTGTACCGGAGTTTACTATTTTGATAGGTATTGGTTCACCAAGGTGAAAGTTTGTTTTTTCCGTTATTACAGAAAGCGACGGGCCTAGTACATAGATAAGGGTTGGAGTGTGATTAGCAATTTCTGAAAAGAAACCTCCCACTAGACCACTTCCAATTACTCCCAGTATAATACAAATGATGGCGCCTTTTGGTATCAACTCTAAAAAGTGAATTTGTTTCCTTTTTAATTGTTAATGACTGGTTTTGTTCGCCAGTTCTTTGGATATGTGTTTGGTGCCATAATAATTCGCCTTAGCTGAAATGCAAACCCTTTTGTGTTTTCTACAATTTCAGATTCGGTCAGGATTGCTTCTGCAAGAGCAACGACCTCTCCTTTTTGAGTATAGACTCCAACAAAATCTCCTTTTGTAATGCCGTGTGAAATTTCCAATATACCAGGTATTGCAAGCTGAGCCCCATGACACAATGCGTCTACTGCAGAATCACGAATTACTACTGATTTTAGATCACTTAGTACGTATTCTATTGGCATCAGTATTCGACGTAGTTTTGAATCATCGCCCTTTTCTTTCCACATTGCATATGCATCTACAAGATCATGCATTTTTACGAGATTAGAATCTTCATTGAATTGACTTACACGAGTTCTTCGTAGCTCAATCATGGTAGCTCCTGGACCAAGCACTTCACCAATGTCATAAAAAATTTTTCTGATATAGGTTCCAGCTTCACATAAAATTCTCATAAGAATTAGTCTTTCCTTTTGTTCAATTACATCAATTTCATATACACTTCTAACTCTGGTCTGTCTTAACACAGAAGAGCGCTGCGGTGGTTTTTGGTAAATTTTTCCAGTGAATTGCTTTAGAACAGCCTGTAGTTTTTCAGTTGAAGGAAGCGTGTGCAGTCTTCCAAGTGCGTGATATTCCTTTGGACCCAAAAGTAGTACGATCAACGCCTTTGTTGCTTCACCAAGACCAACTGGCAATATACCAGAGACCATCGGATCAAGTGTTCCACTGTGTCCGGCCTTGGGGATGTTTAGAATTTTTTTAATCCATGCTACCGTCTCGTGGCTTGTTGGACCATTTGGTTTGTCCAACAAAATAAAACCATAATCAAGAAGTTGTTGTACTGTTCTTTTTTCACAATAGGTACCATAGGAATCGTTTGTTATGTCTTGATCTACTACTCTAAGATTTTGTAGTTGTTTTAACACCATATCTTTCTTTTACCAATGAGCTTGCCACTGAAAGTACCTCGTCTGCACTCAAGTTATCTGTATTAATTATTATATCAAAGACCGTAAGATCATCACCAAAATCAAACCCATAAAGTTTCTTGTAGATCATTTTATTTTCTTCGTATCGTTTTTTTACAATCTCAAGTGCTACCTCAAAAGAAACACCATCACGTACGGTCATCCTTTTTGCGCTATTTTCCTGCGAGCCAGCAAGCCAGATCTTCATTCCATCTTCGACAAGCCAAGGAAGTGTATAACTAGTAATGATTTTACCTCCTTCCAAGAATAATTTCTTTAGCTTTTCATCTACTTTTTTGTCAAACTCTGGATTTATCTTTCTCATGTTTAAAAATTTCATACCAAAGCTAGTGTCCCAAAAGTCATCGCGTTCTGTCTTAAACCCCTGTTCTTCTCCAAGTTCCTTTAATACATCACCGCCGCTAAGATATTTTAAATCAAATTCTTTTGCAAGTCCTTTTGATACTGTAGTCTTTCCAATAGCAGGCGGACCAGAAATTATTACTGACTTTAGCAATTCAGTCTAAATCCATTGTAGTTTTTGTCAGTCGCATTACTATTCCGCTAAAGGAAATAGAACAAAGGAAGTACCAAGCCCAAAAGTACACTTCATTTACATTATTGCATATGTGACGAGAGTTTAACAGTTGTGACTCTGCTACTTTGGCTGCTGTACATGTTAGTTGGAAAAAGTCTCCTGGAACAAAATTTAGGGACATTGGTGCTATTGCAACAGTATATGCAAATAGATGTGGTAGTACAAAGTAAAATATCAAAATCATAGGAACAAATGTAATCATCATTGGTCTCATGTTTATCTGCATTAGTTCCATGTTCATCTTGTTCATGTACGCCGATTTTTTATTGATCTCGTCAATTTTTTCTTGATCTTTTGCCCTAAAGGCCGCCATTCTTTCTTTTTGCCATGTTCTAGTTTCTCGCATCAATCTTTTGAGTTTATTTTGGTCAACCATCTTTCGTTTTATTATTGCATTAAACAAGTTCAATGCTATTGCAACTCCAACAATTCCAAATGCAGATCCTATCATTCCCTTTACCAGAGGGTTTGCACTTCCAAGTGGGCCGCTATTCAGACCAGGTATTTGCAAAAAGATTGAGTTTAGAAAATCTAGGATTATACTAGGTTCCATTGTTGAATCCCATCGCACTTACAATTCCTTTAGCTACTTCATCAATCTTTCCTTCTGAATTTAGAATCATCTTAATTGGAGAGCCACACAAAATGGAACATGTAGAAAGCATGGCGCTAGTAACGTCCAGTTCTTTTTTAATTGCCTCTATTGAGACTATGTCTCTGTTTCGTGTGGTATCTTTCATTCTTCGATTGTAGATCTCTTCTGGTCTTGCGCTAATCATAATGAAACTGTCCGGTGTTAAAATTTCTAAGACATTGTGAGGTAAACCTGGGTAATATCCCTCCTTTGTTGCAATAAATGCATGTGTATCCACAATTACAATATCATCTGTTATAGAGGCAATTTTTTTTGCTGCCATGGATTGGAGTTTTTTCTGTTCTGGTACTGAAAGTTTTCGCAGATCATCTCTGTCTTTGACTCCATTTTTTTTTGCCTCTTCAAACATGACAGTTCCAAAAATAGATACATTTACGCTAATTTTTTTTGATCTTAATAATTCTACAACCTTTGATACCAGACTGGACTTTCCAACACCCGGAATTCCTACAATTATTACGCGTCTACTTTCTGCCAAGCAGTCCACCCAATGATGGCATTACTTCCTCTACTTTTTCTCTTACAAGCAAGTTGTAATAGTTAATCAAAATGTCTACTGTAAGCAACATTCCTGTTCCAGATCCAAAAGTTCCCAAAACATCTGAGGTACCAGCTATAAGACCAAGAATCATAGAACCAAGTATAGTAACAGATGGAATATATTTTTGAAGAAGAGCTTCAACTGGTTGGTTTGAGCGCCTAAAGCCAGGAACTTGGACATCGGCGTCAAGAAGGTTCTTTGCTGCACTCTTTGCAGATAATCCTCCAAGTTCTATCCACAACCTGCCAAACAAAACCACAATTCCTACCATGAATAAGATGTACAGTACTGCACGCATCGGGTCCAGTGCAACAATATCCAATCCACGTGGAGCCGTAACATAATACAGCATACCTCCGATCGGAGTAGATGGAGCTGTGGGATCAAACATTCCCAGAAAATTCATAAATGGATTGGCATTCCGCGGGTTAAAGTTTGCCCAAAGCATCTGACCAATAAACACAGCATTAGCAGTAAGTGCTGATGCTAAAATTACTGGAATGTTAGACACATACATCAATTTGATTGGGTAAACTGCAGAAAATCCTCTGTATTTTGTAGATACGATTGGAATCTCGATTTTCATTCCCTGTGTATAAACTAGAATTAGCATGACTCCAGCAGTAACAAAGAGGCCGAATATACCAGGCAGTTGGTTAGACCGGAAAAACAGATTAGAAAAGTTTCCAGTGATAAATGAATGTGCAATGTTTACAAATACACCTACAGGTCCACCATCTCCTGCAGGTATTGGACTAAACAAGCTCCAGACTACTTGTTGTGCTACACCTGCAGCAATGAACATACTGATTCCACTTCCCAGTCCCCATCCCTTTTGAATTAATTCGTCTAAAAGCATGATGATAATTGATGCGCCAATAAGCTGGCCTACTAGAATGAAACCCGCCTCGTGACTTGGTAGTCTTGGACCATAGACTGCCATTCCATATAGTGATGACTCGGCAACGATTACGATATATGTTACAATCTTTGTTGCTGTTTGATATAGTTCTCTATCTTCTGGTTTCTTGAAATCAAGGTGAAAGATTTCAGAGCCTTTTAAGAGCTGCATCAAAAGTCCTGCAGTAACTATAGGACCAATTCCAAGTTCGATTAGTGTTCCTTGTTGCGATGCAAAGATTACTCTTGCAAATGCAAGAAAGTCAAATGCTGGAACTGTTGCACCATAAAGCGGTGTTTGGCCCATTATCATGTAGATGAAAAGTGCCAGTCCACACCACATGAGACGGACTTGTAATGGAATTTTCTTTTTTGGTTTTGGAACTTGTGGGATGTAGACTTCAGCTTTAGAAATTATTGTTCGCAGAAAACCTGTTGGTGTTCCTTCTTCAATCATGCGGTTGCAAGCACCTCGCCACCAGCTTGTTTTATTTTTTCTTCAGCAGAAGCAGAGAATCGCTCTACTTTGATAATGTAAGCATTCTTGGTTTGTCCTCCTCCTAACAGTTTGTCATAACCAAGTTCTGCAAGATCGACTACTTTTTTTCCTCCTTCTTGCTTTCCAAATTTTGCAAAGAAATCGTCCAGATCTCTTACACTAATCCATTTTTTTACAAGGTATGGATGTGGCGGGTGAGTAGAATCATGACCAAAATGATCTGGGTCATTTAGAAGCATTTTGATAAAGTGATGCTTGTGCATGCCAGATCTACCAAGACCTCCTTTGTGGCCACTTGCTCTATGTTGACCAATTTGTCCCCATCCGTGGAATCTGCTTCCCCTAAACTTTCGTGTCTTTCTTAATCTGGTTGGCATTTTACATCATAATCCTCACTTGTGCAAGAAGTTCTTTGTGGTTACCCAAGATTCCTCCTTCACCATACATTTTTTTCGTTTTTCGTTTAAAGCCTCCTCTTGGAGGGGACAAGGCAAACCATGGTTTTACCGTTTTTAATTTTGATAATGTAGCAGTGCCTTCTGCCAATGACTGGGCTAGATCATCAGTACTTTTGAATCCTAATTTTGCAATATCCTCCGGAGTTAGTTTCTTGTATCCTTCTTTTCGTGCCTTCTTTTCTAAGAGTTCTTTTGTTGTAGGAACATCAATTTCTTGCCAAGACACATAGTGTTTTATTTTATCCAGCATGCCTTTGGTGTTATCTTTGGCCGGAATTATTGTTGCTCTAAATCTTTTGTCTAAATGCAGAAGATCAAGTGTAGTCCTTGCCCAGTAAGGCGTATTTACTGTTCCTTTCATTCGAACTACCAAGAAAGCTTTTGCCATAAACCATCAACCTTGACTAAATGTCTGCCTTAGACAGTTAAGAACTGCCTTTGATGTCGAAGTCATCGTATTAGTAGAACCCTTGCTTTTTGTCCAGACGTCTTTTAGTCCTGCAAGCTTTAACAGATTTCTAATGTTTCCACCTGCAACTAATCCAAGTCCCCTTGGTCCTGGAATAATTTCAATTTCAACACTTCCGCCTCTGCCTCTTACTTTAAACGGAACAGAGTGTGGATTATCGCATCTGCATTCCCAGCTTCCACAACCAAGTTTTACTGGACTAACAGCAAGATATGCAGCGTTTGTAGCTTTTTCAATTGCAATTCTCATTTGTTTTGATTTACCTTGACCAATTCCAAGCCAACCATTTTCGTCTCCAGCTGCAACTAGAGCTTTGAATCTAGTATATTCACCGTTGGTTGTTTGTTTTTGTACAATTCCAACATCAATTACTTCAGTTTTAATTCCCGGCAAAAGTTTTTTGATAATTCCAGCTTCTTGTATTCTGTAACCATTTTCATAAATTTCTTTCATGGATGTGATTTTTCCACTTTCTACTAACTTTCCAAGAGTAGTTCGTGGAACCCATTGTTCTTCTGGTTCTCTTCTTTCTCTTGGTCGTTGTTCTTGTCTACTCATTTAGTTTTAACCTCACCATCAATTGCAGATTTCACTTTGTTAATTTCGTTTTGTACTTTGAGATGTTTTCCTGTAATTCTTTCTTCGTTTGGAAATGTTTCAGAATCAGCTGGCACTTCAAGACCTGCATCAATTACACCTTTCAATGCCGCTGCCATTCGTTGTGTGTATTTTCTTGTACCACTGTAAAGAACAGCAGCTTTTACTCCTTTACCAAGAGCCTTTTTTCCTGCAAGATATCCTGTCAGATAAGCTGCCGGAATATTTTTTCTAGAACCTTTCCATCCTTTACCTAAAAGATATCGAGAATGTGCTGATGCCAAAACCTTGTCACCTTGCATTTCTGGTTTATGAATTTGAACTAGAGTATTTTCATTTGAAATTTGAACTGTGATATAGTCTCTCCTGCCCATGAGAAGATGTTTTCTTTTTCTATAATTGGTCTTCTCTTCCCTCAATCTACGTAATATTTGCGAATATACCATCTACTAATACCTCTTTTACAAAAAATTTCGGTAAAGCTCTTATAAACGTTAGACTTGGAGCAATGCAATCATCAACGCCTTTTGGGCGTGTAATCTGTTTTCAGCTTCATCCCAAACAACTGATTGTCGTCCGTCAATTACAGAGCTTGTTACTTCTTGTCCACGTTTTGCTGGAAGACAATGCAAAAAGATTGCGTGTGGATCAGCTTTTTTCATGAGATCGGAGTTTACCTGAAACTTTGGAAGAAAGTCCTTTGTTCTGTCAGTTGTCTGATGATGTATTGATACAAACGTATCAGTAGCAACTACATCTGCGTTTTTAACAGCTGATAATGGATCATTTAGTAGTTTAATGTCAACTAACTCTTTTGACTCTTTGATAACTTTGGAATCTGGTTCGTATCCTTTAGGAGTTGCAATACTAATATCAATTCCAGATTTAGCACATCCGTAAATCATTGAATTACAAACGTTGTTACCATCTCCAATCCAAGCAAGTTTTAGACCTCTAAGTTTTTTCTTCTTTTCTTTTATTGTCATAAGGTCTGCCAAGATTTGACACGGATGGAAAGAGTCAGACAGACCATTTATTACAGGAATGGTGGCATTTTTTGCAAGAATTTCTATTTCTTCATGTGAGTATACACGCGCCATCATGATGTCAACATAACGTGAAAGTGTCTTTGATGTATCTTCAATTGTTTCTCCTCGCGCAAGTTGCAACTCATCGGAAGTTAGACTCAGTGCATGACCCCCTAGTTGGAACATCCCGGTTTCAAAGCTCACACGCGTACGCGTGGATGGTTTTTGAAATATCATTGCCAGTGTTTTATTTTTTAAAAGTGGTTTACAAATTCCTGCCTTGAGATCCTTTTTTAGTTTCATAGCATCATCTATGATTCCGCCTAGTTCATTTTTGCTAAGTTCATTTAATGTTAAGAGGTCCTTAGTTTTTAATTTCATTTCTTTCCCCATCCAAATAAGGAGCGCTTCTTTTTAGGTTTAACATCTTCTTGCCCCATTGTTTCTTCTTTTATTACTTGTTCTTTTTGTAATTCATCTGGTTTTGGTCTTCCTTGTGAGATCCATTTTTTGATTTTAGCGGCCAAGTCACTTGCCTCTTTATCATTTTCAGGTGGCGATACATCATATAGATCAGAAAATTTTTCTATGTCTTTTGTTGCAATTCCAGCAAAAGGATCTCCTTCATCTTCAACCTGAATTTTCTCTTGTTTCATTTCAGGTTTAGATTTTGTTTCAGGTTTTGGCTTTGGTTGTTCTTTTTCTATTGATTTTGGAATTTCTTTTGGTTCAACTCGTTGCTCAATTTTTTCTTCAAACTTTTCTGTTTGTATTGGTTTAACTTGTTCTAATTTTAGTTCAGGCTTTAATTCTGGTTCAGGTTCTGGTTCTACTTCTATTATCTTCGGCTTTTCTATATTTTCGTGCTGTACAGGTATCGGGGTTTGTGGTATTTTGATTTCAGGTTGTAGAATTGAAATTTCTTCTGCGCCAAACAATGATTCCAAAAATGAGTCCTTGTCAAAGGGCTTCAAGTCTTTGTATTCTTGTCCTACTCCAAGATACAAAATTGGAGTTGATGTGACCTTTACTATTGATATTGCCGCACCTCCCCGTGCATCAGCATCGCTTTTTGTTAGTATAGAGCCTTCAAATTTGGTGTACTGATGAAATTCTCGTGCTTGATTTATGGTGTCATTGCCAGCAAGTGAATCACCAACAAATATTTTAAAATCAGGATTTACCACTTTGTTAATTTTTGATATCTGGTCCATGAGATTCTTGCTTGTCTGCATTCTTCCGGCAGTATCAATTAGGATGCAATCAATCTTGTGTGATTTAGCATAAAGTACTGCATCGCGGGAAACTGCAGCTGGATCAGACCCATAGTTTTGTGCTATAATTTTTAGATTCAGTCGCTTTGCATGTTCAGTTATTTGTTCTATTGCTCCTGCTCGATATGTATCAGCTGCAGCTATTACAACAGAAAATTTATTCTCTCGCAAAAGATATGCTACCTTTGCCACCGTTGTTGTTTTCCCTGTTCCGTTAATTCCCATAAACGATATTATGTATGGCTCGCCTGTGTTCTTTTTCTTTTCAATGTTTGATAGGATGTCAACTTTTCCTGCGGCATCAAACATGTTGGAGATGTGTTGTCGTAAGTTTTGTTTTACAATGTTTGCTATCTGTTCTTTTTCTACAGTAGTACCAATTAGTTTCTGTTTTAAATCACTTTTTAATGAATCAATTACTTCTGTTGCAACATCTGATTCTAACAGTGCAACTTCAAGCTCAAAAAGAACCGCATCAATGTCTTTTTCCTTAAGTTCTTTTTGCCCAAAGCTCTTTGCTGCAGAAGAAAAAGCGTTTCTTAGTTTTTCAAACATGATATTTTACCTTTACTACTTACTTTGACTTGCTTGTAATATACGATTCATTTCTCGCTGTCCATGCTCAAGTCTTGCTGCAACCTCATGTTTTTGAGTAGATAATTGTTGTAATACAATTTCCAATTCCTTTATCCTTTCTTCAATATAATTAATTGCAGAGTTTTTATCATGTTCAAGTGAAGCTCCCGCTCCAATGCTTACAATCAATTTTTCATTTGGTTGTATTGTTGCTTTTACATACGCCCCCATTCCCACTGGTACAAGAGTTTCAAGTTGTGTATCACCTAGTGCTTTCATAGAATCTATTGCACCTACTGCTTCGTGTAAAAGTTTCATGACAGTTTCTTCTTTTTGCAGTAGATCTGACATGTAAGCTTCAAGTGCCTGCATCTGTTGCATCAATGCTTGGGCTTGTTCTTCGCTCATTTGCAAAAAATTCTCTTTCCCGGCTATAAATACATTCTCTGATTAAAACAAAAAAAGAGAAGATGTTATACTTTTGAAAGTCTATTTTCTACTTCGTCCCAGTTTACTACGTTCCACCATGCGACGATGTAATCTGGACGTTTGTTCTGATATTTCAGATAGTAGGCATGCTCCCACACATCTAGTCCTAGCAAAGGAATCAATCCTTTTGTTTTAGGGCTAGTTTGGTTTGGCATCGTTGTAAATTCAACTTTCTTGCTTTGCGAGTTGTAAGCTAGCCAGCCCCATCCACTGCCTTGAATTGCACCAGTGTCTTTGGAAAATTTTTCTTTGAATGCATCAAAGTTTCCAAAAACTGAATTGATGGCATCAGCTACCTTGCCACCAGGAGTTCCTCCACCATTTGGTTTCATGTTATTCCAAAATAGTGTGTGGTTATCATATCCACCACCGTGGAAATTAACTGCACCCCTGACATTCTCAGTCACTTTATCTAAGCTTGAGAGCAATTTTGTTAGTTCCATGTTTTGCAACTCTGAGCTAAGACTTTCCAAAGCGGTGTTCAGACCGTTTGTGTATGCCTGATGATGTTTGGAATAGTGAATTTCCATCGTCTTTGCATCAATATGAGGTTCTAGTGCTTCGTACGCATAAGGCAATTTTGGAAGTTCATATTTTGCCATGTAAGAAGTGATGTGTGTATTCAATTTATGGCTTTGGTTGCAAATGCATTTTATCTAACTAAATTTGATGTGAATTGTTGAAGTATTACAAATTTGTATTCTTTTCTCTTGTAGTAATTTTATGTACTGTCTTTATTGTATCAAGTATAAAGGATGAACAAAAAATTGAATTTTATCTTGAAAAAAATACATCGCTGATTGGTGTTGAGATTCCAAGGGAACAAGGATTTGAAGGACAAGGAATCAAAATTGGCATAATAGATACAGGCGTAGATTATGACCATCCAGATCTTTTGGGTTTTGGTCCTGGCGGCAAGGTTGTTGGAGGATACAATTTTGTAGATAATGACAACAAACCAATCGATACTACTGGTCACGGTACCGAAGTAGCCGGAATAATCGCTGCAGATGGAAGCCTCAAGGGAGTGGCACCAAAGGCAAAGCTATTTTCATACAAGGTATCATCAAACGGAGAATCGGTATCATCAGATCTTATTGTAAAAGCAATTCATCGTGCAATTGAAGACAAGGTCAATGTAATCAACATTAGTTTAGGTGTAAATAAGACAAATGGTGAGATTGACCAAGCTGTTAGTGAAGCTGTAAAAAATGGAATCATAGTTGTGGTAGCAGCGGGAAATAATGGTCCAGATTATGGCACCATTGGTAGCCCAGGAAAAGATCCAGATACAATAACAGTTGGTGCAACATACAACAATATCACACAAAGTATTGTCTCAACACTAGAAATTGGCAAGACCCAATACCAAGTGCTTTCAATGCTTGGCACAAATCCATTATCAAAGCCAATTACTGGAAAAATTGTCTTTGGAGGATACGGTAGAATGAAAGATCTTGCTAATGTCGATGCCAAAGATTCCATCTTGCTTGAAGAAAGAGGCAGTGATATCAAAGGAGAGAAGATCTATTTTTCAGAAAAAGAACGCAATGCTGCACAAGGTGGTGCCCAAGCTCTCATAGTTTACAACAACGAACCTGGAATATTTTTTGGGGAGCTTTTTCAACCCAATTCCACCTCTAATAACAATCTGACAATACCAGTCATATCAATGTCAAAAAGTGACGGGCTTGCATTAAAAAAATCTCTTCAAAATGAAACAATAGCAAAGTTAGATGTATTTAGTCATCCAGATTTTATTGCACCATTTAGTTCTCGTGGTCCAGTTTCACCATTTTATATCAAGCCTGATCTTGTAGCACCTGGCGTGTTTGTAAATTCCACCCACATGGGAGGAACATACAACCTAACAAGTGGAACTAGTATTGCAGCACCGCATGTTACAGGAGCAGTGGCCCTTTTGTTACAAAAATATCCAAATCTCAAGCCTGATGAGGTTGCCTCACTTCTTTCTACAACAGCAGATCCTGTTACAGATGCTTATGGAAATGATGAATCTGTTGATGTCACAGGGAGTGGAAGATTAAATATTACAAGAGCATTTTCTGCTAATTTAATAATAATTCCACATAGTCTTGTCTTCAATCTCTCTTTAGAAAAACCATATCAAACAAGATCACTACATTTGCAAACCATACAAGGAACATTACCAAATGTTCAAACAAAATTTGTCTCAGATCAAAATGATCTAAAGTTAGAATCTAGTCTTGAGAATAATTCTTTAAACATAAAAATTTCAAGGCAAAAAAACACAACTGGTGATTTTGATGGAATGCTTGCAATCAATGACGGTACAACAACATATCATGCACCTGTTATGGTTCATGTAACTAAGGGTACAATCAACACAAGTGAAAATAACGGAACCTTAACTTTTGGCCTTGATTATCCAGACATCTGGTCTTATGCAAAAATTTCTGTAATTAAAAAAGGCTCTGACCAAATTCAGAGTACGTCACTGGTTCCACAGCAAACCTCATCACTTACAGTCTATGAATCAGACGAATATTGGATTGAAGCTCAAATAACCACGCCTCATGGTATTGATAATGCATATGATATTATCTCAGTTGAAAAACCTGCACCAAAAAAAGGAATTGAATTTCTAGAAACCTTTGGAGTTCCAATAAAAGAGATAATCATAATTTCTGGAGTAATTATTGCTGCTGTGACGGTTGTGCTAGTGGCAAGACGTAACTAGATCTGTGGACCTGCATCATGAATTTCTTTTGCAGTATTTCCAAATTTCTTAAAGTTCTCAACAAACATCTGCCCAAGTTTTCTTGCCGAGTTATCATATCCTTCTTTTTCTGCCCATGTATTTCTTGGATTTAGTACTTCTGGGGGCACATCAGGACATGTTTCTGGTACATCCAAATTGAACACATCGTCGTGCCTATATTTTACCATATCAAGTGTACCAGTAAGAGCAGCTGTGACCATCATCCTTGTGTGTTTTATGTTCATCCTCTTGCCTATGCCATATGGGCCTCCAGACCATCCCGTGTTGATAAGATAGACTTTGGTGTTGTGTTTTGTGATTTTTTCTCCAAGCATCTTTGCATATACTGATGCATGTCTTGACATGAAAGGTGCTCCAAAACATTCTGAAAATGTTGCCTTGGGTTCTGTAATACCTCGTTCAGTTCCCGCAAGCTTGCTTGTATATCCTGACATGAAATGATACATTGCTCCTTCTTTTGTTAATCTTGCAACAGGTGGAAGTACACCAAACGCATCTGCTGTTAAAAACACAATTACTTTTGGATTTCCGCCAACGCTTGGAGTTATAGCACCAGGAATGTAGTCAAGTGGATATGCAGCTCTTGTGTTCTCAGTCAAGCTTCCATCGTTAAAGTCTGGTGTCAGTGTTTTTTTGTCTATGACAACATTTTCTAAAACTGAACCAAATTTAATGGCGCCCCAAATTTGTGGTTCTGCTTCTCTGTTTAGATTAATACATTTTGCATAACATCCTCCTTCAAAATTAAAAATTCCTTTATCAGACCATCCATGTTCATCGTCTCCAACTAGCATTCGATTTGGATCTGCTGAAAGTGTTGTTTTTCCAGTACCTGACAGTCCAAAAAATAATGCAACGTCGCCTTTTTTTCCAATGTTTGCAGAACAGTGCATTGGAAAGACACCTCGCGGTGGAAGTATGTAGTTCATGACAGAAAACATTGCTTTTTTTATCTCTCCTGCATAACAAGTTGCTCCAATTAGTACAATTTTTTTTGTGTAATTTAATATGATAAAGGCATCACTTCTGGTTCCATCAACTTCTGGAATAGCTTTGAAATCATTTAGTGCAAGCAAAGTAAACTCTGGCTTGTGTGATTCAAGATCTGCGTCTGACGGCCTGATGAATAATTGTCTTACAAAGAGATTTTGCCATGCATGATCGGTTATGATTCGTATAGATAATCGGTTATCAGGATCTGCTCCAACAAAACCATCAAAGACAAAGATTTCTTTTCCCTCGATGTGTTTTTTCATTTTTTCATATAACATGTCAAATTTGTCTTCAGGAAACTGATGGTTTACTTTACCCCAGTCCACATTAGCATGGGTTTCAGAATCATCAACGATATAGCGGTCATCGGGGGATCTTCCAGTGTATTTTCCTGTCCTTACTGAAAGAGAGTCATTAGATGTAAGGATGCCCTCATTTTTTTCAAGTACAATATCAACGAGTGATTTTACGGATAGGTTTCTGTGTATGTTACTTGTAATGATGCCCTGCTCCTTTAGCTGTGTAATAAATTTGCCAGTGATAGTTGCCTTGAGATCCTCAATCATTGGGTAAAACGATCCGCCTCTAATTTCCTTATTATCTCTTCTCATTATGTATTTTGCCTCCAGAAACGTATTTATTTTAAAATTCAAGCAGGTTCTTCTACATGCCGATCAACAAAGACCTGTTAGAGCTAAGAAAAAAAGTAGCAGATCACAGACCTGAATTTGTCAGAGAAGAGAGCTGGAGATACTTTAGATTAGCAGAAAACTGGAGAAAACCAAAGGGAATTGACAATCATCAGAGAAAATCTAAGAAGGGTTGGCCTGCACTTGTCAAAGCTGGTTACGGCGGGCCAAATATTTCAAAAGGATTACATCCATCAGGATATACCGATAATTTAGTTCACAATGTAAAGGAATTGGAGAAGCTTGATCCAAAAACTGATGGCGTAAGACTTGGTCACGGTGTAGGAAAAAAGAAGAGATTAGAAATAGTATCTAAAGCAAAAGAGAAAAATTTCAAGATATTTAACGCAAGGGTGTCAACAAGTGGTAGTAAATCTTAAAACCAAACGACATCTTGTTGCAAGGATGTTGGGAGTAGGTGCAAACAGAATAAAGTTTGACTCACAGTATTTGGATGATGTTTCAGATGCAATTACACGAGACAACATTAGAAGTCTAATTACTGCAAACATAATTGAGGTCAGACCAATAAAGGGTACATCTAAAGGCAGAGCACATCATAAAAAAGCCCAAAGACGCAAACGCGGAACAAAACAAGGTTCAAAGAAAGGAGCCAAGGGATCACGTATTGGTAAAAAGCAAGTTTATGTAAGAAAGATAAAGGCTTTACGACATCGCCTCCATGTTTCAAAGGGCAGAAAAGAGATAACCAACCCAGAGTATTGGAAATTATACAGACAAGCAGGTGGAAATCAAATCAGAAACGTGGCACATCTTCGAACTTTGATTGAAGAGACACACAAAAAACGCACTTAGAATCTATAAATCATTTTTAGATCAACAATTTTTCCATTCTTAATTTTTACGCCTTCTTTTGATAGCATGTTAGTTTTGATCTGTTCCCCCCATGCATATCCACCAATTTTTCCAGTTGATTTTATGACTCTATGACATGGAACTATGACAGGGTATGGATTTTTGTTCATGATTCTGCCAATTGCTCTTTGTCCATTTGTAAGACCTACAGCCCTAGCAAGTTCGCCGTATGTAGTCACCATACCGAGAGGAACTTCAAGTAGTTTTTTGTATACTTTATCTTCAATCTTCAAACTCGCATCATCTCAAGATTTGTTGTTTCTAAAAGTGAAACTATCTTTTGTTTATTTTCCCCCAAACTACTCCAGTCTACTAGAGCACGTTTTGCTTCCTTGTTTCTTTCTAAAATGTGTGAAAACAATTTCTCATCTATGTGATCTAGAGCATGTTTTGGTACAACAGTGCCCAAGGCATATTGACCGTCAATTAGTTCTTTGGTGAATTTTTCTGGATAGTGAGTTCCTCCGAAGCATATGGCCACGTCGTTTTTCTGTGGTGTCATTGACATCGCATCTTCTACAATTGTAGCCACAGAACCGCATAGTACTTTATCGTTCCATTGTTTTTCTGTTGTTCCAACTTCGATAAACAATGCAGGTTTGTTTAATGCGGTAGGACCATGATGTGTTGCCTCTATTGTGATTTCAAATTTTGTAAAATCGTTTCTTTTTTCCCACAAGATTTGCATGTAGGATTTCTGCAGGTGTGGATGCGGTATTGCAACTTGTCGCGGTCTTCCTCCAAATAGTGCTTCTGAAAAATTGCCTGTACTGTGACACGTAAGTGCCAGTGTGCCGGTTTCAGAAGCATGCTTTGATAAAAACACAAACCCATCATAATGATATTTTTCTTCAAGCCAGTCTGCAGATATGGTAGGTGTTGGAATTGTTACAAGATCATAATTTTTTCCGCGATAAATCTCACCGTCTTGTTTCATGTTTTGCGATATATGATACGCCAAGTTAGAGCCTGCGGGGTCTGATTGATACGCAACAAGCAATTGCACAAGATAAGAGATATAAGTCGACTTTATTAATTTCCCCCAATGGTAAACCCAAGACAGATGTTAAAGAACATGGTAAATACAATTAAGCTTACCAAAAAATCTGACAAGGATGATTATATGCAACATCTCAGACTAGTCCTTCTTGGAATAGCAACCGTAGGTGCGGTTGGATTTATAATTCAGTTCGTATTTGCAGTAATTAATCTCGGACACAGATAGCATTGACTCAGGAAATAAAATCACACTTTTTTGCTGTAAGGACTACTGGGGGACAAGAAAAAGTCGTCATGGGATTATTAGAAAATAGAATAAAACTAAAAAAAATAAACATTCAAGCAGTTTTACTTTTGGATAACCTCAAGGGATATGTGGTAGTAGAAGCAATCAATGCAAATGCTGCCTTTGATGCATTACAGGGAATACGCCACGTCAGAGGTCAACTTAGAGGTGAGTTACAGTTCAAGGACATAGAAGGTTACTTGGTTAAGAAATCAACAGTCTCTGAGCTTGCAGTAGACAAGATTGTTGAAATTATAGGCGGTCCGTTTAAAGGAATGAAAGCAACTGTTACCAGAATAGATCATGAAAAAGAAGAGGCTACTGTTATTTTGCTTGATGCGCCATATCAATTACCAGTAACTGTTGATGCAAACTACCTAAAGCTATCAACACAGTAGCAAGGATTAAATTTACAGATTCTAGGAAAGAAAAATCATGGCAGACATACAAACTGTTTCCGCACTCGTTACAGGAGGACAGGCAAATGCAGGGCCTCCACTTGGTCCAACACTTGGTCCACTAGGTGTTAACATTTTACAAATTGTAACTGCCATAAATGAGAAGACAAAAGACTTTGAGGGAATGAAAATCCCTGTTACAGTTGCAGTTGACAAGAAAACAAAACAATGGACAGTCGAAGTCGGAATTCCATCTGCGGCAGCACTCATACTAAAAGAAGCTGGCATTCAGAAAGGTTCAGGAACATCGGGAGCAACATGGGTTGGAGATATCAAAATGGATTCAATAATCAAAGTTGCAAAGTTGAAAATTGATTCTTCATATGCTCAAGACATCAAAGGTGCAGCAAAAGAAATTGTGGGCACCTGTTTGCCACTTGGAGTAAAAATTGATGGTAAAAATCCAAAAGAAGTTACTGTCGAGATAAACTCAGGTAAATGGGACGATAAACTAAAGTAAATTATTCTTTCAATTCGTAAGATTGATCTTTTTCTGTTCGTTGCAGTTCAACAAAGGTTTCAGTATTTTGAATTCCCTCTATTTTTCCGATCTTTCCTATTGCTACAGAGTGTAATTCCTCTAGATTTTTGGCACGTACTGTAAGTAGCATATCAAATCTTCCAGTCACTTCAGACATCATAATGACTTCTGAAGTTTTCAGTAATGCCTTATGGATCTGCTCTTTTTGTTTTGGATCGCGATTTATTCCCATTGTAGCTCGCACACCTATGCCAATGAGTGATTCATCTACTACAATCGTGAATTTTTTTATCAGTTTCTTTTTGAGTAGTCTCTTTATCCTACTATACAAAACAGATGTGTTAATTCCTAGCCTTTTTGAAAGATTCGGTACTGAAACATTACCATCTTTTGTAAGTTCGGTAAGAATTTTCATATCAAGTTCATCGAATTTGTGCAAACTTAACAAATTACTTTTTATTCCTAGTTAAAAATGTAGGTTCAACTCTCAAGTGATTTACACTCTTGTAACTCAAATTTCACTACAAAGGATGAAATTATTCCATCCACATCTGTAAACGATTTTAAATAGGCGTCTCAGAAACGATTTCGTAATGATTAGCGATGTTCATCTAACGCAGATGATAGGAGATGCAAAGAAAGGTCAGAAGCAACGCAAGTTCAAACAATCCGTAGAGCTAATCATGGTTTTTAGAGATATTGATGTAAAGAAGGGTTTTGCAATAAATGAGACTGTTCAACTTCCAAAAACGCTTAGTCAGCCAGCATCTGTCTGTGTTGTGGCTTCAGGAGATCTCGGTTTGAAAGCAAAAAGTGCTAATGCAGACAGAATAGTGGATGGGGCCGAAGTAAACAAAATAGGTGCAAACAAACGCGAATCACGAAAGCTGATTAACGGTTTTGATTTTTTCCTTTCCGATACCTCACTTATGGCAACTGTAGGTAAGACTCTTGGTCAGTTCATGGGTCCAAGAGGCAAGATGCCAACACCAGTTCCTTTCAATGCTCCAATTGATTCAATTTTAGAAAGATTCCGATCTTCCATACGTGTCAGACTACGAAATTCACTTTCTCTTGCATGTAAGATAGGTGATGAGACAATGTCTGATGAAGATCTAACTGCAAATGCTAATGCAGTGATTAGCTTGGTAGAAAAAAAGCTACCAAGCGGAGATAAGAACATTAAAAAAATTATGATAAAGACCACCATGGGAAAGCTCGTTAAGCAACCACTAGTAGAAAAGAAGTAAAATGCACCAAAATAGAACAAAATATCCACAAAAGAAATCGTTGATGTATCAACAACTCCAAGAGCTTCCAAAAAAATACAATGTAGTTGCTCTTGTCAGAATGGAAAAAGTAAGATCATCGCAATTATTGCCTTTAAGAAAAAAATTCAAAGGCGAAGTAGAAATCGTTAGCATAAAAGACAAAGTTGCACAAAAAGCATTAGCTGGGTTGAAAATGCCTTCTATTGACAAGATGATAGACAAGCTAGTTGGCCAGTGTGTATTGATGTTCACAAACATGACTCCTTTCAAACTAAACATCTTACTTGGTAAAAACAAGGTAATGATGGCTGCTCGTGGCGGAGACATTGCAAGCATAGATGTTGTAATCAAGGCAGGAAATACTGGCATCACACCAGGTCCCATTCTTACTGACTTTAAAGAAGCTGGCGTAGCTACAAAAATTGATCAAGGAACAATTTGGATAACAAAGGATTCTATTCCTGCTAAAAAGGGTGCGGTTATTTCTGAAAAGCTTGCTACATTACTAAGTAAGCTTGATGTTAAACCGGTAGAAGCAGGCATAATACTTGATGCAGCTGTTGCAGAAGACATCCTATATGCAAAGAACGAACTAGTAATTGATGTAGAAAAGTATCGTGATGCATTTGCACAGGCACACCAAGAAGCCATGTCTCTTGCTATCGAAATTGGTTACATCACCAAAGAAAATGTATCAGCAATACTTGCAAGGGCAGCTCAACAGGCAAGATCTATTGCATTAGAAGCAGGAATTCTAACAGAGGAGACAAAGGATCAAGTAATACAAAAGGCTCACGCGCAAGCAAAGGCACTAGCTGGAAAAGCTAAAAACTATAATCTATTGTAATAAAATTTATCTTGTAAAAAATTGATATGATGAATTGTTGTTAAATTAAATTTCTTTTGGAGTTCAAGGCAGATCTTTTTGTATTTTATCTAATATCGTTATTTCGTAGTATTGCATTTTCAAGAAAGAATTCTGCAGCTCTATAAGAACTTCTGACGAGTGGACCAGATGCCACATAGAGAAAACCCATTTGTGTTGCATTCATCTCATAATCATAGAATTTTTGTGGTGGCAAGTATTCTACAACTGGCAAATGCTTCTGAGTAGGTTGAAGATATTGCCCCATGGTCAATATATCAACCCCAACTGATCTCAGATCTTTTATTGTCTGAAAAACTTCTTCCTCATTCTCTCCAAGGCCTAGCATTATTGAAGATTTCGTGTAAATTCTTGAATCAATTTCTTTTACTCTTTTAAGAATGTGTAATGTTTGTTCGTAAGATGCTCGCGCATCTCTAATTTTGGGAGTCAGTCTTTTTACAGTCTCTATGTTATGACTTATAACGTCTGGCTGTGAATCAATTATTTTACTTATTGAATCATCAAATCCTCTAAAATCAGGAATTAATGACTCTACTATTGTTTGTGGGCATTCCAATTTTACAGCTTTTATCGTCTTTGCCATATGATCTGCTCCTCCATCTGGCAAGTCATCCCTACAAACAGCAGTAATTACTACATATCTTAATCCCCATGATTTGATTGCTTTGGCAACTCTATTAGGTTCCTCCGGATCAAGAAATACAGGTTTACCACTTGTAACTGCACAAAATCTACATCCCCTTGTACATATGTCACCCAATATCATAATAGTAGCTGTTCCAGATCCCCAACACTCTGCTATGTTAGGACATTTTGCTTCTTCACAAACTGTATGAAGATATTCTAATCCAAGTGTTTGTTTCACTTTTACATAATTTTCGCCAGACGGTATTTTTACTCTAAGCCATGTAGGTTTTCTAATTAATTCCATCCCTTGAGAGATTATCACACATAATAATAAGAGTTCAGGTACTATTACAGTAAATGCCAATGAGAACTCCTTTTTATGAAATTCATAAATCACTTAATGCAAAGATAGTTGATTTTCACGGATGGGAGATGCCTTTGCAATATTCAGGAATAATTGATGAGCATGCCAATGTTAGAAAAAATGTCGGATTGTTTGATGTTTCACATATGGGTAGGTTTAAAATCAAAGGCCCCAATGCTTATGATGCTATACAAAATTTAGTTACCAATGATATCTCAAAACTAAATGATGGTCATGGCCTGTATTCTCCTATGTGTTATGAAAGTGGAGGCATTGTTGATGATGTGATAGTTTATAGAATTAATAAAGAAGATTTCCTTCTTGTAGTTAACGCATCAAATAGAGAGAAGGATTTCCAATGGGTAATTCAGCATTCACAGTCATCTAAGATCGAAAATGTTAGTGATGAGATTGCCTTACTTGCTATTCAAGGTCCACTTGCACGTAATGCTATGCAAGAAATAAGTGAATCTAATTTAGAACTATTAAGACCATTTGATCTTATTTCTGGAGACATCTTTCAAACGGATTGCATGATTTCAAGAACAGGATATACGGGGGAAGATGGTTTTGAAATATTTTTTGATTCTTCAAGGGTAGAGATTTGGAATAAGATTATGCAATCAGCATCTAGATTCAATATTAAACCATCAGGTCTGGGTTGCAGAGACACACTCAGACTGGAAGCAGGTCTTATGCTTTATGGAAATGATATGGATGAAAATACAACTCCTCTTGAGGTACCACTAAAGTGGACCGTAAAGCTCGAAAAGGAATTCATTGGTAAGATGGCACTATTGAATGGAAAAGTAAATCGTAAACTAGTAGGATTTGAGGTGCTGGAAAGAAGAATAGCTAGACATGGTAATGAAGTTCTAGTAGATGGTTCAAAGGCGGGTTTTGTAACTAGTGGTAGCTTTTCTCCAACTCTTAAGAAATCAATTGGTTTTTGTTTTGTACCTTTGCAAGTAGAGCTAAATCAATTAATTGAGATCGATATTGAAGGTAAACTGTATAAGGCAAGAGTTTGTAGTACTAGATTTTATAAACGAAATTAGGGTTTTATAGTGGAAAATGACAAACCCGTTGTGGCAGAAGAGTTTAGGTTTTCCAAAGAACACGAATGGGTGACAATAAGGGAAGGACTCGCAGTAATAGGAATTTCAGATTTTGCACAGAAACAACTTGGAGATATAGTTTCAATAGAATTACCAAAAATTGGTAATGAATATAAACAGATGCAAGAAATGGCGATAGTTGATTCAATAAAAGCTTCTTCCGATATTTACTGTCCAATAAGTGGAAAGGTTGTTGAAATCAATGAAGATTTACTCGAGCACCCTGAATGGCTAAACCAATCCTCATATGAATTAGGGTGGATGGTAAAAATAAAACCGTCTAATATCAATGAATTTGAAAATTTAATGACTAAAGCAGAATATGATAATTTCGTTGGGAAAATAAAATAGGTGACTGGTTATGGATTACATACCTATTACTGACATAGAAAGAAATGAAATGTTAAAACGAATCGGAATAAGCTCAATAGATGAGTTAGTTAAGGAATTCAAGCCAGCCCTCAAAAGAAAATTGAATCTTTCTATACCAAAGAGTGAATTTGAGATAATGCGGCATATGCAAGATTTAGCCAAAAAAAATATAATTTTAAAATACTTTGTGGGAGCTGGCTCTTACAACCATTACATTCCTTCTGCAGTGAATCATTTGCTTATGAGGGGAGAGTTTTCTACAGGATATACTCCTTACCAAGCGGAAATGAATCAAGGCACTCTCCAAGCAATATATGAATTTCAATCTTTCATATGTTTACTTACTGGAATGGATGTTGCAAATGCATCATTATATGATGGTGCATCTGCCTTGTCAGAAGCAGCTTTACTTTCTTCATCACATAATGGACGGAAACGTGTTTTTGTTCAGGAAGGTTTACATCCTCAATATTCTGAAGTCTTAAAGACATATTGTGATGGAGCTGATCTTGAGTTAACAAATGAAATTGATGATAAGACAGCATGTGTAATAACGCAGAATCCTGATTTCTATGGAAATATAGAGAATCCATGGGAACTATCAGAACGTGCACATAAAGTTGGAGCATTGTTTATTACTTGTGTTGTTGAACCTACGTCTCTAGCATTGCTAAAAGCTCCAGCAAGTTATGGTACAGACATAGTTGTTGGAGAGGGTCAATCATTTGGTATTCCAATAAGTTTTGGAGGCCCATATCTAGGATTCATAGCTGTTAAGGATTTTTTGCTCAAGAAAATTCCTGGTAGAATTTGCGGTATGACCACAGATTCTAAAGGAAATGAAGGATTTGTCCTAACATTTCAAGCGCGTGAACAACACATAAGAAGAGAAAGGGCTACTAGCAATATAACAACAAACCAAGGATTGATGGCTCTTGCTGCAACTATTTATTTGGCACTCATGGGAAGAAGTGGGCTTACCACTGCAGCAAAACTTTCTTACAGTAGGGCACATTTGTTACATGATAAATTGAAGAATATTGGTTTTGAACCTTTAAACAAAAAACCATTCTACAATGAATTCCTTTTAAGGGCACCAAAACCTTCTGATGAAATTATTTCAATTCTAAGTGAAAAAGGAATACTTGGTGGTCTAGAATTAGGAGATGATAAAATACTAATTTGTTGCACTGAAACAAATACGATTCAGGATATTGAGTCCTATGTATCAATAATAGGGGAAACATTATGAAGTTGATATTTGAGTATGATGAACAAAATTCAGGTCACCTATCTGATGAAGATATTTCCATAACATTACCAAAGGATCTTACTAGAACGAATTTACCTCTTCCAAATGTTAGCGAGATTGATGTTATTAGACATTACACTAATTTATCAAAAAAGAACTTTGGAGTTGACGTTGGATTTTATCCATTAGGTTCTTGTACTATGAAGTACAATCCAAAGATAAACGAGGATGTGGCCAGGTTAGAAGGTTTTCGGGATCTTCATCCTTTTTCTCCTATGGATTGTATCCAAGGATCACTTCAATTAATGTGGGAGCTTGAGCAGCAATTAAAGGAGATAACGGGTATGGATGTATTTTCCTTGCAACCAGCAGCAGGAGCACAAGGTGAACTTTTGGGAATAATGATATCAAAGGCTTACTTTAAGGAAAGGAATGAAAAAAGAACGAAGGCAATAATACCTGATTCTGCACATGGAACAAATCCTGCAACAGCAGCAATGTGTAAGCATGATACTATTGTAATTCCTTCAGATTCACGAGGTAATATGGATCTACAAAAATTCAAACAATCACTTTCCTCCGATGTTGCAGTTGTAATGTTAACAAACCCTAACACTCTTGGACTCTTTGAAGAAAATATTCTGGATATTTGTGATCTTGCTCATAAGAACGGAACTTTGACCTATTGTGACGGTGCCAATATGAATGCATTATTTGGAATAACTAGACCTGGTGATCAGGGCTTTGATATGATTCATTTGAACTTGCACAAGAGCTTTTCAACTCCACATGGTGGAGGTGGCCCTGGGGCTGGAGTGCTGGGAGTAAAGTCATTTTTGTCTGATTATTTACCCACACCTAGAGTAGTTAAACAAGAAAGTAAGTATATCCTAAATAATACAAAGGGAAAGTCAGTTGGAAGAATTCGATCCTTTTATGGGAATTTCGGTATGCTTGTTAGGGCATATTCGTATATCTTGGCTTGGGGAACCAATATCAGAAAAGTATCAGAGTATGCAGTCTTGAACGCCAATTATCTTCTTACTCTCTTAAAGGATGTTTACGAGCTTCCTTATGATCGAACATGTGCTCATGAATTCGTTATATCTTCAAAAAAATTTGGTGAAAAGAGTGCACTGAATATTGCAAAGAGACTTATGGATTATGGTTTTCATCCACCAACTGTTTACTTCCCACTTATTGTTAATGAAGCATTAATGATTGAGCCAACGGAGACAGAAAGTAAAGAAACATTAGATAAATTTGCATTAACATTAAGAGTCATTTCTGATGAGATAAAAGAAAACCCTGAACTGGTCAGAGGAGCTCCATATACAACACCTATTGGCAGATTAGATGAGGTGACAGCTGCAAGAAAACCAAATCTAAAATGGATTCATCCCCAAAAAAATCATGATAATGAAAATTTACAAATTTAAAAACTGAATTCCTATGAGAAAAGTACATAATGTTTTGAAGTCACAAAAATTAATCAAGATTGCCCTTGAATATGATGAGATAAGTAACACAATTCATTCTATAAAGATTACTGGAGATTTTTTTCTTTATCCTGAAGATAGTCTGGATAAACTCGAAACAAATCTAATTGATACAAAATTAGAGAAAAATTCCCTTATACAAAAGATCCGAGAAAGTCTAGATGATTCACAGGCATTTGGTTTCGATTCAGAGTCATTGACAAAAGCAATTCTTGGATGCTTGATTCATTGAAATGAATTTCAAATTTAATAAGATCAGGGTTTTGGAGACTGGTAAAAATACCGCATCATGGAATATGGCACTTGATGAAGTATTAATGAAAGGTACAACTGAAGTGCCAGTTCTAAGACTTTATGGATGGGAGCCTCCAGCTGTATCAATTGGATATTTCCAGAGATTGAATGAGGAAGTCAACGTAAAAAAGTGTGCTAACCTTGGTATTGATGTTGTCAGGAGGATAACAGGTGGGGGAGCAGTTTTACATGATTCTGAATTAACCTATTCTTTCATAACAAAAAGATATCCGCAGAACATAATTGATTCTTACAAGTTGATATGTGATGCCATAATAATAGCTATTAACAAATTTGGATTCAATGCAAAATTTTCTCCACTGAATGACATTGTCGTCAATGGTAAGAAAGTTTCCGGCAATGCTCAAACAAGGAAGAAAAATATCCTGCTACAACATGGAACCATTTTATTAAATACAGATATTGAAAAAATGTTTTCAGTATTGAAAGTTCCCCCCGAAAAGATGAGGGACAAATTAATCACTGATGTAAGACAAAGGGTATTTGGCTTAGATAGGACGTTTGAGGAGGTCGTAATCGCTCTAAGAGAAGGATTTAGAGAAAAATTTCATGCAATACTGATTGATGATAAACTTAGTAATAAAGAAGAAATTGAAACTGAGAGAGTAGCTAAAGAAAAATATTCTTCAGACAAATGGAATTTTGGAAGGTAATTTGCTAAGATTTATTGCTATGAATTCTTAATCGAGTCTATGTATGACGCAGTGATAATTGGAGGTGGTCCAGGTGGTTATACTTGTGCTATTAGAGCTACACAGCTTGGTGGCAAAATATGTTTAATTGAAAAGAATGGTCTTGGAGGAACTTGTACACAACGTGGCTGTATTCCTACTAAATTTCTTCACTCATTGGGAGACATAATGAGAAGAGTAATGGCTTCTAAAAAAAATGGGTTAAATGCACAGGTTGAATTAGATTATAAACTCTTAAGATTAAGAATGAAAAATACAGTTGATAAACTTGCTTCCGGGATAAAACTACTCCTTGAAAGTAACCATATTGATTTGATTGTAGGCGAAGCACGTATAGTTTCACAAAATAAAATAGTTGTTAATCAAAAAACAATAGAGGCAAAACATATTGTTATTGCTACTGGTAGCTATCCTATTTGTTTACCTGATTATGATTTTAACAAAAATATACTATCAACTACTACAGTGCTAGAATTAGAGGATCTGCCAAAGTCAATCATTATAATTGGTGGAGGTTTCAGTGGTTGTGAATTTGCTTCTATTTTAAATGCATTAGGATGCAAGGTTTCCTTGATTGAGGCAGAGAATCATCTATTGCCTAATAATCTAGAAGAAATTGGAAATACTATTGAGAAGTACATGAGACTAGACGGTATCAAAGTAATGACAAAGTCAAAGGTAGAAACAATCGAAAAAAACATGGTTCTTGTAAATGGTGAAAATATAGAAGCAGAAAAAATACTCATTTGCGTAGGAAGGCGACCTAATTTAAACGCGGATGAATTAAATAATGTTGGTGTAAAATTCAATGAAACCGGAATTCTTGTCAACGAGAAAATGCTGACTACAGTTCAGAATATCTTTGCAATTGGAGATATCACTGGTATGTATGAGCTTGCACACGTTGCCTCAAAACAAGGAGAGATAGCTGCTCAAAATTTAATGGGAATAGAAAGTAAGATGGAATATAGCTCCATACCTGTATGTGTATTTACATATCCAGAAGTGGCATTTGTAGGAAAGTTGGAAGGTAGATCTGGACAATTTCCCCTTACAGCAAGTGCTAAAGCTAATTGTTTAGGAGATACTAGAGGCTTTGTCAAGGTGTTTGAGAGAAACGATATACTAGTTGGAGCCTACGTAGTTGCTCCGCATGCAGGGGAAATAATTGGCGAAGCAGGACTTGCAATTAAAATGCAACTAAAGATTGAAGACATCTTTGAAACAATACATGCTCATCCTACACTCCCCGAATCATTTGTAGACGCTCTGAGGGATATTAGTGGTGAAGCTGTACATCTTCCTTTCAAAGAAACCGAGTCAATTCGTTAGAAATCCATAGCCTTCGATTAATAGATAAAATTATTCCTCTTCTTTTTGGCTTTTATCTTCTAATAAGCATTTAAACTAGATAAATAATCAATTCTAGAGTAATGCAAAGTATAGGTATAGAACTTGGTATAAGAGCGCCTTTAATTGCGGTGAGAAAGGCAGCGATAATTGCAGATGCACAGATGCTAAATTATTATTTTATTCCCGAAACTCATCCGAAGTTTATTGGGGTCGATGCCTTTGAAGCTCTACAAGGGCTAGCTGGAAAAGTAGAAAATGTGGTATTAGGGACTGGCATTGTAAATATTTTTTCAAGGAGTAAAGATAAGTTACTCAAACTCTCTAGGGAGATCTACTATAAGGCAGGCGGAAAATTTGTGCTGGGTTTAGGAACAAGTGCCCCTCTTATTATTGAAAATATGTATGGTATGAAATTTGAGAAACCATTATCAAGAATTATGACGTATACTGATTACATAAAGTTTCAATATAAAGGTCCTATTTTTTGGGCGGTGATAGGTGATAAAATTACTCACCTCGCAGCAGAACATGCTGATGGCGTAATATTTTTTTTAAAACCTGAAAGCGAAATCAGACGTATTACTAAAATTCTTAGAAATAAATTATCTTCTTTAGGAAGAGATCAAAATTCATTTGAGATTATTTCGATCCTCCCAACATTTGTTGATGATTCAAAAGAAAAAAGTAGAAATGCCTTACGCATGACTATCGCAAATTATGTAGGTGCGAATAAATTTTATTCTATACCTTTAGAAAAAGCAGGCTATAAAAATGAAGTTCGTTTAATTCGTGAGAATTTTATAAGGTATGGTCTTATTGCTGCATCAGAACAAGTTAGTGATAAATTAGTGGAAGAATTGTCAATTTTTGGTGGAGCTAAGGAATGCGCTAGGAAGATAATGGAGTATTCCGATAGGACTAAAATCAAAACTGTAGTTTCAGCTTTTGATTTACCAAGAAACAGTTACAATACTGAATTCTTTAAAAAGTTACATAATCTAGCAAACAATTTTTAAGATATGCCAGTAATCGATATTTCAAATATAGAAGTTAATTTCTCAGACTATTATTATAGCGTAGAAGAACTTGTGGATGGTTTATTCAGTGATAAATTAGATGAGGATGTAAAAAAATTTGCCAAAAAAGAATTAGGTATAGAAAGAATTTTCAAAGCATACGATTTATCAAAAGTGAAAATTAAAGATCCACAATACTTGGTACCTGACGTTAGACTTAATGACATGTATGTAAAAATTGCTGAAAAGATCTTACGTTCCTCAAAAAGGAAACCTGATGATATCAGCCTTCTTATAACTATAAACGACAATCAGCAGTATCTTGATCCTTCACCCACTGTAGAAATTACAGCTAGACTGGGATTAAACAAGGATGTTCGTACACAAAATTTCCAAGGTATGGCATGTTCTTCTTTCTCTGAAGCTCTTAGAAATGCTTCAGGACACTTTGCGTTGGGTTACAAAGGAGATGTGCTTATTCTTATAGGCACATATTATACAAGTTGGTTTTTGGATAGAATAAAACAAATTGATCGCGTTTCTATAAAAAACAGAAATGATTTTAATAATTTTATTTATTTCTTAATTTTTAGTGATGCTGTATCTGGTGCATTAGTATCACAATCAGAAGGATCAAACAAATGTATAGCACAAATAGACATTAAAACAATTTCTTCACGAAAAGATACTAATATGAATGGTTATAAAAAAGCCACAATAAATCTTTCACCTAATAGTTATCATAGGATAGCCTTCGATATGGTTGTAAATACAAAAATTTTAAGAGAAACTGCTGCAGATCTTTCTGCTCAAAACGTTTGTTATATTAAACAAAAATTTCCTAAGGATTTCAACAAAGTAAAGTTCTGGGGGCTTCATCCTGCAGGCAAGATGTTTGTTGATTATGTTAGAGAAAGGTGCCATATAACAAAAAACCATTCAAAACTAACTTATGAACTAATGAGAGAAACTGGGAATACTGGCGCCGTAAGCTCAATGCAATTAATGAGAGAGTCAATAGAGCGAAAAATTTTATGCAAAGGAGATCTTGGAGGAATAGTCGATTATGGTTGGGATGGCGCTGATGCATTTCTTTACAAAGTCCATTAATAAGATATCCCTACATAGTAAATGCTTGAAAAAGTTAAAAAGATAAAATTGAAGCTGTTGAATTTTTAATTGGTTGTTTAACCAAACAACGCAGAGAGGCCTTCCATTGCTTGTTCTTCTGTCTTTGCAGATGGTGTCTCTACTTCTTTCTTTTCTTCCTTTCCACCAGATGCTGCTGCGGCAGGTGCTGCTGCAATTGCTACGGGGGCTGCTTTGATAGCTTCATCAATGTTTACGTCAGCGAGTGCTGCTACAAGTGCCTTTACTTGTGCTTCATTCACTGCAGCTCCTGAAGCTTTGATTACGCTTGTAACATTAGCCTCGTTAATTTCCTTCTTTTGCTTGTGCAAAAGTAATGCGGCATATACGTATTCCATCGTAAACGGGATTTGCTAAAGGCATAATATAAAACTATGGAGTAGATGTTGAATTGAATTTATTATTCTAAGATACAAAACTTGTAAATGTAAAAAATAGACTAGTTTAGAATCTTAAGACTGCGACAAATAGAGTACATATATTTTTTCAATTCTTTATCATATAAGGTATCCATTCTTTGCTTGAGAATTCTTTTTGCTTGATCTTTTTCTGTACCATCAGGCAGTGAAAGAACGTTGTTTATCATTTCTGGAATTGATTCTCTTACCCACCCATCAATTACATTATGAATTCTTTTGTGTATTTTTACTACAGGATCAATGTTTACGTCAAAGACACCAGTATAATTATCATGTTCTACTCTGTATATCAAAGCCAATATGCAATCTTTTGGGTCTGGATTTTTCAGCTGTCCTATAGATTGCTGCCCTGCCTTGCCTTGAGCAACTTTATTTTTGAGGCCAACTGCGTTTATTATAATACCGTTAATACCTATCTTGGAATCTTCAACGCCTGTAACCACTCCAACAACAATATTTCTAAATTCTCCATCCTGAACGGATATGAAAGCATGATCTCCTTCTTTCCAGGTTTTTTTACTGAACATAGCAACATTCTCAAAAAAGATCATATTTAATGTGTTGCTTCATAATACTTAATATCGGTCATTCCGAAAACTTCTCAAAGATGGATAAGGAACAAATTCTTGCAAAGTTTTCTGCCGATCCCGATAGGTATTACAAAGTAGCATTATTTGAAAATGAGGGATTTGTAAGAAAATCATGCGCAAAATGCAAACGATATTTCTGGACTCTTGATATTAATCAAAACTTTTGTCCTGATGATTCTGAAAATAATTATTCATTTATTGGTAATCCCCCTACAAAGAAAAGATTTGATTATGTTCAAGCATGGAGAGAAGTAGAATCTTTTTTTGTACAAAACGGTCACAGGTCAGTTAGCAGATACCCAGTTGTCTGCAGATGGCGCGATGATCTGTATTTTACAATAGCATCAATTGTAGACTTTCAAAGAGTGATGGGATCCAAGGTTGTTTTTGAATTTCCTGCAAATCCTCTAGTAGTACCACAAATTTGTCTTAGATTCAAAGACATTGAAAATGTTGGAGTTACCGGAAGACACTTTTCTAGTTTTTGTATGATTGGTCAGCACAGCATTCCAAACTCGCAAGGATATTGGAAAGACAAATGTGTTGATCTAGATTTCAGACTACTGACAGAAAGATTTGGTATTGATAAAAAAGAGGTAGTTTTTGTAGAGGATGTCTGGGCGGGGGGCGGTTCATTTGGTTCTTCATTGGAATATTTCGTTAGAGGACTGGAACTTGGAAATGCAGTCTTTACTGAATTTCAGGGAGATCTAGACAACTATTCTGTTTTGGATCAAAAAATAATAGACATGGGAGCAGGCCTTGAGAGGTTTGCTTGGATTACTATGGGCACCCCAACTGCATACGATTGTTGTTTTGGCCCTATTACAAAAAATCTCATTCAAAAGGCAGGAATCGATCTTGATTCTAAAACGATATCAAATTATTTCATATCGTTAGCAAAAAGCCTTAGCGATTCAAACGATATATCAATTGCAAGAAAAATTGCTGCAAAACAAGCAGGGATTGATGAAAACAGATTCAATAAAACAATAGCACCACTTGAGGGGATTTATTTAATTGCTGATCATCTTAGGACTTTGGTATTTGCAATTTCTGATGGTGCCCTGCCAAGTAATGTAGGTGGGGGATACAACTTGCGAATGATTCTAAGAAGAACAGTAGCTACAATGGACAGGTTTGGCTGGAATTTTGATCTAAAAGAATTAGTTGACATGCATATTGATTATCTAAAATCAACTTATCCAGAATTAGAAGAAACAAGAAATGATGTCAAGACCATAGTTGGAATAGAAAGAGAGCGATACAATGAATCAAAAACAAGAATGAAAAGCATTGCAAGTACTCTAAAGAGTCAAGACAAAAAATTGACCGTTGACGATCTTATCAGGCTATACGAATCTGACGGAATAACACCTGACTTTTTAAAAGAGACTCAAATAATTTCTGAAATTCCTCCTACCTTTTATGAAAGATTATCAGAATTACATCAATCAGAAAAACAAGAGAAAAAAGAAGATCTTGACTTGAAAGGAATTCCAGATACCGAACTATTATACTATAAACATGATCCAGAAGAGTTTGAGGCCAAGGTTCTCAAAATAATAAAAAACAAACTAGTAGTTTTAGACAAGACATCATTTTATCCAAGAGGAGGAGGTCAGGAACCAGACCATGGAAAGATCTGTGCCTTTGATGTTATTGATGTAAATAAACATGGAAATGTTGTAGTTCATGAACTCAAAGATGGCACACTGAAAGAGGGAGAAACTGTGAGATGTGCAATAGATGTATCTCGTAGATATGGAATAACAAGAAATCATAGTAGCACTCACGTGCTAAATGCTTCTGCACGAAAAACTCTAGGATCATGGATTTGGCAACACTCTGCATTTAAGGAAAAAGAATATGGTAGATTGGACATAACACATCATTCTAACTTGACTGAAGATGACATAATGAAAATTGAAGATTTGGCAAATTTTACTATTAGAAGAGATATTCCTATCATGATTAATGAGTTTGAAAGAGGACATGCTGAACAAAAATACGGATTTAGGATTTACCAAGGTGGTGTAGTTCCAGTAAAGCTAGTCAGAATTGTAAACATTGAAGGTTATGATGTGGAAGCTTGTGGAGGAACACATGTAAAAAAAACAGGAGAGATAGGACTCATTAAAATTACAAAGGCAGAAAGAATTCAGGATGGGGTTGTAAGAATCGAATTTGTTTCAGGTGAGACTGCAATAAAATATACTCAAAATCAAGATAGAAAAATTTCACAAATTGTAAAGTTACTAGGTTCTAGTAAAGAAAAGATAATGGAATCATTTGAACACACCATGAAAGATGCTGATTTATCCAAGAAGAAGCTAAAACAATTGATCAAACGAGTATCAGAGTCTACTGCAAAAAACGTAATATCTCAGGCAAAAAACCTTGGCAAAGTAAAACTATACACTACAATAGATGAGGAGATGGATGAAGAATTTCATATTGCGGTAGGAGAGCAAACAATCATGATAGACCCATCTATGATATACTGTGCATTGATTTTGAAAAACAGCGGCATACGAATAGTTGCATTTGCAGGTACAGAGGCAATAAAAACAAAGAAGGCAGGAGATTTAGTTCGTGATGTTTCTAAAATCCTTGGCGGTTCTGGAGGAGGAAATGAGAATTTTGGTCAAGGCGGAGGAAAAGATGTGACAAAACTAAAAGACGCATTACTTGCTGCAGAAAAATCGATTTTGGAAAAGTGATTTTGTGATAGATTGGTTATCGATAGAATCCAAATGGAGAAAAATATGGCATGATGAAAAGTATTTCGAGGCAGATCCAAGCTCACAAAAAAAATTCTTTGTTACAGTAGCATATCCATATCCAAATTCCCCACAGCATATAGGTCATGGAAGAACCTACACTTTGGCAGACGTTCATGCAAGATTTATGCGGATGCGTGGCTACAACGTCCTTTTTCCAATGGGCTTTCACTATACAGGAACACCAATTCTCGGTATGGCAAGACGTGTTCAAGAAAATGACAAGGAGTTAATCGAAGCCTTTAGAACATTATACAAAGTTCCAGAAAAAAACATTAAAGAATTTTCTGAGCCAGTAAAGATTGCAGATTATTTCCATCAAGAAATAAAATCAGGAATGATAGAGATGGGTTATTCGATAGACTGGAGAAGAGAATTTACTACGATAGACCCTGTCTATAATAAATTCATTGAGTGGCAGTTTAGAAAACTAAGAAGTAAGAATTTAGTCATCCAAGGATCACATCCTGTTGGTTGGTGTCCAAAGGATCAAAATCCAGTATCGCAACATGATACATTAGGAGATGTAGAACCAAGTTTTACAGAATACATTCTCATCAAATTCAGATATGAAAAATACATCATACCAACTGCCACACTTAGACCTGAGACAATATTTGGTGTGACAAATCTGTGGATAAACCCACAAGTCACTTACAAGATTGCTAGTGTGGATAATGAGACATGGATTGTCAGTACAGAATGCGCAAGAAAACTAGAATTTCTTGATAAGAAAGTCAAAGTAATAGGTGAGATAAAGGGCTCTGAACTTGTAGGCAAAAAAGTCAAAATTCCAGATAGAAATGAAGAGATTGTAATATTTCCTGCAAGCTTTGTCAAAAGTGAAAATGGTACTGGAATTGTAATGTCAGTGCCAGCACATGCACCATTTGACTATCAAGCTTTGGAAGATATTAAAAAGTCAAGTGATGATCAAAATCTTTCATCCATTGCAAAAACAATTTTGCCAATTTCTATCATACAAACTGATGGATATGGAGAAATTCCTGCAAAGGAAGTTACTGAAAGATTCCAAATAGAAAACCAAAACAATCCTAAGCTTGAAGAGGCAACAAAAGAGCTTTATGCCAAAGAATTCTACGGAGGAAAATTAAAACAAAACACTGGAAGATTTGCGCAAAAAACTGTTGCAGATGCCAAAGAGGAAGTCAAAAAATGGATTCTACAAAGCAATAATGCGGATATTTTGTTTGAACTAAATGATGGGCCAATACGTTGCAGATGTGGATCTGAATGTGTAGTAAAATTACTCAACAATCAGTGGTTTCTTGATTATTCTAACAAAAAATGGAAAGATGATACACACTTGTGGATAAACGAGATGAAGATACTCCCAGAAGAGATACGAGGAGAATTCAATTATGTTGTAGATTGGCTTCGAGAAAGAGCATGTGCAAGACAACATGGCCTTGGCACAAAGTTACCTTGGGACAAGGATTGGATAGTTGAGAGTTTATCAGATTCAGTAATTTACATGGCATACTATATTCTAGCAAAGTATGTAAATGAAAAACAACTAGTGGCAGAAAACCTCGGCGATGAATTTTTTGATTATGTGTTTTTGGGCGATGGAGACTCGAAGAAAATCGCCTCATCTTCTAAAATATCACATGATATTTTAGAAAATATTAAAAATGAATTTCAGTATTTTTATCCTGTTAATGCAAGACATTCAGGGCGTGACCTTGTTCCAAATCATCTAACTTTCTTTGTTTTTAATCACATTGCAATCTTTCCAAAAAAATACTGGCCTGAAGAAATAGTGGTAAATGGTTCTGTCTTAATGGAAGGAAAAAAGATGTCAAAATCAATGGGAAACATAATTCCACTACGCGATGCAATTAGAACTCATGGTGCTGACCCAATTAGATTAGCTATTTTAATTTCTGCAGAGCTACTGCAGGATGCCGATTTTAATTTGGAAGCAGTTAGAGGAATTAAAAACAAGCTTGAAAATATGTTGGGCGAATGCCCAAAATACAAAGCAGACCAATCTAACAATCAAGAGCAAGAAGACAGATGGCTACAAAGCAGACTACAACAGCTTATCCTTGAAATTACATCAGCTATGGAAAAAATGAGATTGCGTGAAGCCTTGCATTATGTATTGTACGAATTTGATTCAGACATACAATGGTACCTAAAGAGAACGGATGCAAAGAATAGAAAAAACATATCTGGTACCTTACATGAAATTTTTTCTGCAAGAGTATCTATGCTTTCTCCTTTCGCACCACATATCGCAGAAGAGATGTGGAATAAATTAGGAAATTCTGGAGTTGTCTCAAAGTCTTTGTGGCCATCAGTTCTTGAAAATAAGATTGACGCTGCAGCACTCCAGTCAGAAAACCTTCTCAAATCGACACTAGAAGATATCAAAAACATTCTCAAAGTAACCAAAATTTCACCAAAGCGAATCATCATCTATACTTCGGACTCGTGGAAGACAAAGGCATACCAAAAGATTCTTTCAAGTGTTATCAAAGGTGAGATGAATATCGGGATCCTGATAAAATCTCTAATTGCAGATAAGGATACAGAAAATGTGAAAATGGATCCAGATTTTGTCAAAAAGACTGTTAACGATATTTTATCAGAACCTGTAGAATCAAGAGAATCCAAGGCAAAGTCAGGCCTTGTAGAGGAGAAAAAAATTCTTTTAGAAATTAATTCTCTTGTGCAAAAAGAATTTGGTGTAGAGGTACAAGTATTTGGGGAATCTGATGCCCAAAAATACGATCCCAAAAACAAAGCACGTACTGCAAGGCCATTCAAGCCTGCAATATTAATAGAATAGAATTTAGAATTAGAAAAAATACTACACATCTTTTTATTAGGTATTTTCAGAATAAGATTCAATTGAAAATAGCAGTTGTCGGCATCGGAGTTGCAGGTGGATATCTTCTTGGTAGATTGAAAAATGAACACGAAGTAGTAGGTTTTGAAAGATCAACACAAGAAAATCATGATTCCATATGTGCTTGGGGTACTACTCGCGGACCAATGCAAGAATTTGCTAAAAAATGCAATCTTGATTTTAATGATTACGTAATTCACGATGGGAAAAACATGTACATTGACATGAATTCAGATAGATTCAACATCAAATTGATGGGTCTTTGTACCTACGATAAAATTGGTCTTATCAAAGACATGTCAAAAGGATGCAAGATCAATTATGGTATCACACCAAAACTTGCAGATTTAGAATCAGAATTTGATCTTATAATTGATGCAACTGGTTTTTACAGAATGTATCTTCCAAGACTTTCCCAAGATTTTCACCTGCCCACATACCAGTATAAAGTAGAGTATGAAGATAAAGTGCCATTTGACGACTTTTACCTCAAGCCATTTTCTTCAATTAGTGGATATTTTTGGTACTTTCCATTAGGGAAGAAACATGCCCACATTGGTGCTGGTGATAAGAACAGAAAACATGTTGAAGTAACTGATGCATTTTTTAAAAAATATGGTGGAAAGATACTCAAAACAGTTGGAAGACCAATTCGTCTTGCTACACCTGATATGTGTGAACCATTCTATCATGGAAAAGTTGTCGGTGTAGGGGAATCAATTGGAACCGTTTATCCGCTTTTAGGAGAGGGCATCATACCAAGTATGACTTGTGCGGATATATTCATAGAAAATATTGGCAACAATGAAAGATATAGACAGCAAGTACTTGAAAAATTTGCCATATACGCAAAAGTACTTGCATTTGTAAGAAATAAGATGGATAGTAAGTTTAGTACGATAAAGCACTTTGCAGATCTTATTGCAATTTATAGGTACATGAAAAAAAATGAACGGAGATTTGGCATGGAAATTAAAATGACCGACATGATGAAAGTTGCAAAGGCTTAGAACCCCATACTGACATATCCAAAATTTTCTCGCACTGTTCTGTTTGAATTCATATTGTAATCATATATCATTTTAGAGTATTCCAAAAGAACACTTTTCATTTCATCAATTGATTTTGAAAGATAAAAACCTGGACAGTCGCCAGTAAACTGAAAGCTTGCATGGACACGAGCTCTTCCTTTTTCATTTTCAAGCCAAGATGAAAATGGATATAGATAACAGACTCCGGGCCTATCAGGATGTAGTCCACAGTAACCTTTCTCATCCAAAAATCTACAAGAGATATGAGTTCCATCATCTGCTTCTGTCTCATCTCTTTTTCGCTTCAGGTTTATCATGGTCATTGTGATACCATTTCCAGATGGACCTCTTTCTTCCCAAGTAGTAATGTTAGTTTCATTTTTTATAAAGTCTGAAACTTTTTGGTATTTTAGTCCCTTTCCAATTGTAATAAGATCATTTGATGTAAGTGGTAACCTACCTTGTCTATCACAACAATTATGACAATCAGGCCAATAACACTTCCAGAGAACATAACTTTCTTCTTTTACAAGATAAGGAATGTGAAAGACAACATCTTTTACTTTGATGGCAAAATCAGAAACATCGCTTCTGCTTCCTAGGATAAAATCCCGTATGATTGGATTTACTTCCCAATTTTTTGATAAAAGTTCAAGTGATTCCTCAAGTTCCTTTCGCATCAACTAATAAATTACAAGCACAACTTTGAACGTTATTAATGTTAAGGGAAAAAGGCAAGTATGCATCTGCTACTGAGAACAGACGATTTGTATGGGAAAAAGTAATGTGGCCTTTGATTTTAGAATTAAATAGTATTAGTTTCACGACAGTGCAGTACAAAAAAATACGTGATGCGGTTTGTAAAGATTTGGTAATACCATCATCAAAAATTGCTGGTGGTTTTGTATCACTTCTGTTAAAAGGAATTCTTTACAAAGAAAACAATCTTTATTCAATTCATTACAGATTAATTCCATATATGAGACTCAAAGCTGATTGTGATTATGCAACAGCAGTACGGGAAACAAACACCAAATAATTATATTCTCAAGTAATCCCAGTCGTTTCGGTAGCCCGATAGTCTAGTGGCCAAACAAATTTTGGGTTAGGGATTCCAGGCTCTGGATCTTACGAGAGGAAACCTGGGGACGGCAGTTCGAATCTGCCTCGGGCTACTCTTTTTGTTTGATAAAATTATAATGCCTATCGAGAGGCCATTGCTATTCTTTCAAGCTCATTTTTCTTTTTGATGGAAGGAGCATTCATATCATTTGCTGCTGCAAGAATCAGGTGTTCCGCAAGATTTTCTTCAATTGCTTTTGGATTTGAAAATGACGCATCTCTTACACCTTCTGCAATGAATCTTAATGCAAGATCCACTCTTCGGAGAGGTGCCACATCTACTGATACGTGATAAACGGTACCACCATAAACTATTCTTGTAGTATCTTCATTCGGAGCAGAGTTTTCAATTGCTCGCACAAGAACCTCAATTGGATTTTTACCTGTTTTGAGAAACATGATGTCAAGCGCTGCTTTGACAGTGTTTATTGATCGGGTTTTCTTTCCACCCATCCTACCTGTGTTTTTTGCATATCTTTTTCCAAAGTGTAAAAGCTTGTTTGCAAGTCTTTCTACGATGTTAACTTCCGCCTTGTTGAATCTCTTTAGTGCAGAACGACCAAAAGTTAGGGGCATTATAATTTTGTTTACCGATATAGCATTTTTTAGACCGGGATCTCTAATCTCTATTTTTGAGAGGTCCCATTTCCTAAAAAGTAAAAGATTCGCAGTCTCTGTCATTTCTATCTCCTTGGTTTTTCTTTCTTACCATATACAAGTTCTTTGAGTGAAGTTCCGTTTACCTTGAATACCTTCCATCTTACACCAGGAATATCTCCCATTGCTCCTCCCATGGATGCGCCCATTCCTTCGACGTGTACTTCGTCATGTTCATCAACAAAATTCATAGCACCGTCTCTTGGTAAAAATGCAGTAACAGTCTTTCCATTTTTTATGAGTTGTACACGAACGCATTTTCGAACAGCAGAGTTTGGCTGCTTTGCTTCAATGCCTACTTTTTCTAAAACAATTCCACGAGCTTGTGGTGCACCACCTAATGGACTTGCTTTTTTGTCAAGGCCGAGATTTCTTCTTTTATAAGTACCAATAGACCAGCGCTGTTTCTTTCTTTTATCTTTTAGAACTCTTCCTGAAAATAGACCGAGTGGTGATTTTGCCATATTTTTATTCCATTATTTTTTCTGGACTTTGTATTAGAACACTGGAAATTTGAAAGTATCTTTTTGCAAGCAGTCTTGCCTTCTCAGCGTTACGACCTTCACGACCCACTACGATACCTTTCTTTTTTGCATCAACCATAATAATTGCTTGCATAGAACCATCAAGTCTTTTGTTTATTTTAACTTCAGATACAAGCTTTTGATTTAACATGTTTTTGAGAAAGTCTACAGGATCATCAGAATATTCTACAAGCTCAACATTTCTTTTTACTACGTTTTGCAAGTTTCGAATTGTGGATCCACCCTTGCCTATTGCAAGACCCATCTTACCTGGATTTACAACAAAGATTACTCTATCAAGTTTTTCATCTTCAATACAATCACGAGCTGTTGCACCAGTTACGTTTTGAAATAGCGACATCAGTTTGATTTGGTCGGTTGTTAGTTTGATTGTTTCCGTCATTTCTATGCCTGTTTTAAAATCGATCTCTTCGTGGGACATTTAAATCTTCATAAAAAATTATGTAAAAATAAGACATTTATTGTTGTATCTCCTCTTCCACTTCTTTCAAAAGTGTTTTGAGATTTGTTTCACTCAAAGTTTTAAGCGAAAGTGCGGAGATTCTAAATTGCGTACCACAGAGCCTTCCAAGTTCAACAGATGAGCCCTTAAAATTCAAAGTAGGAACTTTGGAGCTCGTTGCAGTCTCTTGTATCTTTTGAAGTGTGTTCTTTGGAATAGATTGAGATAAAATTATCAATTTAGAATTTTTCATTGAACCAATTACCTCTTTTGCACCTAGAGAACACTTTTTGTCATCCATGGCATCTTTGATTATTTTTTCTAAAAGTTTAGCCATTTTCAACTACCTTCATGTAAAGATCCACAGTTCCAGTTCCTACAGGAATATTTCCACCAACAATTACATTTTCTGTCACACCTTTTAGTTGTTCAACTTCTCCAGCCAATGCAGCTTCTGCAATTGTTGGAACAGTAATTTCAAATGCAGCTCTTGCAAGTACACTTGTCTTTGTTCCAGCAATTCCATGTCGTCCAATTTGTTGCATATATCCTCTAGAACACATCAAATCTGAAACAAGCATAAGATATCTAATGTCTACTTCAAGACCTTGGTCCTCAAGTGTTGAGCTAAGCTCATTTATCAGTGCGTTACGTGCAGCTTCAATTCCTAGTGTACTTGCAATTTCAAAAACGTTGTTTGTGCGTATATTTTTCTTGTCAACACCATCAATTTCAAACACCTTTGCAATGTTAGAACCAGATGTTTGTATTACCCATTCATCGTCTTGTTGCACTATAGTAACTCTTTCAACATCAGCTACTCCTTTTACTTTGGTACCAAGAATTTTGTTTCTCATTGCAAGAACTGTTTGAGCATCTGATTCTTCAGCAAGTGTTAGTGTAATGGAATTACCGCTAGTTTCAATTTCAAATTTCTTTTTTGATGATTGTAATGCCTCTTCAATATCTGCTATGGTACAAGCCCTTTCTTTTAGCTTGTCAGTATTTAGATTCAGTTTGATTTTTGTGGAATAATCAGTTTCCGTGCTTGATACAAGTGCACTAACCTTTGTATGTAAGATTTCACGTGCAACTTTGATTGCTTTTTCTTTTGATTTTTTGTAGTTTTCTTCTAGATAGATGTCCATTGTTGGCGTTACTGGTTTTTTACGTGCATCAACAAGTTCAATTAATCTTGGAAGACCTAGTGTTACATTTCTTTCTCTAATTCCTGCAAAGTGGAATGTTCTTAGAGTCATCTGAGTTCCAGGCTCACCAATAGATTGTGCAGTTACTACACCTACTGCTTGCCCCGGTTCTACTTTGGCATCGTCATACAACTCTAATGCCTTCTTGCAAACTTTTTCAACACCGTCTCGGCTTATTTTTGATTCAAGTAATGCATCGTGTACAGCATGTGTTAATCGTGGATTGAATGTCTTTGTGTATTTCTTGGAAAGTTCTGTTATCTCTTCTTTTGTTGCTTTTTTACCAGTGTCGATAATTGTTTCAGATTCTATTAATCGTTGAACTCTAAATGCTTCACCGTGATCGCTTTTTGCGACATCGATTCCATCTTCACCATACAAGAATTGTATAATATGACCATGTGGATCTCGTACGGTTCCATCATATTCTAGCTTAAGGTGTTCAAGTGCATTGATCAATCTTCTTTGCATGTAACCACTTTGTTGGGTTCTAACTGCAGTATCTACAAGACCTTCACGTCCACCCATTGCGTGGAAGAAAAATTCTAATGTAGAAAGACCCTCACGATAGTTTGATTTTACAAATCCCCTCGAATCCGGATTAGTATCATTTTCTTTAAAGTGTGGAAGAGATCTATTGTTGTATCCTTTGTTGATTCTTTTTCCTCTGATTGATTGCTGACCTAAGGCACCAGCCATCTGGCCTATGTTCAGAGATGAGCCCCTGGCACCGGTTGTAGCCATAATTCTTCCAGCATTTGTTTCATCAAAAGACTTGTCAGCCGTGCTTCCTGCCTTGTCTCTTGCTTTTGAAAGCTCATTTACAATGTATGCTTCCAATGCTTCATCTGCAGAAAGACCTCTACTAAGCTGCAAAGTTCCTTTCTTTGCCTGAGAGATAAGGTCATAAACCTTGTCGTATGTTTCTTGTATTCCGCCTAGAATGTTTTCTTTTGTTTTTGTTGAAAGCTCAAGATCAGAATAGCCATAGCTAAAACCATAATGTGTGATAAATTGTTTTAGCATTACCAAAATAGAATTTAGGAATTTTTTCGCTTCATCATATCCATAGTCTTTTGTGATTCTATGCAAAACACTATCCGGTTCTTCAGCACCAATTGATGCTTTGTCAATTACACCACTGATTAACTGACCATTTTTTATTACAACATCTTTTGTTGGACCTTTGGTTCCTTTAGACCACTTTGACGTAATTACATAGTTAAAGTCTTTTGGCATGAAAAGTGAGAATAGTTGTTTTCCTGTATAAAACTGACCGTTTTTATTTTTAATTGCAGGTTCTGGAAAAGTTCCATCGTATCCTCCAATCATTGCAAGATTTGCAAAGTATTCTGGAGTTAGTGTAGTGTCATCCTTTGTTAATAGATATGCCCCTGTGATGAAATCTCGTAATGCTCCAATGATTGGTCCTCCGTATCTTGGTGAGATCAACTGATCCTGTACACGCATCAAAAGAATTGCTTCAGCTCTTGCTTCCTCACTTTGTGGTACATGTAGGTTCATCTCATCTCCATCAAAGTCAGCGTTGTATGGAGGACATACAGACGGATGCAATCGGAAAGTTTTGCCTGGTAATACCTTAACATAATGACCCATAATTGACATTTGGTGTAGAGATGGTTGTCTGTTGAACATGACGATATCACCGTCTGACAGATGTCTTTCTATAAGATAGCCAATCTCGATGTTGTTTGCAATTGTTTCTCTGTCTTCAACAAAATCAAGTCTAATCTTTACTCCGTCAGGCCTTACAATATAATTTGCTCCGGGGAATTTGTATGGACCATTTATCACAAGTCTCTTTAGTCTTTCAATATTCCATTCTGTGACAACTTCAGGTATTGTAAGTTTGATTGCTACAGCTTCTGGGACTCCAACTTCAGCAATGTCAAGATTTGGATCTGGTGAGATCACAGTTCTGCTGGAAAAGTCTACTCTTTTTCCAGAAAGTGAGCCTCTAAATCTTCCCTCTTTTCCTTTTAGTCTTTGTGTTAAAGTTTTCAGTGGTCTACCGGATCTGTGATGAGCTTGTGGAATTCCAGAAACCTCATTATCAAAGTATGTTGTTGTATGATACTGTAACAAATCAACAAGATCTTGAACAATAAGTGGTGGAGTTCCTGCTTCTTTACTTTCTTTTAATCGCTGATTTACTCTTATTATGTCAACAAGTTTGTGTGTTAGATCATCTTCTGATCTAATACCTGTTTCTAAAATTATTGATGGTCTTACAGTTACAGGTGGAACAGGTAAAACTTGGAGTACAAACCATTCTGGTCTTGCAGTAGAAGGGTCATATCCCAAAAGTTTCAAATCATCGTCAATCATGTGAGAGAATCTTTCTCTAATTGTTATCGGTAGCAATCTGTTTTCGCCAAGTTCTGTCTTTTCAATAAAGATTGTTGGTTTTGTAAAGATCATGTCATATTGAGATTTGCCACAATGTGGACACGTCTTTTCCTTTTTTGCTTTTTCAATAATTTGGTCTGGTATGTGTTTTACAGATATTACCGTGTATGCTGCCTCTTTGTTCAGTATTCTATGATATTCTTCTAGGTCTTCTTCTGGAATTTTCAGTCTAGCACAAGATCTACACGTAGTCAAAAGAAGCTTGTAGATGTTATCAATGAATGCAATATGTAAGACAGGTTCAGCAAGTTCAATGTGACCAAAATGTCCCGGACACCTTGCTGCAGTATTACCACATGTAATACATTTTTGTCCTGGTTCTAATGTTCCAAGCCTTCCATCCATTAATCCACCTTGTACAGACATCCCGTCTTCATCATAAGTTTCTGGAGCAGTGATTTCTGCAACAGAATATTTTCTGATTTCTGTGGGTGACCAAACGGAAAATTTGATTCCGTCGATTATCTTTATCGTTTCGAGAGCCATTATACCTTCTCCTTTATCAAAAGTCTTGGAGCGATATCTAAGCTCATCATTTCTTGTAGCAAGAGCTTGAATGCATAAGCTACTGAAATTGATGTCACCTTTGCTTTATCGCCACAAACTCTACAAACAAAGCGTCGTTGTTTAATGTCATAATATGATACTAGCCCACACCTTTCACAGATGTAAATATCGGCCTTATCTGATTCATCAAGTAGTCTATCCTTTAACATCATAGAAGCACCATATGCAATAAGGCAGTCTCTTTCCATTTCTCCAAATCTCAAACCACCTCCACGTGCACGTCCTTCTGTTGGTTGTTTTGTTAACATCTGTACTTGTCCTCTTGCTCTAGCATGGATCTTATCTGCAACCATGTGGTGAAGTTTTTGATAATATACAACTCCAATGAAAACTTCAGCAGGAAATGCTTTTCCTGTTCTTCCATCATACATCATTTCTTTTCCGGAATATTTGAAACCTGCAGATTCTAATACTCCTTTGACATCCTCCAATTTTTCTCCTACAAATGCAGAGCCATCCATCTTAGTACCTCTAAGTGCTGCAGCTTTTCCAGTCACTGATTCTAGAAACATTCCAACAGTCATTCTAGATGGAAATGCATGTGGATTAATCAGTACATCTGGAACAACTCCATCAGCTGTGTATGGTAAATCTTCATGATTTACAAGTAAACCTACAACTCCTTTCTGACCATGTCGTGATGCAAACTTGTCACCGATTTCTGGAACTCTTACATCTCTAACTCGAATCTTATACATTCTACCACCATCATGTGATTGAGTCATAACAACAGTATCAACAACACCATTCTCTGATGGTCTTACTCCAATTGATGTATCTCTACGATATGGTCCTTTTACCTCAAATTCTCTATATTCTTCCATAAATCTTGGTGGACTAGTTTTTCCAATCAAAATATCTCCACCTTGAACCGTTGACTCGGTTGCAATTACACCGTCTTCTTCTAACAATCTGTAAGCTTTTTCACCACGAAAACCTCGAATATTTGCTTCTGCGTTTGGAATTTCAAAGTTATCTCGCATTCCTCCAGGATACTGTTTTGCTTCTGCTTCATAGATTCTATAAAAGAAAGTTCTTCCTAATCCTCTTTCTACAGATGATCTGCTTAAAACTATAGCATCTTCAATGTTGTAACCATCAAAAGGCAGTACTGCAACAACACAATTTTGTCCAGCAGGTCTGTCTTCCAATCCTAAAAGTCCCATCGCTTTTGTTGTTACGATTGGAGTTTGTGGGTATAACATGAAATGTTGTCGAACATATGTACTTGCATTCATCAGTGGGGTAGAAAATCCAAGACTTTGTTTTGCCATGGCTGATTCATACGTATTTCTTGGAGATTGATTATGTTCAGGATATGGAATTATAGATGCGCCTGCACCAAGAATTGCAGATGGGAATATTTCCATGTGAGTATGTTTTTTTACATTCTCTTCATCCATTGCAATGTAACAATTTTCTTCCTCATTTGCATCCACTAATTCAATTACTCCCATGTGTAAAAGATCACTCCAAGAAAGGAATTTTTTGCTTACCTTATCGATAAGTTCTTGTGTTAAAAGTGGTTTGTTATCTTTTATTACGATTAGAGGACGTAGAACTCTTCCCGCATTACAGTTTACATAAAGTCTCTTTGTAGAACCTTCGATATCAGATTGGTACAAAAAGATACCTATGTGAGGATGAATTTTGAAGTTTCTTCTTAGTTCACGTAATGAATCCACAAGCTTTTGTCCATCTTTATAATATCCTATTAGTCTTCCATCAACAAAAATTCTTGTTCCTTCTTTTTTTAGCTCGACTTTTGCGTCTGAAACATAAGTTACTCCAAGATCATAGAGTTTTTCAATAATATCTTCTGATGGAACATTCACTGAGATTATTGCAGAAAGGGCTAGATTCTTGACTAGTCCACAGTTTGATCCCTCAGGAGTTTCACATGGGCATATTCTACCAAAATGTGTTGAATGTAAATCTCTTGCCTCAAAGTTTGGTTGGCTTCTACTCAAAGGAGATTGAATTCTTCTAAGATGACTAATTGTTGAAAGATAGTTTGTTCTATCCAGAAGTTGGGTTACTCCTACTCTACCTCTTCCCCAATTTCCTGTTGCAATTGCGTTATTTAGTTTGTCAGTAACTATACCTGGTCTTACTGCTGCTGCAACCGCATTAATTCCTCTTTTCTGTCCAGAGCGTTCAAGTTGATATTTCATATCTCGAACCAAGTTTCTAAATGCAGTTCTGAATAAATCTGCGAGCATCTGACCTGCAAATTTTATGACCTTATTTCCATAATGATCTTTATCATCAGGTGTAAGCCAGCCTAGTTTTAATTCAATTAATTTGCAAGCTGCTTCTCCCAGAAATTGTGATTTTTCTTTTCTATTGTCTGGATGTTTGCCAAGATGTGGTAATAGCCCCCAGTCAAGCAGAGTTTCAGCTCTCTTTATCTGGAATTCTTCAAGCATTCCAGGTGCTATTCTCTTACTGATATACACTATTGCATCCTTTGCAGTTGGTACATCACCAGATTTTTCAAAAGATGCTTCAAGCTCATCTTGAATGTCATCAACAAGTGAAACTGCAGCGGCGATTTCTCTATCAGATTCAAGTCCTAGTGCTCTCATTAACGTAACTACAGGTATGTCAACAGGTGAACCAGGAATTTTTGCAACTATTAATCCATCATTTTTCATTATAAGCTCCAGTTTTGCACGATAACCAACAATAGATGAATAGACTTTAGCTTTGAAGACAGTATTGCCTCCAACAGTTTCTTTGTCAACTATAATTTTATTGTAAGAAAGATCTTCTAATCCAACAATCACTCGTTCTGATCCATTTATAATAAAATATCCACCAGGATCGTTTGGATCCTCACCATGTTCTACAAGTTTTTGATCAGAAAGATTATGCAAAAGGCAAGCGTTTGATCGTACCATAACTGGCATGTCACCAATGTGGATAAATCGTGATTCTAGAATTTTTCCATCTTCTACAACACTTGCTTCAAGCATTACTGGAGATGCATATGTAACGTTGCGTAGTCTTGCTTCCATGGGAGCTATGTGTGTTATAGAACCATCAAGTTCCATCATTCTTGGTTGTTGTAGTTTTAGCTTGCCAAGTTGAATTTTATATGGATATTCTGCACTTTCAATTTCTATTTGTCCTACTTCATCAATTATACTTTGAAGACCTCTTTCCAAAAACTCATCATATGAATTAAGATGTTGCCGAGCTATACCCTCTCTTTTTAATATGTCCTGAATTATAGGCCAACGTTTGTTTGAAATGTTTGCCATTATTCTTCCACCACGTATCTGTAATAGATACTCTCACCAGCAGTTGCGCTTTTTCTTGTTATCTTAATCATATCACCGGGTTTTACTCCCAAGCCTTTGATGGCAGGATCGTTTACGTAAATAAGCGGCATTTCAGTCGGTTTTGTATGAAATTTTTCTAGTGTTTCTTCGACTTCCTTTATTGTCATTATCTCATGTTGTGGAACATAGATATGATCTGGAACTAGGATGTGATCTTTTTTAGTTATCATGTTAAAGAGATCCTTCGAACATTAGCTGTAAATGAACAATTAATCCGCAAACTATGAATTTTCAGCCGAGAGGTTAATATATATGTAATTGGCGGGATTTGAAATTTACTGTTTCTTGTCAATAATTTTTTTCGCAACCTTAAATAATGAAAAAATAATCCAAAAACAAGATGAGTACTCGTTTTAGTGGATTTGCATTACTTGCAATTCTGGCTGCTGCAACAGCAACTATTCCCGTTTTTGCAGACAATTCTACAAGTATACAGAATCCATACCAGAATCCTATACTTGCAGGTACAACAAATCCTCAGACCTCAACAGGAGTATCAATTACTGTTACAACAGACAAAACATCGTATAACGATGGCGACAAACTCACCATATCAGGAACAACCCAAGACTTCATCACTGGCACACCAGTTTCAGTTATAGTTAGAAATCCTATTGGAAATATTGTGCAGATAGCTCAAGTAGAGCTTGGAAGTGATAGAACATACAGCACAACTATCACAGTTGGTGGTAGTAGTTTGTGGCAAGCTGCTGGTACTTACGAAGTAGATGTACAGTTTGGTAGTAAAGATAGATCAGCCAAAACAACGTTCCAATTTACTGGTTCTAATGGAGGAGCACCTTCAGGACCCACCATAAAAGTTGA
>QYQE01000046.1 GCA_007280335.1 Nitrosopumilales archaeon | reverse complement strand
GTTCTTGCTGTTGCTGCTGTTGTTCTTGCTGTTGCTGCTGCTGCTGCTGTTGCTGCTGTTGCTGCTGTTGCTGCTGTTGCTGCTGTTGTTCTTGGTGTTGGGACTGTTGTTGGGACTGTTGTTGGGACTGTTGTTGGGACTGTTGTTGTACCTGCTGTATCAGAAATTGCGGTAATTGCTGTTGCATTTGATGTAATTGGTTTTGCAATTCTATCTTTTGTTGCAATAATTGCTGCTGATGAAGTAGTTGACGCGAATTATAAGATAATGGAGATGTGTTATGATGATCATTCTGTGATACTACCAGCTGTTGCTGAATTTGCTGTGGTGGTACTAATGCTTCAGCATATGGAAAAATTTGACCAAGACTAACTAATGTAGTGATTAACATTACTAAAAACAACATGCCTAATCGTGCATACTTCATCATGGATACTAGTAACACAGTTTGACTATAAAACGAAGTGACAAATCCCGTTTTTTGGCATTGTCTCCTTCCTAACTTCTACGTCTAAATACAAAATTTAACAGTACTATGTATCATCGAATCATAAAAAACTAGTTTAATTTTTTTCCATCTCTCCTGATGAATATAACAAATAACTTACATTTCTTTATGGATGTGCGCGTTCTAAACAAGCTTCTGTTAATTATATAAAAAATAGGCATAGAATTGGCGAAACATCAAAGTAGATGACAAATGAAAATTAAAAATGGTGTTGCAATGTGGTTGATATTAGGATTTTTCATAGTTTTAACTGTATCAGTTTTTTTGGCATATTCAATTTCAGAGTATTTTAAAGAGACGGTACTTCAGCGAGCAACTTTTGCTTACAGCAACACTGTAAAAAATCATGCAACGTCTTATGCTCTAAACGAAAATAATTTTAATTCAAAGAATATTTCTTCCAATCAGCAATTATTTACTAATTTTGAAAATGCGATTGATTCTCCAGAAATAGTTACGGTAAAGATGTGGAGTACTGATCATATAGTAGTATATTCAGATGACACTGGAATAGTAGGAAAATCATTTTACAATAATAACAAACTAAATGCGGCATTAAGCGGTCAACAGGTTTCAGGAATTTCTTATGTTGGAGATTCAGATAATGTTGCAGAACAAGGAAATGGAGAATTGATGGAGATATACATTCCACTAAAAACAAATTCAGGTCAGGTATACGGGGTAGTTGAGGTCTACCTTGCAATGGATTTGATTAATGTGTATATCGATAATACCAATTGGATGATATTTATAATTACAGCATTTAGCGCTGCAATTTTTGGAGTTATCATCTTTCTGACATTTATTGCATTTAGGAGAAACGTCATAAATCCAATTATCGATATTCATGAACAGACTAAAAAAATCAAGGAAGGAAATTTTGATATAAAAAGTCAATCAAAAGGATACAATGAGCTGAAAATTCTAGGACGGGAAGTAGAAAGTATGGCTTTTAAAATAAAGGACCAGCAAAACAAGCTAATTAAAACTGAAAGGGTTTATGCCATAGGCGAGTTGGCTGCAAGATTGGCTCATGATCTTAGAAATCCCTTGAGTGTAATACGAAATTCGTTGGAAATCATACGACACAAATATGAGACAAAACCGGAAGTGGCATCCAGTTTTGACAGAATTGACCGTTCAGTCTTTAGAATGACCCATCAAATTGATAACGTCATGGATTTTGTCAATACAAAATCTCTTCGATTAGAGGCGACATCTCTTAAAAAAATACTACTTGCTACAGTTGGAGAATTAGATTTTACGGATGAAATCAAGGTAAATCTGCCAAAAAATGACATAATGGCAATGTGTGATTTTAATGCAATAGAAGTTGTTTTTGAGAACCTTTTGCTCAATGCTAAACAGTCAATCAAAGGTCCCGGAGTTATCAACGTGAGATTAATTGAAGAAGATAATTTTGTTAAAATTGAAATCGAAGATACCGGTAAAGGAATTCCTGATGACGTCCTACCTAAAATATTTGATCCGTTATTTACAACAAAACAAGAAGGAACTGGACTTGGATTACCATCATGTAAAAATATTGTTGAACAGCATGGAGGAATAATAGAAGTCAAGACAGAAGTTGGCAAAGGTACAACATTTACAGTAAAATTACCAATTACAAAATTTGAAACACATCCAGTTACATCAGATCAAATTGAAACTAAAGTACCAAAAGTGACTAGGGGAAATAAAATATCACAGTCATAAGATATAAAAAATTATTATTAGAGATTATTTTTTTTGCTAAAACTAAAAATTACAACATTATCATGTACAGTTTTGGATTCTATATGAATACGAAGTGATTCTAAAATATTTATTATATACAGTATGATAAACTGCATCCATTTAGAGCCCAACTGGGTCTCAAAAATTAATCGATATTTATCATTTTTAATAGTGTTGCCAAAACTAAACCACCCACAGTATTTACTCATCACAACAAAATGGTTCTCAATTATCTCATCTAATTTGTATTCAATACCCTGAATGGCAAAAAGCTTTTTTATTGCGTCGGGCCCTTCCTTAGCAATCTCCTCCAGATCTGAATCAGGTATCTTATCAATCATTCTTGAAAAAAGAAAATCAGACATGGTTACTGCTGGTAATGCATTAATTTGCATATCAAAAGAGACATTTTTGAAAAGAATTTTTGTAATAAGTGCATTCAACGGAAGATCTCTTTTTTCTGCTTCTTTTTTTAATACAGATGAAACAGAATTTGGCAGTCGAAGTGTAACTCTATGAGAGCCTGCCCTATTTTCTAAATTTTCGGACATCATCTTTTTGTGCTATGCCTAATTTGTCATATAAACAAGTTTATGAATTCCAAATTATGGGATTGATCATTACATGCAAAACTCAAAAATCTAGCAATTATTTGATAAATTTTAATAGAATTTTTTAATGAAAATTAAAATTCTTTAGGCCATATTCCTAGTGCTAAATCCATTTTTTCCATATCTAGCTTTTTAATGATTGTACACGAAAATAATTCAAGGTAATTTTGGATTCAAAAAATATAGAAAAACCAGCATTGAAGGAGGCTGAGATAGTAAATTATGTATTAGGCAGATTTGAGAATTTAAAAAATGAGATTACAAAAAATAAGTTAGTAATTTTTCATACCAATAACAAATTTTTATTGATGGTTCATAGTCAAGAAAAATTGCTAATGTTGGGAAACATTGTTGCAAACCACCAAAAAAAGTCGCTTAATGAATTGATTACAGATTATGAAATCAACCTAAGGCATGCTTTGTCTTCTCCACCTACAATTAAACAACATATCAATGTTTTAATGCATATTTTCGGACATGTTTCAAACGACTTGGATCAGAAACAAAAAAGAACATTTCTTAATTTAGTAGACCAATTCAGAAGTGAAGAAATTTCATTAGGAACGATACTATGGGAGATCGAACCACTTGTCTATCAATATAGTAAAACTTACCTCATAGGTCAAACATACTTTTTATTATATGCAGAAAAGAGGCCATGGAGTATCTAACACTTCATTTAGATCATAATTTTTTATATAAGTAATTTATGTATTCCAATTAAAAAAATCGAAAAAAACTGTCTCTCTTGTCAAGATCCATGCTTTTACCATCAACAGATAGAGATATCAATCTAATACAAAAAATAATCAAAAGACATGAGGAATAATTAATGAATTTTACACAGATTGTTTCTACAAAGTCAGATTACATTATACCGCTAGCCTTATTCTTGGGCGCCCTATTGATTTATGGATATAATTTAGAAGGGCAGCCAAGACATGGTGACGAAATTAATTATCTTGGATGGGCAGGAAATTACATTTATCAGATAAACAACGGCGATCTTGTAAATTCATGCTTGACATCAATTGATAACTGTAATTCTTTGTACCACATACCTGCACATGGAGCAACATATAGCCCACTGCGCATGGTTTTGATTGGATTTCCCCTAAGTGTTACAGATCAGGACACGGGGAATTTCTACGATTGGTCTTGTTATTGGTTTACTTGTTACAATTTTCATGATGCACCTACAGTAAAACAAATGGCAGCTGGACGCTTACTTTCACCAGTATTTGGCGCGTTAACCATAGTTGTTGCTTTTCTGGTCGGAAAAATTCTCTTTAACAGATATATCGGAATAGTGTTCTCTCTTCTTTTTCTGTTTTACAATCTTTGGGTATGGTATAGCAGGACAATAATGACTGAAGTGCATTACGTTTTCTTTAGCATGTTTGCGCTGTTACTTTTGCTTTATTCTTTCAAATCTGGCCATCTAAAAATAAAATATTTTATTTTTAGTACAATTTCATTTGGATGCGCATTAACTTCAAAGATATTATCAATAGAATTTCTTCCACTGTTTGCCACAATTATAACTCTAAATTACTTTTTTGGTTCAACTAAAACCGATGGCAATACAAAAAAAATTTTAAAATCAATATTAATTATTTCTGTATTTTTTGCGCTATCAGTTTTTTCATTTTTGCTAACACAGCCTGGATTTTACAAAGATCCACTTGGCCAGATTAAAACAATAAAGTCAGATATGGACAACTATAACAGAGATGTGTGGTTCATAGCATATCCCACCATCCAAGGAGTACAGCCTACACGAATACTATCACTTTTTCACTATACATTATTTCCAAGTCCCATAGAGCATCAAATTCCAGGAGCATATCCAAATTCAACTTTTAACTTAGGATGGAATAATCCACCTACCAATTCTAGCATTCCAATTACCATCTTTTTCCTCATAGGATTTACATATTTGATTCAGAAGATAAGAAAATCAAAAGACTGCAAATCAGAGATTTTGATCCTTTCGTGGTTTGTGAGCACTTTCATTCTAACACTCATGATTGCAAGAGATTTTTCATTAGAGAGATATCTTTTACCGTTTTTGCTCTCCATTATTTTTATTGCATCATATGGATTTGGTAGTTTCATAAAAAATATACAGAATAGAAAAATAAAAATTGCTTTTGTGATACATTTTCTATTTGCTCATGCTGTTACGTCAATGTCCTATTGGCAAAAAATTTACCAATCCCCAGATACATTCTGGACTAATCCTTTGCCATATGGAACACTACAAGAGTCTCTAATCAATCCGTTTACATTATTTGTAAATGTGGCATTTATCATTTTTCTCACATATCTTATCATAACTAGATCTCGCGTAAAAGTTACAGTTTGAGTTAAATTTTATTCTTCAGAATCACAGTCTTCTAGTCTGTTTTTGTTATAGAACAATTTATTATTCTCAATTTTTACAACAGACCCAATCATAAAACACAACTCGCTTCTTTTTCCACTAGAATCTATTAGGATAATTGATGATGTGTCATCACATGGCACTGATACTAAAATAACAGAATCTTTTTGATCATTTTGAGCTTCAACCCAGCAGGCGTTGGGTAGAATAACCTTACATTCCATAAAATTAGGCAGTGATATATCTACAGACACGTGTCAACTGATTTGTGACCATTTATTATACATTATTTTGAATCCCCATTGTTAATTATAGAATCAAAATCGATTGATGAATAGCAATATACTCATAAAAACTGATAAATTTTTGATAAATATTGTCTGAGAGTCTATTAGAAGCAATTCAACACCTAATGGATTCAAGTATAGGAGATTTTCAAAGGCTTGATCATATCATGACATCTATCAAGGCTGGAAAAAAGATCTATTCATCTGATCAGAGATATCTTGAGGCACAGATTTCTCAAAATATCAAAAATGAGTCTGTTCCAAGACTAATCGAAGAGACAAAAAGTGTTACAAAGTCGTCTCAAAAAGATCTTGGAAAAAAAATATATATCAAGACAAGCCCCTTGTGGTACTATTTGCCGCTTTTTTTCAACATTATAGGAGGTACAATCTCTTATTTTGTATTGAAAAAAACAGATTATAACAAAGCAAAAAAGTGCTTTACTTTTGGTCTAGTATTATTTTTGATTCCAATCATAATATTCGTGGTGCTAAATTTTGTTCCAGGTATGCAATATTCTGCATACACTGTAAAAACAGATGCAAATGAACAAAACCTAAGAATCTATGACGTAGTAGTAATAGACTCTAACATTCCAATTGAAAACATAAAAGTTGGCGATGTCATAGTTTTCTATAATCCAGGAACGCATCAAGAAGTACTAGCTCATAGAGTCGTAGAGATACTTTCCAAAGAGCCATCTAGTATCAAGACAAAGGGAGACAAAAGCTCAGAGTCCATAGTCGGATTGGACTATCCAATAACAAAACAAGAATACATCGGCAAGCTAGCATACATAGTACCACAAGTTGGATATGTTACAAAACTGATTACGGGAAAATCAATTCTAATAGCCTTTACGGCAATTATTGGATTAGGAGTTATTCAACATGTGGCATATCATAAAAGAAAATCATTGTCAGTGAATCAAAACAGTGTATAATATCCACTAAAACTATCATCTCAAGCACATCTTGGTCATTTTTACTACAATGAGATAGACTAGTTCTGACGCCGTTTGACTACTAGTGTCAAGATATGTATTTCATTCAATCCCATAAATCACAGATGTGATCATAAGGAAGAAGATCGTCTACCTAGTACTTCCCATAATTCTAGTACTAGTGATTCATGGAAGTCAGACATCTAACGAATTTACAGGATACTTCAAGTCAAATAATATTAAAAACTCTAGTGATGCCATGATTATTAGCATAGACAAATCTTCGTATAAACAAGGTCAGACAATCAATTTCACAGGAAAGGCACTAGACCATTACAATGAAGCTAGTAGAATAAATATTCAAATTATTGACCCTTCCAAAAACATAGTAGCGAATTTCAATAGTTTATTAAACAGATTTGGTATTTTTAGTGGTACTTTTGATATTCCAACAACATATTCAGATGGCAAATACATACTAGATGCAAAATATCAAGGTGATTTAAAAGAGAAACCTCTTTCGCTTAAAATAACAATCTCCAACATTACAAAAGAAGTTACGTACGTCAATATTCCATATGGAGCATTCTCAGAATCAAGTAAAATAGATTTTGATCCTTCAGTCGTAGACGTACAACAAGGAACAATAGTTTCTTGGAAAAATAATGATATCACTACACACACAATTTTCAGCGGAAAGATAAATGCAGATGGAACCTTATCTCTCGACAATCTTTTTAAAAACACATACCTTGCACCAGGAAATGAAATTAAAATGTCTCCGGCACCAGGGAAATATAATTATTTTTGTAAATTACATCCATGGCTAAATGGCATAATAGTAGTAGAAAAAAGCTCAGATGCAGTATCCAAGACATCATCTAAAACAAGTTTAATTTCAAAATCATTTCCCATATCAAATAGTACTATGCACGCAATATGGAAAGAGCGAAAGGATTTGCAAAAACTATATCCAGAAGTTGCTCGAGGCAACATGATCTATATGACAAAGTGGGCTACATCTACCGGATGGAATCAAGATAAGCGTCTTTCACCTTTAATTCCACCTGGAAAAGTTCCAGCATACTTGAACAGTGTCTTACAGTCAATATGGAAAGAGCGAAAGGATTTGCAAAAACTATATCCAGAAGTTGCCAAGGGAAACTTGGTTCACCTAACAAAGTGGGCCATATCCACGGGATGGACACAGTATGATAGTCTTTCAGTACTTGCACCACAAACAAAGATTTCAAAAAACGCGTAAACCGAGTTTGGATTGAAAATTATAGTATAGAGAAACCCTCATTTGTGCCATGACATCAAAACTCATTGTAAAACATTTGTCAGACGATAATGAAAAGAAACCTAGTGATGAGATTACCAAGGATTACGGAACTATAATTAGAGAAAGTGCACTGTTAACAACATTTGCAGGTTTTTTGTTTGGGTTTTTGTTAACTATATCAGTTAGTTCTTCTTCCAATTTTACACCTGAAAATAAAATAATTCTTTTAATTGCCATATCATCAATTACTGTGTCAATCTCACTTTTTATCATGCCAGTAATTTATCACCATTTGGAATACCCATACATTGATTTTGAAAAATTCAAAAAAAGAAGTCACAGATTTACACTATATGGCCTAGTGCCTGCAATGGTTACTCTATTTTTAGGAATAGAGTTGGCAATGTCTTCAGTGTTAAGAAACAATACTTTTGCATACTTGCTTGGAATAATACCATTTGTGCTAATAGGAATATTTTATAAATTTAGAAAATAACAATTAATTTTCAATTATAACTAGTGAGTTACAGAAGTTTGTTTTCAGTTTCCATGCCCAATGATAAATAGATTTCAAAACAGCATCATTGAAATATTTAGAAATTAAACTATACTAGTTGAAAAAACCCCTTCTTGCACTAGTCGTAGCAGGAGGCTTTTTAGCCATAATCATATACCTTGTAACAAATTTTCTACCCATAACTAGCACATCAGAGAAATACAATATTTCAGTTGATCCAATTATGATTTCAGACGAGATGGGAACAGAGACACATGTGGCAATAAAAAATATCGGCACTGACACCTTGACTAATATTGTTGTAAACTATGGTGGAACTGCAAAACCAGATATAATTCCCAAATTAAATCCAGGAGAAAAGGTTTCACTCTCCCCGCCAGTTGGGAGCGAATTAAAGGTCGTAAAAGTAACCACAAATGAAGGAATCGAGATAACAAAAGAATATCGAACTCCAGCTAGTGCAAGCTTTGTTGGAAATTCAGGTTACGGGGGATAACACATCATATTTCTATTCTGACACTAGATGAATAACCAGTATTTTCAACAAGAGAACAAACTACTCAGAGTATTTTTTTGCAATTTGTATTAATTTTGAAGCTATTTTTTCAGCATCGGAGTCTGGCAATATAGCACATAAAATAATACCATATCTGCCAAGTGGAATCGTAATTCGTTTGGCTTTTTCATATTTTGCCATGGCATAAAGCGGTTCACCAAGCGTTCTGTGAGATCTTCTAGTCACCCATCTAAGTGCGGCATCTGCAAGAGATTTTTCAACATTTTCTTTTGTTTGCAGACTTGTAGTTCCCTCTTTTTCTTCATAATGAGTGTCTGTCCTATAAGATACCGCAACCATGAGGATTTCTGCGTCAGATTTTAATATTTCTGTACATATATTTTCAAGATTCATTGTTTCTTTTCTGAGAGAGATTCTCCTTTATCATAGCATTTTTCTGCAGAATCAAATAGTGTAATTGACTTGTTAATTATTTTTGGAGCATTAGTACGGTCATCATTTGCCTTGTCAACTAGAGACTGCCCAAAGTTTCTCAGAGCATTGGCTTTGTTATACCATGCATTAGCATATTGAGGTTCAATCTCAATTGCCTTATCATAGCACATAATGGCCTCTTCAAATCTCTTTAATCGTGATAGGGTAATGCCCTTGTTATTCCAAGCACTGACATGATTTGGATCTAGCTCAAGTGCCTTGTCATATGCAATTAATGCCTCCTCGGTATCTCCTTCTTTTGCTCTTTCATTACCTATACTATACCAAGAATTGTGATCGTTACTTGTCATATGGAATAATATTTTATTGGCCTATTTTAAGAACAAGATATCAAGACAATTCCACACTTCAGATATCATAAATGACAAGCCACTACATTATGAAATAACACCCTATTTCCCACAAGTTCTATTAAGTATTGCTTATCCTTTATACTAATTTATTATTAAGAGTGATTTTAACATCTTGTGAAGATGATAAAGTCATTCATGGTATTTTTTATTTTTTCGATAATAATACTTGCACCTATGATCTCAAGTGCATCTGCAACCAAAGGATGGATACTATCTGATCATCCGCCAAATATACGTCACACTTCCATAAATCCAGGAAATGTCAAAATATGTGGAAACCACATTTGCAAGCCATTTGAAAATTCCAAAAATTCACTTCAAGTAATACAAAATCATTCCACCATTGAGAAGACATTTAATAAAACAATTTCTCAAATAACCAAATCCATCACAAATACAAAAAAAGAATAAAATTTTTCAACTAGACTGTTTCTACATATAGATGTAAATTATAATTTTACATTATGAATTTATCTGAGTTCTTTTTTATCCTCAAAGAAATTTTTCTTGCTAGAAAACATCATGTATTGCGAATACACCCCAAATAAAAATAAAACATAGGACCACATGAGTAATATTTCCACAGGATGCCCAGTATAGTAACTTCCATTCATTTCTGTTAAAAGAAATCCAGTGTCTCCTGCGGCAAGAGATACAATTGCTAGGCTAAAAAATGTCCACATTTTGTTCACTTCACCCTTGAAGAACATCATTATTCCAATCAAAGCAGGCACTAGAACAATGGAATCCAATACAGGATATGCAAACGCAAGTAAAAATGCAATTCCAATGACATCAGAGTTTTCATATAGAGTCATGTAAAGTGAGGGAAGTAATAGTGCGATAGAAATAGCAACTGACACTAGAATCATCTTTTTGGTTATGGCTTTTTTTACCACTTTCAGGTAGTAGATGGTAAATAAAATTAAAAATATGTATCCTAACACATAGAAAATATCAGCACTGGATGGAAATGGTTTTACGTGCAATACAAGTTCTTCTACACTCCACATATGTTCTGCAACCATCCATGATATAGTACATGCAAGAAACATAATCCAAGCAATCCCATGAATACTCTTTGCACGAAACTTGATTGCCATAACTATAGTAAGAGATGTTAGCGATATTGTAATTGGAGTATATCCCAAATTTCCCACCAATATTGCAGTTTCTTTTCCCATCAAATTGGCAACAATTAGAGATACTGCGACTGCAATCAATGAAAGAACAAGTGGTTTTTTTAATCGCAATTCTTTTTGTAAGACCGCATCAATAATTTACCTTTTCTATGAACTGCATAACTTTATCATCGTAATTAAATGCAGTCAACTCTTTTACAATTGTTTTTGTTATTTCGTGATGAGCTTCACCAAAAACTTCTTGCAATACCTCCTTTAGATATTCAGGATGTTCGTAACATTCTGCAACAGATGAGTTGAATTTCTTGTAGAGTCTAGAATTTACTTCATCTAAAAGTGGAATTCCTCCCATTTTAAGCAAAGTGCCTTCTACTGCTACTGTTACTAGAGCTTTTTTTGTCTCACTCATATAGAAAAATGATGCGTGTATTTGATAAAAGTATGACTGTTATTTTATACAAGATATTTTACAAAAATGGAATATTTTAACAAAGATCGATTCCAATCTGGAAATGCAAAAAACTATCTAACTGACCTGAGTGGCTTGGAAATATCCTCGATCGGAAGCAAGATGTGAACTGCTGTACCCTTTCCTTTTCCTTCAGACTCTGCCCAGATCTTTCCGCCGTGATTCTCAATTATTCCCTTACAGACTGACAATCCAAGGCCAGTTCCCCCGTGTTCTCGTGTTGCTTTGGTATCTACTTGGTAGAATTTAACAAAGATTTGCTCAAGATCACTTTTGGCTATTCCAATGCCATTATCTTTTACTATGATTTTTGCCACGCCATCTTCTTTATAGGATTTTATCAGTATGTTTCCCATTTGTTTTGGAATAAAGTCTAAAGCATTTGTAATTAAATTTGTCAATACCTGTTGTATTCTTATTTTATCACAATAACAAAAGAGTGCAGACATGAGATCAGTGGTAATTACAATTTCCTTTTTCTCAGCACTTGGCTTCATCCTATCTATTGCTTCTGTGATTATTTGGGACAGGCTCTGTATTTCCTTGTGCAATACTAACTGTCCAAGCTCAATCTTTTGTGAATCCAAGATATCAGCAATTAATTTCAAAAGCGAGTTTGAGCTAGAGCGAATAATTTCTAGTCTTTCCTTTTGAGTGGGATTTAGAGGACCTAGAGCTTCTGAAAGCAATATGTCGGCATAGCCTTTGATCGGTGCAAGCGGAGTTTTTAGCTCATGTGTTATCATGGCCATAAATTCATCTTTAATCAGATTTAATTTCTTAAGATCATCTAGCTGTTTTGATACTAGTTCTTCTTTTGCCTGTATTTTGTCCCTCACATTATAAATCTCAGAAAGATCTATCAGTGAGGCAGTTCTTCCGACTAGCTTACCTTTTACATCATAAACACTTGTTCCGCTAAGCAGAGTAGGAAATATTTTCCCGTTTTTTCTTTTTAGCCAAATTTCTTTGTTTGTTATTTCCTGAGTTTTTTTCCATTGTTTTAATTCAGATTTTAATACATTGATACTGGTTTGTGCGGTATGATCAAATATGGATTTTCCAATAACCTGCTTTTTTGTATAACCCAGTTTTTTTGCATATGCAGAATTACATGACATTATGAAACCATCTCTATCCATTGTTCTTTGTAGAACTGGGGAACTTTCATAAATTTCTCTATAGTCAATACTGTCGCCCAGCCTCTTTTCTTTAGACTTGGTTTTTCTCATGACTTGCATCTGCAAATAATGGAGATCTCCAGAATATAGACATTAATGTCATGAAATTAAACAAAATAGTAGAATAAACTCACAGCGGATTGAGTTTAGAACAAAATATTGATGTTGAGAGAGTATCAATCAGAAAAATAAAAAATCAAGGCATAAACTTCATACACATGCCATAGATTTCAAGTGGAGGAGCTTGGCCTTTGTATATACCTGGCGTATATCGAGCAGAAACAAACCAGTACGTTCCATCTTTAGAAGGTCCATTTTGATAAACAGATAGTCCCTCTTTGAAACCAGTCTTGTATCCGCCACCTGTCAGAGTTTCATCTTTATGACACGATATTTGTGCATGACTATCATATCCCGCTGCAAAAGATGAGTTAGTTCGTACAGTTACCACAAGTCCTTTACTTTCTTTCAAATTTGGTAACGAATTTGTCGAAAGTGCGTTTGCATACAGAGTAATCACACATGCCAACCCTATGCAAAAAAATAAGAGAACTAGTCTTGTATACATATAATCATAATCAGTAATCTCACTAATAAGGACTGATTACTTCATTAAGACATTAAGATCGTTTACTTCAACTTTAAATTCTATTTTATTCTACAAAAAATATGCGTCAGAGATTATTTGTCATATTGTTTGCACTTGTTTTACTGTCATCATGGTTTTCGTTTCATCAGATAAATTATGTCCATGCGATGTCTCCAAATTCACACATGTCCCCATTGCAACAATTCAAGATGAATACTCCAATAAACAATATTGTGTGCCAAAGCAATTTACAATTAATCATGAAAAAAAGTGACGGAAGTCCTGCATGTGTTACACCAGGTAGCATGATGGTACTAATTGAAAGAGGTTGGGCAATTCATGTACTTCCAGAATATGCCAAAGAAGGTACAAAGAACTCTGACATGTTTGACGGTGGATCTTTGGAGATTAAGACAGAGTCGGTAAATTACTTTGAAAACACTACGGGGTACATTGCAAGACCAAATCAAGAAGGTAATTTTCCAGGAGCAATATTGATTCATGAGTGGTGGGGTCTAAATGACAACATCAAGAGCATGGCAAGGGGGCTTGCTTCTCACGGGTATGTGGTGTTAGCGGCTGATCTGTATGCAGGACAGGTAGCAACAACTCCAGATGGGGCAAGAAAACTAATGCTTTCCTTTGATAATGAAAAGGGAATGTCAAACATAAATTCTGCATCAAACATTCTCAGGCAGAACTATAACGTAAGCAAAATTGCAACTATAGGGTGGTGCTTTGGTGGGAGTCAATCATTAAACTATGCATTAAGTGGCAATAAGGTAGATGCCACCGTGATATACTATGGGCAACCAGTAACAAATGTTACCAAGTTATCTGAAATCAAGTGGCCTATTCTTGGATTTTATGGAGAAAAAGATCAATCAATTTCAGTGGACAAAGTAAGAGAATTCAAATCCACACTTGATACAATGGGAATAAAAAATGAAATTCATATTTATCCCAGTTTAGGTCATGCGTTTGCAAATCCATCTGGTGCAAATTATGCACCCAAGGAAACAAACGATGCGTGGAACAAGACACTCTCCTTTTTGGATAACAATTTGAAGAGTTAGGAAAAAATTACTTGCAAGATTTCAGCCAAGCAGTATTTGAGATGTCAGCATAATATTTCATACAGTCCTCACAAAAAGAATCCCATTCACCGATCTTTAACCCATCAAAGAATTCTTTTGTCCAATCATATGAAGGAGATTTCCTATACTGAAATTGTTGGATTGTGTAGATCTCTTTTTCTTGAAATTTGTTTAGACATCTTTTACACTGTGCATTTTTCATTTTTTAGACTCTTGTATGTATTGATAAATTAGGCAATGAATAAAGATATCAACCGTCTCTATAAAATATACTCAAGTTGAATCAAAATATCATAGCAATAATTTGTGACTGCGATGAGACACTTGCTCCAGATACCACAGGGTTTTTGCTCGATTATAATGGATTATCTCAGAAATTATTTTGGGAAAACATATCAAAAATGGTCTCTCAAGGATGGGATCCGCCTTTAGCATACATGAATGAGATTGTAGAATTGATGAAGTCTGGCCATATTGAACAAGATACTAATGAAAAACTATCTTCACTTGGAGAACATGTTGAACCATACAAAGGAGTACCAGAATTCATACCAGAATTAAAATCAATGATAAAACAAAATAAGGATTTTGTTAAAGCAGGCATAAGTCTAGAATGTTACATCATATCATCTGGAATTGAGGATCTAATCAAAGGTAGTGTTCTTACAAAATATTTTGATGACATATTTGCTGGAAGGTTTACAACAGACATGCATGGTACAATTACTGGAATAAAATCAAGTGTTACATTTACTGAAAAAACTAAATTCCTGTATGCAATCAACAAGGGAATATCGGGAATTGACTTGCGAAAAAAACCATATCTTGTAAATAATGCAGTAAAGCGTGTAGATAGAAGGATTCCTTTTGAACACATGATATACTTGGGAGATGGACCAAGTGACATTCCATGTTTTTCTGCAATTCGAGGATATGGCGGAAATTGTGTTGGAATAGTTGGAAAAGATTCAGCCGTTAAAGGATACGAACTTGCGCGAGGTAAGAGAACAACAGTAGGTCCGTATTCTCGAGACTATAGAAGGGGAAGTGACTTGCGCATGATGTTGGAGACTATAATCCACAAAGTTGGATATCAGATAGTAGCAAAACACAAAGAATAGTTATTTTAGAGAATTTGTTTTCAGCCTAGAGAAGAAGATAATCGACAACATACCTACAATTAATGCAATTTGTACAAATGGAAATTCAGGTATTGTGGTATGTTCCATTGCGGTAGAACCAGATGAGGTGGATGATACAGTACTGCCATCAGAATAAACAAGTGAGACAGTTATTGCATCGTCACCGCTTGCAGCCAAATAGCCATCCGTCGGGCCACAAACTGGAGAACATGTTGAGGTAGTTGAAGATAGAATCACATATCCTGCAAAATCTCCAGTATCAAATCCGGTCTCAACGAGTTTGTACGGGATACTACTGCCTCTAGTAGAAATAATTACCTTGCTTTCCTGCTCACCTATTGTATCTATTGCATAAGAATTTGAGTTAAAATCAGGTGCGTGAATTAAAATATCAACCTTGGAACCAGTGGAAAAAACATCTCTGGATAGCACTATGGAAGGTGAATCGCTTGAAGCGACATATCTTGTACCACAGTTTGCATCAAGAGTACAAGATGCATAAACATCCATGATTGAAACAAGTGAATATGATATTCCAATCAGTATAACAAGGATTGAGAGATACAAAAATTTTAGTTTGTCAATTTTGTGCATCATGGTGAATCATCCGTCAACAGTAATACTTAGAGATTATCGCTAAATTTTCTCATATGTGCATCTACTTCATCTTGTGGGGAAGTAGATTCATTCTCATGTTTGTGATCACTTTTATGAATACGTCCTTCCATTTTTTTCTGGTGTTCTTCTCTTGAATGATGTAGTCTATCTTTTTCATGAATAAACTCTTTCCCACATTCACCACACTTTACAATTTCATGATGGTGTTCATGTCGCACATGTTTTATCAAATCATCATATGATGTTAATTTCATAGTGCATTGTTCACACTTGAATTTCTTTTTGAAAAGATCCATGATACTTGAATTATATGATGCTAATAGATAAGACTGTCGAAGGTTTTCATCAGAAAAATACTAGAAGATTTCTCGTCAGTTTCTTATTTGTGTCTTGTTCTGATTTAATTTTTCTACGACTTTCATGTATGAGTCTATAAAATCTTGTGCATACAGGTTAGCATGTTTTTCTGAACCTCGATGAGTTCCAAACTTTGATCTAATATGATGATAGTATTCATGTAAAATAACAAAAGGGTTATAGAAAATGTCAGAGTTTAGTGCGTAAATTTTTTTTTCTTGTACGACATATACTGCATAAACGGTCCTTCGTTTCTTTTTGATTGTACCCACCACAATTTCAGGAGTGTCAACTTTATACAATTCACTTAGTTTCTCCAATGCCAACTCAGTTTTTTTATCTAGAATCAAAGCTACTATCTTTGCTTTCATCAGGTCATCGAGAAGTTGCATCGCAAAGAGGCAACCTATCCGGGATATAATAGAATCTCAAAATCAGCCCAATTAGAGTGGCAGGTTTACCAGCCTTAGTTTAGTACCTACCAAAAAGTGTCCAATTACATCTACATATAATGAAAGTAACATTGTTACTGAACAATATATCGCAATTCCTTATAGATTCTAAAGCGTATGCATGGCATGATTATAATTAGCAAGGAATCATTCGAGCAAATCTGGGTGTCTAGTAATTATGAAACAGTATTTTGTACAGAAGAAGAAAAAGAGCAGTATCTTAGCTATTTGAGTTCAAGAAAAGAAATACCAAGAGGAATGAGCATCGTATTACTCAAAAAGAAATTGAACAGAGTATACACAAAAGATGAGATCATGAATGCATCTCCAGAGAAGCTCAAGGGAATGGTAAAGTAATTTTCAAATCAATATTTTTGAATCTTGCAAATAGGTGCTTAGAGGGAAGAACTTCGATGTTGTCACTGTTATCTGTATTTCCGACAGCTGGATTCTTACTTACAACCACTTCAACAATAATAGGAATGTCCATCATTCATTATCAGAATAAGAAAGGCAGTAGCATTTGAAACAATCACTATAGTGATTACAAATATCAAATCAGTATACAAAAATCATAGCCTTGTAGATACAATACATTTAGAGGGTCTTTGCCTTGAACTGGAAAAAAACTTCTTTTCTTGTTCCTTCTTGATCCCATGCGGCAACCTTGTATCTGCCTGAAATCTTCCATTGTTTTGTATCAAATCGTAGTACGTTTGAGTAAGAACCCTTTTGTGAATTGATGAATTGATCTTCACTGAACATCTCTTTTTCAGATGGATCTAAAACAACTAGGTGCATTGCAATTTTTGGAGTAAGTGACTCATAATCCAATTTTATTTTCACATATTCTCCCTCAGTATAGATTGCCTTGTCAATGTTTAGTGTAATTTTATTGGGCATTGTTGTGATTGCTTTGTCTGCAATTTAAAAAGATAGTCATATCATGCCTAAATTTTGAATCTATAAATGACTCCAATTTTGTAAAAAAAATAGTTCAAAAATTAGCCATGAATTATTCCATTTGTAATCAAATACTGGATTGATTGTACAAACTCATCATCAGTTATAGAACCGTCTGACCAGTACTTGGCATTATTTTTTACCCATGACGGCATCTTAGAGACAGAATTTGTTCCAGAATTATTTGGGGGAGTTTTCACTATTCCTTGGTTTATCAGGTATTGTACCCCTTGGAGAAATTGGTTATCAGATATTGAACCGTCTGACCATAATTTTGCATTTTGTTTTATCCAGAATGGAACTGACGTAGAATTAATTACAACGTCAGAAGAATGGATTTTATTGGCATCAAGCAATTTGTAAGATGTCTGACTTATTGAGACTTTGCCATTTGTGTTTACAGCATTAAATATTGCCAATTGTACCAGTATACCAGTCTCTTGGTCTATTTCTACTAGAATTGAATTTGACTGATTATTATTTTGTCCAGACATAACATTTCTTTGATATGTATTGAATTGCATAATTTCTTTGTGATATGCACTGTTTAATTTTAGTGGAGTTGGAAGTACGTACATAAAATTAGATACTTGTCCACTTGGTCTTGTAAATAGCGATTTGGTTAGATCAAGTATATCAGATTCACTTGCAGTTGTACCATTTTGTATTACAGTTGTCTTGACTGCAATGTTTTTGTTATCAGTTGGATTTACAAAATCAAATTGTACTGTTTGGTTTTTAGTATCTGTGGTGATCTGGTATTTGATATGATCACCTGGTAGAACACAGATCTGATTATTTTGGCATGTAGGATTTGAGACTGGAATTATTTTGGATGTAGTCATCAAGGCTTCACTTTGAGGCGCATTTTTTGGTAGGTCACTTGATGGTCCTTGACCATATACCACCATTACAGGAATTAAATTTCCAGAAGGGGCAGATACGGACGCAGAATATTGTGGACAGACCTTTGAAAAATCTCCATTTTGGCACTGGTTCACTAGTGCTTGTATATAATGAACCCAGTTTACTGCTATTGTATCTGGCTCTCCAAAGTATCGTAGTGCAAAGTGAGACAATTCATGTGATAGAACCCATGCACCTGCCCAGCTCTCTACTTGAGTATCACAAGAACATACATAGATTGCTTGTGTACCTGTTCCACTCATTTCATACATCCCATAGAATCCTTGCTTGACTAGTTTTTGTCCTACAGTATTATCAGATATTACTATTGGTAGCGTATATGTCGATAATCCTGAAAAATATTGTTGATAACTCTTTTCAGGAATACATAATGAACCTTGTAAGTCAGATTGTACATGGTACAAGGCAAGGTATTCTTGTGCTATCACCTGATAGAACTTTAGGCTCTTGTATTCAGCGTCAGAACATTTGTCATTTTCCGTGATATAAAAAACAGCATATGACAACGGGCCATTGTTTTGGTTTTTTTGTTGTTGCAGTGTTGTAAAATCTTGTGATGTAGAGTTTGTAGTTTGTGCAAATGATGGAGCAATTGAAAAAACTAAAAAAAGAGATAATAAAATACCAAAAATGCCTTTTCGCACACAATTTGATTGATTAGATTGAATTTAATGTTATTTTTTTCTAGACTTTTCTCTAGTAATGGCATGAAGTATGGATTCGGTCAGACCAGGTTTTCCGGTAGGTGAAAGAAACATTGCAAGATCTGTGGCAGTTACAATCCCAACTACTTTTCCTTGTTGCAATACAGGAAGTTTACGAATTTCTTTTTATTACATAAGACTGTATTAGATCCTGTGTTTAGAGAATTTCCTGAGCTTAAACCTCCAAAAGGAAAATTTCGAATAATTGGAATAGAAAAGTTTGAGATTCCAGGAGAGGGACATTGGATAGTAGAAGATCTTGATAATTGCGAAGAGGCAATCAAGAAAGCAAGAGAAATGACTAAGAACGCTTCAAAAGATGCAGCCCATCCAAGCGTAGCAACTGTGTTTTATGTTTATGACGAGAATGGGGAATATCTAGGCGGGGATATTCATTCTAAAGATTAGATCTTAAGATCATCAGACTTGTTTAATGACAAGTTTTGTTCTCTTCTTCTTTTTAGATACAAGCTAACTGCACATGCAGTCATTGCTCCAAGTAAGATCATGCCAGTGACTACCCAGCCTATGTTCATCATAATGATTTGAATTTCTTTATTGCTTCTCTTGTCAATCGTTCTTTTTCTTCCTCTGTAATTATAGTGGGATCGTCTGAGGCCAACGCCTTGTTATAGTCTTCTTTAGTATTTGATTTCATCTTCTTTTTTTCTTCCATGTGATGATATAGATCTCTACTCTATTATATTTATCAGAATCATTCCATTTTAGTTTCATCTACAACAAAGTGCTTCATTAGTGAAATAATATACGAGGATGTCCTAATGTTCTCATGGGAATAATTTGTGTGAACAAATCTCATCTTTTCATGCATAGACATGGCCTTGGTCCAAATCTGTCTCATTGCTGATCTATCTATAGGCCACAATGTATCACTGGTGGAAACCATTATTCGCCCTCCCGAATATTTGGCAGAAAAGGGCTTGGTCTGGGTTACAAATTGTTTAGGCGTTGCAAGCTCTGCCACCAATAAATTCCAAAAATCATCAAATTTCATCATACGGTAATACACAATCTTTGATTTAACTAGTTTCACTCTGATTCGGTTTTAGTATTACAGCAAAAACAAGTGTAGATAGTTTTTGTCTCCTTTGTAGATTTGTCCATTGGAGAACCACATTTAGGACATTCCATGTCATATCAAAAACAAATACTGTATTTAGAATATGCAAAACAAGTGATCATGGATAAAACGCATCTAGGTGTATAACATACCATATAACTCATAAGCAAGACCATCAATGCAATCATTATGCAGACAACTGGATCATGTATGAAGTGTGGATATCAAGCAAGACCTAGAAAGAATCAATCATTTGGTACAGAAATTCCCACTTGTCCAAAGTGTAATAATGCCTTAACCTAAGATTCCAGCAAAATATACGAGGCTTTTAATCTAACATTGCACTACTGATACTGTGGAGTAGTGTGAGTTTGCACATCCCTGATGTTTATGTCGGAGAAGGACTGGAGTAACTAACCAGCTCTCAATGAAATAAAAATTATTTTGATTCTAGTTTTCTTTTTTGTTTGCATGGTGGACAGATAGGACCATAATCACGATCTTTGCTGAATATCACTTTTTTACAGTCTAAACAATAGTAAATTGGCATTTGATCTCTTATTTTATTCCAGTTATTATCACTATTGCATACAATACAGGTTTTAAATTATTTTAGCAATCATGTAATCAAATAAAGTCAAAACTTTTTAAAAAAATCAAGCTGTAGAATCTACAGGTACTAGACTCCTAGGATTTTGGTTAAACTTGCTTACTGTGTATTGTACCTTGTCATCACCTTCGGGCATCGGATTTGCACATCTACCACATTTTGGTAAAACTACAACTGCGTCGGCATCAATTTCCCCTACGAATCTATCACACTAGGAGCAACGTACAGATTTTTTATCATAAATATTCATGACGAAAAGTTAGTGTTTGCCTCTAATAAGGGCACTAATGATTCTCTTTAATGAAAATGGTTTTTACGTCAACTAATTGTTGCAAACCATCTGACCTAATCTGTTAAATGCCAGACAGGGAAATATCAAATCATGTCATATTCTGATTGGATGCCATTTAACAAAGAAAACATTGATAGATCTCCGATAAAATCAGGCGTATATTTTCTAGGCTCAGAACATGAGACAACATACATTGGGGCAAGTAACAACATACAAGAAAGATTAAAGGAACAACTCAGTTCAAATGATTCTTGTATAAAATCCACTGTCTCATTTTGTTATCATGAGACATTATTCCCAGAGGCCGAAGAGGAAAAACAACTAACTGCGTTCCAATTTGAGCACGGAAGATTACCAATCTGCAATAAATCATAATAATTCACACCTAGTTTTCATAACTAGCATTTCAGAAAGATAAGAAAATAAATTTTTAATTTATTTTGTAGTTTCTACTTTTGTTAGTTCTTCACTGGCAATTTTTCTTTCAGATTCAAACATAGTTCGTTGTCTATCACTTAGATTTTGTTCTTTTAGTTTTTCATCTGCCTGATTGATCCTCTCTTTGTAGATCGCAATAGATTTAGTGATGGCGTCTTTCTTATTCATGTTCTTGTCTGTATAAAACGATGATTTAGCAATATCTATTTGTTGTAGTCATTATAGTAATCATAGTTATCCATACCTCCAAAAGGTGTTAAATTATAATTGATTAATCACTAGAATAATTTGGATTTAATCTTTAAAACTGATTACGTTATACACAAAAAACAAGTGTCAGAGATTACTCCCGAGCGATTACAGACTCTAGCCCAACTTAATCGGCTAAACAATATTATCGCTCACTCTATGCTTATTACTTTCAAATAACCATAGAGACATCTTTTTTTAATTTGAGTATTTTAGAGAAATCCATCTTTGTTAAAAGCCCCAGTTTTGAGATGTAGGTCATGTCATTTTTATAGTTCTTGCGCAGTATGAGTATGTGATACAGTGCTATAACGGAGATTGTAAATTTACAATTTTAAGAAATACGGAATGTAGTAACTGTGGTACTGATAATACACTTGAAGTATTAGAAGCTGCTTTTAAAAAACTAGAAGTTAATGGGCTAGAAAGTTTTAACGAGTTTATGCTAGCACATTTCCCTTTAAAAGAAATACGCGATAAACATGAGGTACGATTACTCTCATTAGAAAAGGAACATCTCACTTCTAAGCTCCAAAAAATACAAAAAGTCCAAGTAAAGTGATTACATAGCATATCAGAAAAACCAGTGTTAAGATCCCGTATGTCTTTCAAATGGATTTAGAAATGGATCCAAGATTTTTTGTGGAAGTTTTCTTCTATTTCTTCTCAGAATAACATAACAAGTTATTATCTCTCGGATTTTTTCTTCAGGAGTAAGATGCTGTGAATCACATTCGGCTAAAAAATCAGAATAATCTCTGCCGTTGATACTGATAATTATTCTAGGAGACAATAGAGAGCATTTTTGGCCTTGTCGATTTAATGGAATTGATTGAATTGAAGTTTACTAGAGATTAATTATCAATTAAAGATCTTAGGCAGATTTTGGATTTGATTTTTCCAAATTTGTAAATTTGTACCAATTTTTTCTTTTTATACAATATTCTTTTTCACTTTGATATTCTACTCTCTTGTGTTCGTTGAGTTTTTTATCTTCAAGTATTAAATCTAATTTCTTGAGTCGCTCTGAATAGAATTTAACTGATTCAGTTGCAAATTCTTTCTCGTTCACAATATATCACACATTTAATCAAAGATTTAGCAATATCTATTTCGGATTTATGATACATCATTAATCTGCTTTCTGTGTGCAGTCCCCAATTGTATCTGAGGATATATTGGCAAGCCTTCTTCATATTCCACTTTTTCTTCGTCAAAATAATCAAAATCTCCAGCTCCTTTGAAATCTGACAAGAGTTCTAGTGTGAGTATTTTCTCTCGACTTGGCTTTTGGGACATTTCATATGTAATGGTATAGACATCAATTGTTTTGTTGATGCGTGGATCATACCAATGGCCTTCAACACATTTTTCGTAAAAAACTTCAGTCATTTTACCATTATTTCCTTTCAGAGCATTCTACCATCAAGAAAGAGGTTCCGCACTTCATACAGTCGTAGATTTCCTGCGTACCTTAAAGATTCCCCAATAAATCAGCCAGTAGAAAGCCCAATTATAACAAATTTTAGCCACAACTCATTTCGCATATTTTTCTATAACTGTACGTTCTCCAACAGCTCGTATCTCAGTCAAGATTTCATCAAGAATTTTAAGTCCTTGAATAATCTGTTCTTTTTTTAATGAACTATTTTCTAGTTTGTTTGTCATTACTAATTTTTCATTATATACAAAACTTGAAAGGCTAATACTATTTTGCATGTCCAGCCCCAGATAGAATTGTACATATTCAGATACAGTCCTAATACCCATATCTGAACATAGAATTTCCCCGTATTTGATTTAATTGTATTATACCAGTAAAACAAAAAAGAGTTAGAATCTATTGTTTCTTTGATTCTTCAGATTCTTTTAATGCATTGATGTCATTTGATGATGACTTGTTACAAGTGCAAGATTTTATTTTTGCGATGATTTCTTTTAACATGTTTAAGCAGAGTTTGACTCACATATAAGTCAGGAATTCAACAATAATGATTTTATTTCTTTTTCTTTTTGTCTTTATCTACAACAAGAATTCCATCAAACCCGCCAAGATGAATAGTTTTATTGGCAGGCAGTTTTTTCATTTCCTTTCTTTACATTTACAGAGTATTGTATCTTGAATTGGATCATTAACGTACTCTGATACCATATGCTGATTATTGTAATCACAATTACAGCATGGGTAAACAATTTCAAGTAGACATTGTTGACTATCACATACAAAATCACGATGACATTCGGAACAGTGGTGTTTTCTTCCTTGTGTCACAATATAGTAGATAGTCATACTAGTGTTTAAGTAATTTCCACAAAATCTTTGATCGCAATAATCATTATTTTACAATATAGCATCCGCTAGAAAAAAATAGAAAACAAAAATTCTGTTTATTCTAATTTAGTCGTTTTTCATGGGAACTGGATTTTGGTCCAGATCGTACATGAAAGTTAAGACAACATTTGCATTCCTTTTCTATGCATTCTTTTTCCGTATGATGACCACAGATACCACAATCACAGTGAATCTGTATGCGTTCTATACTGCTCATTTTTCTAACATATTACATACTGCATTAGATAAAAATGATCGCTCTATAGTTTACACTGAATACAATTTTAGAATGAAAAATTGAAAAAAGAGATGACGTATGATTGTGTCGTGTATAGTCTCTATGTATTATGACTGACTGATGTATTGGGTTGTTAGTAACAGCCAGCTCGCCCCTCGGCGAACCTTGGGGCATACACTGCTGTTCTATCAAAGCAGTCTTCTGCTGCCACCCTTCGTCTTACGACCGGATACCTTTTCTCGGGATAGGTTTCCTCCTTAGATGCTTTCAGGAGTTAGCCTAAATGGCTTAGCTGCACGGCTTGCCTTATCAGACAACCGTTAAACCAGAGGCCACGCTGCTCTGTTCCTCTCGTACTCGGAGCAACTTCCCCTCAAGTATCCACGCTTCCATCAGGCAGAGTCCGACCTGTCTCACGACGGTCTAAACCCAGCTCATGTTCCCCTTTAATAGGCGAGCAGCCTCACCCTTGGCCCCTGCTGCAGGGCCAGGATGGGAAAAGCCGACATCGAGGTACCAAACCGCGGGGTCGATAGGAGCTCTCGCCCGCGACGAGCCTGTTATCCCTGGGGTAATTTTTCTGTCACCACGAGCCCCCAATAGTGGGGACGTCATGGATCGCTAGGCCCGAATTTCTTCTCTGAATCCCGTGCGTTTGGAGATCCAGTCAGTCCAGTTTTTGGCCTTGCCCTCTCCGATGGATTTCTGACCCATCTGAACTGAACTTTGGGCCCCTTCGATATCTTTTCGAAGGGGTGCCGCCCCAGCCGAACTGCCCACCTGCACCTGTCCCACAAGTGAATGTGGTAAGAGGTACTGCAAGAAATGACCGGTGTTACACTTTCGCTTCCGATCTCCCCGGAAGGAGATCAGCATGGCTACCGATTACACTATGCAATTCCAACTATACTACAAGTACAAGCTGCAGTAAAACTCCACGGGGTCTTCTCTCCCCGATGGAAGATGCTGGACTGTTCGTCCAGCTTATGTGGCTTCACCGGGTTGTAGGCGGGGACAGCGGGGCCCTCGTTGTTCCATTCATGCACGTCGGAACTTACCCGACAAGGCATTTGGCTACCTTAAGAGAGTCAGAGTTACTCCCGGCGTTTACAGGCCCTTAGCTCAGTTGAACCCAAGTTTTAGGTACCTGCACTGGCCAGGATTCAGTGACTATACGCATCCTTTCGGACTAGCAGTCACCTGTGTTTTTATTAAACAGTCGGGACCCCCTTGTCACTGCGACCTGCGACGGCAATTCTACATTACCGCTGCAGGCATCCCTTATACCAAAGGTACAGGACTATTTTGCCGAGTTCCCTCGCCTACGGTATACCCGATACATCTTAGACTTCTCATCCAGCGCACCTGTGTCGGATCTCGGTACGATCATTATAAGACGCTCACTACACATTTTTTCATGGTCTCTTGGACTCGAGCAAACTCAGCTAACGCCAAGCCATTAACGTCTCGAATTGGTTCTCGTCATTGCGACACTCCCCAACTCTTGAACGCTTAGACAGAACGATGGTTCTGCAAGCCCTATCCGAAAGCGTATGCTAGATTATAACGCACCTATAAGGTACTTGAATATTAACAAGTTTCCCGTTCGATCAACTCTGTTGAGGTTGATCTTAGGATCGACTAACTCCCGGCTGACGACGCATTGCCGGGAAACCCTTACGCTTGCGATGGTGTAGATTCTCACTACACTATGCTGTTACTGCCGCCAGGATCTGCAATAGGAATCGGTCCACAGGACCTCACGGCCCTGCTTCGACCCAATCCCTACGCCTAACTACCATGTGTTATCATAAGATAACAATCTGAAGTATCGGTGCTTTGCTTTAGCCCCGTCCATTTTCGGGGCATCCAAGCTCGGCAGGTAAGCTGTTACGCACTTTTTAAAGGATAGCTGCTTCTGAGCTTACCTCCCTGCTGTCTTGGCTTAAATACGCCCTTCAGTTTGACACTTAGCAAAAACTTGGGGACCTTAACTTCAGTCTGGGTTGTCCCCCTCTTGATTACGAGCCTTACGCCACGTAAATCCGTCCCTTTACTTCTACGACGCGCATCCCTTCGGAGTTTGAATGGGCAGCGAAAGATTTCTCTCCCGACATGCCCTATCGGTGCTCTACAGGACACGCTGTCTCCATAAAGGCTGTACTGCGATACACTTCGTTAGGAACTAGCGATCACCAGACTAGATTGGTTTTTGACCCCTATCCCCAAATCAGACAAACAAATTGCACGTTAGAACTGCTTCAGACCTCCATCAGGCTTTCGCCCAACTTCGTCTTGTTCAGGGATAGATCGTCTGGTTTCTAGCCTTGCCGCTATGACTCTACGCACTTTCACACGCTTCCCCTCGTTATTCACTGCGGGAACTTGGTTTCCCTTCGCCTCCATCTTTATAGATTTAGGCTCGCCATAACAGTAAGCTCCCTGGCCCGTGTTTCTAGACGGAACGCATGACACTGGAGCTATGAACGCCAGACCTTCAGCCCTATTGCTAGAACCTCCAATCTGACAAAAACTCCTTTCATGCCATGCACGTCTGTAACCAATAGATTTCAGGCACTTTTCACCCCCCTTCCGGGGTACTTTTCAGCTTTCCCTCACGGTACTACTCCGCTATCGGTCTTGAGAAATATTTAGCCTTAGATGCTACTTTCACCTATATTCATTGCCCACTACCAAGGACAACTACTCGCGTTATGATAAGATCCTCTCTTCCTTCGCTCACGGGGGTTTCACCTTCTTCGCCAGGCCTTTCCAGGCCACTTAAGCTCTGATTTGAGGATCGTAATATCATAACAACACCACATCTCTACCATGTTACCATGGCAGATTCAGTTTGGGCTCTTTCCTTTTCGCTCGCCGCTACTTGGGAAATCTCTGTTGATTTCTTTTCCACGTGGTACTCAGATGCTTCACTTCCCACGGTTCGATCTCAACTACCATTGTAATTGAGTATGCTTAACGCATTGGATTCCTATTCGGACATCTCAGGATCATAGGTCGCCTGCACCTACCCTAAGCTTATCGCAGCTTGCCACGTCCTTCATCTCTTCTCAAGCCAAGCCATCCCTCTATTGGCGTCGGCACATCAGCATATTCAGTCATAATATTACACGACTATACACGACGATCATCGCTAGTCCCAGGTTACGGGTACCAGCTACGTCCTTCACCGAACAATTTCTTGTCCAGTTGCATCTTTTTTGTTGAAGAAAAGTGTGGGCAACCCACACAACCCAATTATGTTTAAGGAGGTGATCCGACCGCAGGTTCCCCTACGGTCACCTTGTTACGACTTCTCCCTTGTTGCTAAACTCGTGTTCGATGACGTCAATTAGGCGTCACCTCGCACAAACCCAACTTCAATGAAGCGACGGGCGGTGTGTGCAAGGAGCAGGGACGTATTCACTGCGCGGTTATGACGCGCGGTTACTAGGGATTCCATATTCATGAGGGCGAGTTGCAGCCCTCAATCATAACTGAGATAGAGTTTAAGGATTGCCTCCCTCTTTCGAGTTCGGAACCCGTTGTCTCTATCATTGCAGCCCGCGTGTAGCCCCAGGGTTTCGGGGCATACTGACCTGCCGTGGCCCCCTCCTTCCTCCACTTCAGCAGTGGCGGTCCCCTTAGTTAGCCCAGCTACTCCTGAGAGTAACTGCAGCAACTAAGGGCAGGGATCTCGCTCGTTACCTGACTTAACAGGACACCTCACGGCACGAGCTGGCGACGGCCATGCACCTCCTCTCAGCTTGTCTGGTAAAGTCTTCAGCTTGACCTTCATTCTGCTGTCTCCCCGGGTAAGATTCCTGGCGTTGACTCCAATTGAACCGCAGGCTTCACCCCTTGTGGTGCTCCCCCGCCAATTCCTTTAAGTTTCAGACTTGCGTCCGTACTTCCCAGGCGGCAAACTTAACGGCTTCCCTGCGGCACTGCATTGGCCATAAGCCAATGCATCACCGAGTTTGCATCGTTTACAGCTGGGACTACCCGGGTATCTAATCCGGTTTGCTCCCCCAGCTTTCATCCCTCACCGTCGAACGTGTTCTGGCAGACCGCCTTCGCCACTGGTGGTCCTCAATGGATCAGAGGATTTTACCCCTACCCACTGAATACCGTCTGCCTCTCCCACTCCCTAGCTCTGTAGTATCTCCAGCGGCCCATCTGTTGAGCAGGTGGATTTAACCGAAGACTTGCAGAGCCGGCTACGGATGCTTTAGGCCCAATAAACGTCCTGACCACTCGAGGTGCTGGTATTACCGCGGCGGCTGACACCAGACTTGCCCACCCCTTATTCGTCTGTGGTTTTACGACTGACAAAAGATTTCTTCAACAGAAATCACTCGGATTAACCTAGTCGTGCTTTCGCACATTGCTAAGGTTTCTCGCCTGCTGCGCCCCATAGGGCCTGGGTCCGTGTCTCAGTACCCATCTCCGGGCTTCTCCTCTCAGAGCCCGTACCTGTTATAGCCTTGGTGGGCCATTACCTCACCAACAAGCTGATAGGCCGCAGTCCCATCCTACGGCAATAAATTGTTTGGACCATAAGCCATTCCAGGCATAATGATCTATCGCGGTTTATTCTCAGTTTCCCGAGGTTATCCACGTCCATAGGTTAGGTTGACTACGTGTTACTGAGCCGTCCGCCTTGTATTGCTACAACGACTCGCATGGCTTAGTACCAATCCGATAGCAGTCAGGTCCGGCAGGATCAACCGGATTCATTTATCGTATTATTAGAAGTATATTTTATTGGGAATTGGTCGGAATGCACATTTCTTCGAATTTCAGATAAGACTGTTTAGGTCGAATCCACATCTTGTATGCGCAACTGGAGGCCTGTGAATCACAAAATGGTACATTACCAACACAATCATCACAAGCGCCGCCTTGCTGTTACGTATGCAAAAAGTGGATCAAACCGAAATAATATAAACCATGCCTAAAATGGAAATTTTTTCCAGTATCTTGCGATCACTAAATATTATTCTGTCAGATAGTTTGGTTATTGCTAAGCGCTTTAGAGATATACAAAAAGAAAACCAAAAAGTCAAGACTGCTTTTTGCAAAGTCCAAGAAATTTCATGTAAACGGAGTATCGCATAACATCAGGTTCTTTGATCCTTATCCCTTTGTAACCAAATCAGCAAAGGGCAAGTACGTCTACGATGTGGATGGGAACAAGTACACCGATTATTGGATGGGTCACTGGAGTTTGATTTTGGGCCATGCAGCTCCTTCGGTTGCAAATTTGGTAAAAAAACAGTTGCCGTCTTGTTGGATGCATGGAACAGTAAATGAGATGACAATATCATTTTCAGAAATAATTCAAAAGGCAGTACCAGTTGCAGAAAAGATTCGTTATGTCTCCAGTGGCACTGAGGCAACAATGTATGCAGTAAGAATTGCGCGTTCGACAACTGGGAAAAAAATAATTGCAAAAATTGACGGTGGCTGGCATGGCTATACCTCAGATCTTTTAAAATCAGTCAACTATCCGTTTAATGAAACTGAAAGTGCTGGATTGGTTGATGAAAAATACATTGTTTCAATTCCATACAATGACTTGGAAAAATCTCTTGAAATTTTGAACCGTGTAAAAAATGATCTTGCAGGAGTAATTATAGAACCTATGCTTGGAGGCGGTGGATGCATTCCTGCAACAAAAGAATATCTTTTAGGAATTCAAGAGTTTGTGCACAAAAATAATGCGTTATTTTTACTTGATGAAATTGTTACTGGGTTTAGATTTTCGTTTGGGTGTCATTACAAAACAATGAATCTTGATCCAGACATTGCCACGCTAGGAAAAATTGTAGGTGGGGGATTTCCAATCGGAGTAATTTGTGGAAAAGATGAGATTATGGAAATATCAAATACACGATCACACAAAAAACTAGACCGTTCTTACATTGGTGGAGGAACGTTTTCTGCAAATCCAATCACAATGACATCTGGTCGTGCCATGCTTTCATTTCTTAAAAAAAATAATTCAGTTTATTCTAAAATTGGAAATCTAGGAAATCTGGCAAGAAAAAAATTAGACAAAGTCTTTGATGGCAAGGTAATTACAACTGGAATGGGTTCGCTTTTTATGACACATTTTGCATCAAACGGAATCACTCAAATCAGAAATGCCACAGATGCTGCCATGTGTGATACTGACATGCTTCACAAATATCATTTTGAGATGATAGCAAAAGACGGAATATTTTTCCTACCAGGCAAACTTGGGGCATTTTCTTACTCACATTCACAATCAGACGTAAAAGATCTTATTGATGCATCAAATCGTTTTTCTGCCAGCATCTAGGAGAATTAATTGATTTGAGCAGATATCACATATCTTCAATTATCATTCTTGCATTGTTTGTAGTTTTAGCCATACTAGTTTCACCACTAGCAAACAACAATCACAGTATAGTTTCTAAGGATACATCAGCATTTTTAAAAGTGAACAATTCTCACGTTAATTTTCTCAACAAGATTATGGTTTGGCTAACAGAATATGGTAGAGAAGCATTCTGGATAATGACGGTAATTCTTTTGTTCATATTTGGTGGCATGTCTGGTAAAAAGACTGCAGTGGTTTTGGTACTAGCATTCATTGTTCTAATACCAATAGGTTTTGCCGCAAAAGAGATAGTACAAAGACCGCACCCAACAATTCCAGAATCTGACTTTTTACTAGCCCAAGATTCAGAGTATTCTTATCCATCCGGTCATGCAACGATAGTTTCTGCTGGTGCAGCCATCGCCTTAGCATTATTTCGAGATTCAAAAAGAAAACTGGCAATATCTCTAGCTTTGACTGCAGAAGCTGCACTTGTGTGCATTTCAAGAGTATATGTTGGCGGACACTATCCTTTGGATGTTGTAGGCGGAATACTACTTGGTGTTGGAGTATCTTTTCTATTCATAGGTGCCACAAAAAAAGTCGAGAAAATCACGCAATCCATAACCAGAATATTAAAGCGCAAATAATACAAAATTAACACATCATTCTTTGTTCCAAAAATGCATTAAGTAAAGAATTTTTCACCAGTAAAATCTATTAACTAATAATTCTAGATTGTGACGTGCGTAAAATCATAATATCTTTGGCAATTCTTGTTTTACTGATTCCACTAGTTTCTTCATCATTTGCAGATACTGTCCAGATCATAATCATGAGAGGTGCAGCGGATCAGCAGGTAAGCCGCACTTTTTCTCCACCATCTACTAATGCGTTAGTCGGAGAAACAGTACAATGGAGCAATGGAGACCAGGTTACTCATTCAGTTACTTCTGGTACCCCGGGTAATCCAGACGGGAGGTTTGACAGCGGTCCAATGGAACTCGGGCAATATTTTAGCTACACATTAAAGACTACAGATATTGGAGTCATTCATTTCTACGATAAGACATATCCATGGATGACTGGCACATTAAATGTCCAAGCTACCCAAACAGGTTACAAAATAATAAATGATGTTGGTGCAGGTGCAGGCGATGGTAAGACGACATTCAATGTGCAATATGCATCACCAAAAGATATCATTAGCGCAGTAATCGATCCAAAAGACAAATCAGTTACTTTTACTCTAGTAGGCAAAGTAGATTCTGACAGTATTCTAGTACTCAATCTTCCAACCAGATTAGTAAGTGCACCATTTCTTGGAGTACAAGTTGATGGTCAGTTTATAAAAAATTTCACAGTAGAATCTCAGATTGGCATTAGTGTTGTAACAATACCTATCTCTTCATTAACAGAGCAAGTTAGTGTTGTTGGCAGCGCTGTTGTTCCAGAATTTGGCCCAATAGCAGGAATGATTTTGGTTGTTTCCATAATTGCAACAATAATAGTTGCAAGATTTAGACTAGGCCATAAACTGGTATAGCCGCACCGTGAATCTGTCTTGAATCCTCAGATGCAAGAAAAAGCATAACTCTAGCAATTTCTGACGGTTTAACCCACTTTGAAAAATCTGCGTTTGGCATGTCTTTTCTGTTTGCGTCAGTATCTATGATGCTTGGCATTATGCAATTCACATTGATGTTTTTGTCCTTGACTTCATCTGACAGAGATTCAACAAGTCTGATGAGACCTGATTTTGATGCTCCATAAGCAGAGTTGCCGCCAATTCCTTTTAGTCCCAACCTGGCTGCAACATGAACAACTTTACCAGAACCTTGCCTCACCATTTGTTCTACCACGTGTTTACTAATCAAAAAGGCTGTTTTCAAATTCAGATTCATCATCAAGTCCCATTCTTTTTCAGTCATCTCTGTTACTTTTTTCCCACCAATATATCCGCCAACCACATTGATCAAAATATCAATGAGGCCATATTTTTTCACAACATCAGATACCAGATTTTTTACCTGTTGTTCATCACCAATGTCTGCTTTGAGCAGTATGACTTTCTTCATTAAATCCCCAAGTGTGGATTCAAGTTTTGGAATTTCTTTATCCGTAACATGTGTTATTGCTGCAACCGCGTTTGATTTTAGAAATGCCAAGCAGACTGCTCTGCCTAATGACCCAGTTCCTCCAGTGATCAAGACTACCTTACCTTCAAAATCATAATCTTTCATATGTATTCATAATTCACCTATACTGCTAATTAAAAAAGAATTTTCTAGCTATGAATTTTATCAGCGACAGTACAATAATTTAATAAAAAAAATCAGATATCAAGAGATCCTCTGGTGCGCACCTTGTCTTCAACTGCATCTGCCATCACATCAAGTTCTGCAGTGTCATCAAATTTCTGGTACGTTAATTTCTCCAATGTCTTAATGATGCTTTTAGATGAGCGGTATTGAGGGACCTTTGGGTCATTTAGCTCGCCATACAGTCCAATACCTTCAATGTTGTTTAGTTTTGCAAAACCAAGAATAAGGCCATTAAAACCAGTGATAATAGATTGTTCCGGGGTAGTTTCTACACCTAACTTTCTTACTCTATCTGCAAGGCTTGCAGATGTTGTTGTAACAAAGGTTTTTGGTTCTTTCCCAAAATCACGTGGGGTATGAAATCCCCCTACAGTATAGATGAATCTAGCAGAATATTTTTTTGCAATACCAATCACATCCTGACACAACTCGTTTAGCTCTTCGTTTGTTTGCGGTTGTCCTGCGCCGCCACCAAAGACAATCGTATCTTTAGTATACCTATACTCCCATGTTTCCTCTGGCAATTCTATGAAACCTCCATTGTCAATTACATATCCTGGAAGCGATGAAGCGATTTCTCTAAATGGATATGTGTCAAGGCTTTTGTTAATAAAATCAATCACAATACTGCCAACATCTCCCATGTCTTGCATGGCCGCAATAATTAGCGGCTTTTGAATGTCAGGTTCTATTTTTTGTTCTATTTTCACAATAGTTGTTGTCCATGATTATGATTAATACTTTAGGCAGATTTGGCCAGTTAGGATATAAGACGAATTTTTCAAAGAAAAATCATGGGAACATATGTTGTGCCACCATTGCCATATTCATACGATGCCTTAGAACCACACATAGATACAAAGACGATGGAGATACATCATGCCAAGCACCACCAAGCTTATGCAGATGGTCTAAACGCAGCGTTACAAAGCATTAACGCTCTAACTCACAAAAACTATATTGTTGGAATTTTATCAGATCTAAGTTCCGTTCCTGAAAACATAAGAAACGCAATTAATTTTTACGGCGGTGGATTTGAAAATCACAAATTGTTCTGGGAGAGCATGAAACCAAATGGTGGAGGAGAGCCAGGAGGCAGACTTGCTGATGAGATAAAGATTTACTTTGGAAGCTTCAAAGAGTTTAAAGAAAAATTTTCTGCTGGCACATCTGCAATACAGGGAAGTGGTTGGGGTTGGCTAGTTTACAATCAAACCTTTTCTAGAATAGAATTTAGAACAACAGAAAACCAGACTAGTCCTTATACACAAAGTGCTATTCCGTTATTAGGATTAGATGTATGGGAGCATGCGTATTATCTCAAGTATCAAAACAGGCGAGCTGATTACATACAAGCTTGGTGGAATGTAGTCAACTGGACTGAGGTTGAAGAAAGGTTTCTTCGAGTAGCATCATAATTTCAATTAGCCATACTTTGTGTTAGCAGAATACTAGTTGTGTTTGATAATTTTATTGTGCAACGACGGTAATTGGATTTTCCTCTTCTAGTTGAGGGCTTGTTTCTTTTCTTGCTCGTGCTAATGCCATTCTTAGATGTTCAATTTCTATCTCATCAATCATTTCACACATAACATACATTTTTGAGATCAAATACTTAAGTTCTATGGATAAATTAGATATCTGAATTTTGTTTTTGGTCTTTAGAATTTTTTGTCTCTTTACCTGTCCACAGCCTTGCAATAGCACCCATCATAAATCCCCCTACTACAACTATTGCAATTCCACTGATTATCATCACTATTACCTTTACAACAGTTTTGATCTTTAACATGTTGTATTATGTACACTCCGTTAAATATGGCTTTGAATTGAATTAATGCAATTTTGATTTTTGTATTTTTAGGTGGCTTTAAATGCAGTTGAAATATGGCAAAAGCGTGTCTGAAGAGACAGCCAAGAAAATACAAGAATTAATTGATAAAGGAAGTGGCGATATTGAAAGATTACATAATATTTTAAATTCTCTTCAAAATGGAAATCCTATTGAATCATCTGACCAGCAATACATTGAAAGCTTTTCAGAAACTAACGAACCTAAGAATGAAGAATCATTGTCAGTTGAAAATTCTACCACAGAGTCAGATAACAAACCCAATTCTAGCAATATTTCTGAAGCAAATATAGTCTCAAAAACACCAAAAAGTAACAGAAAAAAAATTGCAATAGCTGGTCTTGTTGTTGTAGCCATATTCTTCAGCTACATAACAGCTGATGCATATGCGGTAAATTCTTTGCAGATAAAGCCGCATCAGGGTAATCAATATGCAATTTCTGAAACGGTGATGCATATTCAAGCTCAGGCTTGCAACCCATCTTACTTTCCTGCTAGTTTTCATAGTTATGAGATAAGTGCAGTTTACAAATCCAGAGTTCTTGAGACTGCTTCAATTATTGGTAGTACCATTTCTCCAAAATCGTCCACACTTTTAGACGGAACGTTTACTATAGACAAGCAAGCGCTGTCTGAAGTTGTAAACCTAGGTTCTGTCTTTAATGCAACTGATGCACAAGTTATAACAAAACTTAATGCACCAATTTTTGGCATCATTCCATTTACAATTAACAAAGGTTACTCTGGTACGGAATTTGCAGACGTTGTAAAAAATGGCCCTCCCGGTGGCTACCAATGTTAATGTAGTTCATATTAAAATCAACTTCTTAGAAAAAAATTTGTAATACTGATTTTATTTTGTAGCACGTTCCTTTAGTCTTCGATTCATCCTTGCCTCTCCTTCCACAAATCTTTTCTTTTCTCCTTCAGTTTCTAAAAGTAGTGGAGGAACTTCTCTTGTTTTACCATCAGACCCAAGTGCGACTGCTGTGACAAATGCAGTATTTGTAAGTGTTATATTTCCGTTCATCAAATCTTCAGCCTCAACTTTGATTTCAATTTCCATTGATGATCTATGAACATAGTTTACTCTAGCATTAAGTATGATAGCATTTCCAACAAAAACAGGTTTAAGGAAATTAACTCTGTCTATACTAGCTGTTACCGTATTCATTCTTGCATGTCTTTGTGCCACTAGACCCGCAATAAGATCAATTTGTTTTAAAATCTCACCTCCAAAGACGTTACCGTTGGGATTTGCATCAGATGGAAACATTCTGACTGTCATCTCAGCCTTTGATTCGTTTGGACTTTTTGGTTTCAGAACCATTTCTATTCAATTCTCCTTAATAAGCGGAACTTTATTTTTGATTCTTTTGCTTCACTTCTTTGTGACACCAGCATGCACAGAAATCATGGCGATATCCATTACGGTTACGATACCCGCAATGAACTGAATGTTCAGTAGTTTCGTTCAATTATGTCTATTATACAGTATTGTCACAATTTTATATTTTGGTCATACTATACAAAGCTAATGAAGTATTTTTGGTGGAGGCTTTTAGATTATTCCGTAGGAGTTTTTGTTGGAGGGCTGGTGGTTTTTTTGGTGAACCGGTTTCTTTGTCATGATTGCATAGGTTATTGGACACCAATTCTAATGTTAGCCATCTGGATTGGGTTAATGTTATTTTGCAACTATCTATTTCAAGCATTTAGACCAAAGCAAATAGCTCATGATAAATAAATGGTGTTTTGATTATTTTCATGATTGTGTTTACCTAAAATTCATGAAATGGTATTAAGATCTGTAATGATAAATATACCTCCACAAAATACACTAATTGATGAAAAAGTTCTTTCAGGAATTTTGTGATAAAGTAATAGCACTAGATCCATCAATTCGCTTTGCAGGAATAGCAGATGAAGATGGAAAGTTAGAGGCTACTTCGGAACGAAAAGGTTTGGAAGCATTACTCACTCCAGAAGAACGCGCACAATACGCAATAACTGCAGCAACACGTCAATACACCAGGCTAAGGTGGGAATATCTCTTAGGCAGAATATTGTATGCAAGCTCTCATTATTCCAAAATAACACGAGCAACAATTCCAATTGCTGATGAAAACAGCAGACTATCTTACGTTCTTTTGCTATCTTTTGATGCGGATACTCCAAACTTCCATGAAACTATAATAAAAAAAGTAATTCCACTAGTACACAATAACATGAGTACTTTTCTTGCCGAGTCACAAAAATAAAATAATAATTACAAGTTTTGATATTATTGAAAATGGTGTAAGTTTAGGTTACCGTAATCATCATGTTTAATGGTACAGACAATGCATCTGGATTGTTTATGCCTGCCCACACAAATATTTGGGCGCTATAAGTTCCCGGTGATACAGGTGTCCATGATTGAGAAGGATTCAAGGATTGACCGGAATCTAATGAACCTGTAAGCCACGATAATGAGACTACCACCCCATCATGATTTTGGATTTGTACCAAATATGCAAAAGGTTGAGTCCTATCCTGATTGTTTGTTATATCAGATGTTATCTGAACTTGTTTGTTTACTTTGGTTTCCCAAGTTCCATTTTTTAGAGCGGCAGAAGAGACATCTCCTTGAATAGCAAAAGCATCGTGTATTATTGGTACCAGGAGAACTGTAAGTACGGACACGGTCATCAAAAACATCATTGATTTCATTTAATATCATCATAATAACGTGTCACTTTTTAGGGTTTTGAAAACTCTAGAAATTTTATGTTATTATCTGAATTAATTTTTTTCTAGGTTTTTCCCCAGATGTAATTTTCACCTGAGATTGTGACACATTGAAGTGTTTTGAGAGTTTTTTAATCAGCTCTCTGTTAGCTTTGCCTTTTTCTGGTTTTGATTTTATTCCTACAGATATCTCATCATTGTTGACTTCGATGAAATCCTTATGAAATGTAACAGAGACTTTGTAAATCACAATCAATCTGGATATAAGATAAATATTAAACAACTTGTTTTCTATCTATCACAATGTCTGATTCTAATGACGATCTTGAACGATTACAACTTTTAGATGTTGTAGCACAGAGAGGTGTAAAGGGTCTTGCACGCGTACAGTTAGAACGTCTCCAAATTCTTGTAGAACAAAAAGACTATAGCAACAATCCCAAAGCGCAAAAATCAAAAATGAAATTGTTATCTCAGATTGCCATTACAATTTATGATTACGACGAAAAATTTGGCAATTCATTTAAAACAAGCTAAAAAGGATGTCAGGCAATGTTAGGCGACGCCATTAATTCCATATTACACAATACGTTATTCATAAAATATGGTCTCTTGGGATTGTTTTTTAATGGAATGTTTTCAAGTTTTATTCCAATTCCAACAGAGGCAACCATCTCTGCATTACTTTTGGGTGGAGCAAATCCAATAGATGTTTTTTTAGTGTTAACCATCAGTTCCATAATTGGCGGCTATATTGCATACTATATTGGATACAATGGAAGGTTACTAAGAAAACTTCGAAAAACTCCTCAAAAATATGAACAAAAAAGCGTAAGCATTATGACCAAGTATGGTTGGGCTACAATAATTTTCTTCTCTCCATGGATTCCCATAATTGGAGATGTTGTATCTATCGTAGCTGGTACTAAAAAATACAATATTGTAAGATATACAATTATGATGACAACTGGCAAGACAGTAAAAGCAGTAGCAATAGTATTCCTTAGCTTTCATTTCACACAGTGGCTTGTTACCTTTTTACATTAGATCAAAGATATATTACTCGTTTTTTTAGAACCAGAATATCGTGAAAACAGTTTTTCCAATTAGTTATGATCTGGAATTTGAACCGGATTTTAATAAATTCAAGTTCAAAGGAAGAGAGAAGATCACCATACAAGCAAGAGCCACACGGCAGATAGTTCTAAACTCTGCAGAATTGGAGATTAAAGACTGCCAGATCATACTAAATAAAAAGACCATTAGACCCAAGATAAGACTTGATGCCAAAAATGAGGAACTAGTTCTTTCGTTACCAGAAAAAATTTCAGGAAAAGCTGTATTGTTGATTGATTTTGAAGGCACCTTAAATGACAAACTTGTAGGCTTTTACAGGAGCAAATACGAATACAAAGGTAAAGAAAAACTTCTTGCCACTACCCAATTTGAGGCTGCAGATGCAAGACGTGCTTTTCCATGCTGGGATGAGCCGGATGCAAAGGCAACTTTTGATGTTACTCTTATTGTGGATAGCAATTTAACGGCAATTTCTAACATGCCTGTAACATCCAAAAAGAAAATTGGAAAGAAAACAGTATTCAAGTTTGCACGATCACCAATAATGTCAACATATCTTTTGTATCTTGGTGTTGGCGAATTCGAGTTTTTAGAGGGACGGCTTGGCAAGACACAGATTAGAATCATTACAACAAAAGGCAAGAAAATGTTGGGCAAGGCTTCCCTTGAATTTACAAAACAATTTCTTTCATTTTATCAAGATTATTTTCAAATAAAATATCCTCTTCCAAAATTAGACATGATAGCAATTCCAGACTTTGCATCAGGTGCCATGGAAAACTGGGGAGCCATAACATTTAGAGAGACAGTACTGCTTTATGATCCAAAAACATCCTCAACTGAAACTAAACAGCATATTGCAGAGGTAATATCTCATGAAATTGCACACCAGTGGTTTGGCAATCTTGTTACTATGAAGTGGTGGAATGACCTATGGCTCAATGAAAGCTTTGCCACATTTATGGCTACAAAAGCAGTAGACAAATTTTATCCAGAATGGGATTTCTGGGACCAATTTCTAATATCAGAGATGACTGGAGGCTTGAGTCTTGATTCACTTAAAACATCTCATCCAATAGATGTCAAAGTAAAAAGCCCATCTGATGTAAGACAAATTTTTGATGAGATAAGCTACAACAAAGGAGGATGCGTACTTATGATGTTGGAAGATTTTCTTGGAGAAAAAAACTTTCGTGTTGGATTACACAATTATCTTTTAAAACACAAGTATAGCAATGCCAAAGGTGAAGATCTCTGGAATTCTCTAGCATCTGTGTCAAAGAAGCCTGTAAGGCAGATGATGAATAGTTGGGTGAAGCAAGTAGGATATCCGTTAATCGAAGCAACTGTCAATGATTCCAAAATAAAACTGCAACAAAAAAGGTTCTTGCTTGAGAATGGAAAGTCAAAGAAGGGAAATTGGATAATACCCGTTTCTGTAAAAACAGGTAACAATCTTGTTTCAAAGTTGATGACCAATCCTATTACAATTCCAATTGATAGTAAGTTTGGTTGGTTTAAGATAAATTCAGGCCAGAAGGGTTTCTACAGGGTAAAATATGATGATGAAACACTAGAGCGCCTAGGGGAACTAGTACAAGAAAAAATATTGAGTAATGTAGACCGTTGGAGTCTTCAACACGATCTGTTTGCCCTGTGTATTTCCAATCAGATATCATTGAAAAAGTATCTTGAGTTTGTAAAGTGCTACATTGAAGAAGATGATTACCTTGTCTTAGCAGACATAGTAAGTAACCTGAATTTCATTTACGGTTCGTTATCTAAGGAGAGGTTTGGGGAGGAGATCAAAGAATTCAACAAGGAATGCTTTAGAAGAATATTTGAAAGGTTGGGATGGGAACAGAAAAAGGGAGAAAAACCAACGGACGCTCTTCTTAGAAACTCTGTAATTAGTTCTCTTGGTAAGCTTGGCGATGATGAAATTTTAGAGGAATCTAAAAGAAGATTTTCTAGTTTCTTAAAATCCAACTCACTTAATCCGGATTTGCGCAGTGCAGTATATTCTCTTGTAGCTTGGAACGGTGATAAGAAAACATACCAACTTTTAAGAAAAATGTACAGAAAGGCTCCAACCCAAGAAGAGAAAATAAGATTACTTGGGGCCCTATCTAATTTTCAAAATAAAAAACTGCTTTCCAAATCATTACAGTTTACTTTATCAAAGGAGGTTCGTTCTCAAAACTTGTTTTTACCTATTTCTAAAATGGCTGCCAATCCTTACGGAAAAGAACTGATCTGGCCATGGATAAAAAAGAATTGGAACAAAATAGTAGTAAGATTTGGAGTAGGCAATCCATTGTTGAACAGAATCATAGGCACTTTGGCTATAGAATCTAATATCAAAAAAGAGCAAGAGGTAAAATATTTCTTCAAAAAACACAAAACACCGGGAACTGAAATGAAGCTTGCCCAAACTTTAGAGCGAATTAGAATTAATTCTAATTTTCTAAAAACCATGCAACAAGAATTTGGTACTTAGATTTTTAGATAATTTCTAATAGATTTGTTGCCAATATAGAAAAAAAGGTTCTTGGAACTCTTTTTATAATTTGGAAACTTGAGGAACATAATCAACATGGCTAGTGCAATTTTAACACAGTTTTTAAGTACAGAATATTTGATTCCATTGTTTCTAGTTACAATATTTATTGCATCATTGATCTCCTCGAAGATAAAAATTCCTTATACAATGGTTCTTGTTGGAGTAGGAGTTACAATTTCCTTATTTCACTTTACAGGACTTAATTTTGCTAATATAGCCCAGTTCAAGGTAGACCCAAAATTAATTTTGGTTTTCATAGTTCCACCATTAATTTTTGAAGCAATGATGAAAATTAAACATGAGGAATTCAAACAAGTACAGATATCATCACTTTTGTTATCTACTGTCGGAGTCCTTCTTGCAACCTTGGTTGGTGGATTCCTGCTAGTATATTTTGCAGGTTTACCATACATCGTATCTTTTGCGTTTGCAGCTTTAATTGCGCCAACAGATGCCGCCATTGTAATAGAGGTATTCAAAAAAGTCAGAGTACCAAAATTACTTTCTACCCTAATGGAATCTGAAGCAAGTTTCAACGATGCGACTGGTGTTATAATATTTTCATCAATAATTGCAATAGCAGTAGCACAAGGATCAACACTAGGAACAACTGAGGTCAATGCGGGAATAAATTTAAACATCGTCGACGAATTAGAACATTTTGCACTAGTATTTTTTGGAGGAATAGCTGTTGGATTAGCTATTTCTGCAGCAGCACATAGATTGCACAAGTTACTAGATGATCCATTTTCGGAGACAGCCCTTTCAGTTGCAGTAATGTTTGGCTCAGTTGTAGTTGCAAATTCATTAGGTATGTCTGGCCTAATAGCAGCAGCTGTTGCAGGACTATACTTTGGAAATATAACAATGAAAAGTGAGAAAATCATCAGCCCCAAAGTAAGAACATATACTTCCAATTTTTGGGAGATGCTAGCATTTTTTGCCAATTCGTTAGCTTTCCTTTATTTAGGATTAAGTATGGACTTGCTAAGGATTGGTCAAAATCTCCCTCTGATAATATTAGCATTTATTTTTGTATTGGCTGCAAGAGCTGTATCCACTTATCCAATACTCCGCTTAACTAACAAATTTACTAAAGAAAACATTCCTAGAACATGGCGAAATGTTGTATGGATTGGCGGTATGAGAGGGGCGTTGTCAGTAGCATTGGTTGCAACACTTCCAGAAAGCGAGTTTAAGGATACTCTGCAAACAATAACTTTCGGTGTGGTCCTAGCATCTTTGATAATTCAGTTTCCAGCACTATCAAGTTACATCAAAAAAGCATTTCCAGACAATATGGCAGAAGAAAAGGCATAATCAAAAGAAATATCGCAATATTAATCTCAAACATAAGATAAAGTAATTTTGATGAAGTTTTTTGAACCGGCAAAGGGCATTGACGTGTTAATTTCTGAAGGAATCTCACTTGCCAAGCTTAGCAAACACAAGGATGCGATTTCATTTTTTGACAAGGTTCTAAAAACAGATCCTCAAAATGTCGATGCCTTGTACCACAAGGGACTTGCACTGACTAATCTTGATAAAAACAGGGATGCAATATCATGCTTTGAAAAAATTTTAGAAGTAGATCCAAAACATGTTGCCGCTCTTAACAACATAGGAAATGCACTTGCAGAACTAGATCATTATGAACAGGCCATAGCATCATATGACAAAGCATTGAAAATCAAACCAGATTACGCTGCATCCTTTTACAATAAAGCAATTGCAAAAAATAAACTTGGTCTATACGAAGAAGCAATATCTTGTCTTGATCATTGTCTGGAATTAGAACCACAAAACATCGATGCGTTGTTTTACAAAGGATTGGTGCTTGGTAAACAGAAAAAACATGAGGGAGCACTTGCCTGTTTTGATAGTGTACTCAAGATAGATCCTCAACATAATGAGGTATCATTTTACAGAGGAACCGAACTAGCCGAGCTTGGCAGGCATTTAGATGCCATTTCAGCGTTTGATCTAGTCTTAAAAGAACATCCAAAAAATGGCAATGTGATATATGCCAAATCCCGCAGCAAGGCAGAGATTGGTGAAATTAATGATTCATTGATCCTACTTGCAGAAGCTATATCATATTATGGTAAAACTATTAAAAAATGGGCAATAAAGGACAAATCATTTAAGAGTATAAAAGATGACTTGCGATTTAGGACACTGGTAAAATAGGTGAAAAAATTGTCTGATAATTTAATAAAAACAGTTCAAAAACTAATTGATTCTGGGAAAGGAGACAGTAATAGACTACATGAGATTTTCAATGTACTAAAACATGGAACACCCCTATACTTGTCAGATTACAAATATGTAGAAAGTCTAATTAAAACTCTAGAGGAACAAGAACAAACCAAGTCTGAAAAAGAAATCAAATCAAAAAACACCAAAGGACAAAATAAAAAATCAGAAACAAGTAAAAAATCAGAAAAAGTTCAATCAAAAGGAAGCAGTGCTATTAAAATTCTAAAAAATCGACTTGCCGCTGGAGAGATCACCATTGAAGAATTCCAAGAGTTAAAGAAAGTACTAAAAGAAACCTAATGAATTTTGTTTTAGATGAATCTTTTCTCCTTAAATCTTAAATGTAATCACACCAAGACTGTCATAGGCTGACAAATATTGCTATTATCACAGTTTAATGTCTATAACAGTCAAGTTGACACTTTACATTCTTGCACTTGTTGGTTAAAGAGACAAATGATTCTGTATAATGGTGAGTAATATTGTCCAAGTTTGATCCACTACCACCAGCCCCGGTGCTAATGACATGTTTTGGTCATTGTGGCATAGGATTAGGTGCAGAGGCATACAGAAGATTACTGCTTGATGTGGGGGCAAACCCGCTCAAACCTACACTTAAAGGCGAAAAAGAAGAATCAAGAGTACTCAAAAGGTATGGCAGTACCATTCTAAGATTTCCACCATCATATGGAAGTGGTGAGATACCACTTATCCCAAGAGCATTACTAATCGACTTGGATCCAAGAGCTGCCAATCTCATTTTACAATCATATCCTGATCTTTTTGCTTTAAGGGACAAACATGTCATTCATGGTTCAGGTGGAGCAGCAAGAAATTGGGCAGAGGGCAGAACGCGTTTCATAAAAGAGGTAAGCTCCAAATTCGATATGCAAAAACAAATTGCAGCTCTTTCACCAGAACCAGTAAGGGGATTCTGTGTACCGTTTGCAATGGGAGGTGGAACTGGTAGTTCTTTTGCAAGTGCATTTATTCAATACATAAAAAAAGACACTAAGGAACATGCAACCATTGCAACATTGGGGCTTTTACCAGAGTTTGGCTGGGATCCTATAATTTTTGAAGCCGCTGCAATAAACATCGTAATGAATTTAGAATATCAGATAAAATATAGTGATTGTTCAATTATCTTTTCAAATAAAACTCTAAGACTGTTAGCTCATAAATTTGAAAAAAAGTTGGACAAGATTCCATCAATAATTGATGATCTTCCAAAAGAACAAGAAATAGGTTGGAAGGATTATCGCGGTATGAATCTGATTGCAGCAAGTGCCATTTCGATGTTTGTTTCATCATTTGCAAGAGAAACAGAGTGGGACATGTCAAACTATAGAACATGGCTTGCAACAAAACGTCCAAAATTTGCCATCCCATGGGTCATCCCAATCATATCTGAGGAAAAAATATGGAGCACAGATCTAATGTCAAAAGGAAAAAGTAACACCATGGAAAGAATTGTTGAGCACATTCATAAAAAAGAAGATGCACTTTTGTTTGATATTGATGAAAATGATGTTCGAGACAAGGGCGGTCCAAAGGACTCTTGTTGTGCACTAGTCAAAGTTAGCGGAGAATTTGATGTAAAAGAAAGAGATGCTCTCAAGGCAATCATCAAAGACAGATTTAACATTGAAGACTCTAGAATGATTTTTGTCAAGATACCAATACTTGAAAGTGAACAGGCAAACATCACAATTCTAGTCAACACAAAGGCAATAGGACCAAAAATACTTGAAATTGCTAGTGAAGCAGAAGTCTCATGGGATGCTTACAAGGAGGAATATGGCAGATGGGGTTTGACTACAGAAGAATTCAAGCAGAGTCTGATGGACGTAGTTCATCAGTTTAGTTAGGTATTGAAAGATGGTTGATTTTCAGTATCTTGAAGAGGTAGCTGGGAGGATAAAATCCAACAGACAACAATTAACCAATGTAGAAGCTGAGCTTGCCAGAGTTAATTTTAGAATCCACGAAGTACCACTAAAGAGTGTCACCGAATCTACCTTTGCAAAGATGGTAGGAGAACAATATCATGATGAATTAGGCGAACTTGAAAAGATAAAAAATGAGCTTGTGTCTGAAAAAGAAAAATTAGGTGAGATGATAAAAAATGACACCAATACTTTTGTTACAGAGGTTATTTCTTCAGAGTTGGTGATCCCGTTAGAATTACCCCCAAAATTATCCGAAGGTAATACAATCTTCAGGTACAAGAACGGAACCAAGTTTAACAACATATTTGATATATTGAGCGAGCTGCTAGGACTAAGCGCTCCAATCTTAGTCAAGGATGTCATGTTTTCGTCATCTGAAATTGTCGTCAAAGTATCAGATGAATATGAAGCAAAGCAGAAATTCATCAGTAGTATGAACGAGGTACAAAAAACCCTCGCTATAAAGAAAAGGTAATTCTTAGAATAAGATATAACAAGGAATATTTGTTCGTCTTTTGTGAAGAAGAAAAACAAAAAAATTCTAATGATTATAATGGCTGTCGCGTTTGGAGCAATAATGGTAGGAAGTTCAACCGTGGCGTTATTTGGCGGTTTTGGTAATCCAAAAAATACAGCTCAAACCACTGATACTACAATAACGCACACGCCTGCAGACAATTACAAAGACAAAGACCGTCCAATATTTTGTGAAACTAGTGATGCAAAATCTAACAAATACATAACAGAATTCAAGATCCCTACTGCATGTACACAGCCATTAGGCATAACAACAGACTCCGATGGAAATGTCTGGTTTACCGAATCAAATACAGGAAATATTGCCAAGTTTGATCCTTCCACTAAAAACTTTACAGAATATGCAAATCCATTATGGCAATCACATGAAAAATCAATGATGTGGGGAATTGGTCATGCACCTGATGGAAACATATGGTATACAGATTCTGGACACAATCTAATTTGGAAATTCTCTCCTACTGATAAAAAATACGCTAATTTCAATTATCCAACAACACCTGGTCAAAGCGAATCATTTCCTCAAATGATTGTCATAAACGGTAAAGAAATTTTAATAAATGATTTTGTAGGAAGAAAAATAACATCTTTTAATGTAGATCAGGTTGGTTCTACCATAGATTATTCAACAATACATTCTCCTGGAAACTATAATTTTACTAGCGATATGACAGTTGATTCTAATGGAAAAATCTGGTATACGGTTTGGACATATCAACAAGGAGGAAATCTGGTAAGATACGATCCCCAAACAGGCAACAAAACTCAATTTATTCTTCCTCTAGGAATTTTAGCTCCAAATGGAATATCAGTAGAAAAAGATGGTAAAATATGGATTACCGATACCGCAAGTAGTATCTTTTTTAGTTTTGATCAACAATCACAACAATTTACAAAATTTATCACTTCAATGCCTCCAGAGTCTACATATGGTAATGCGTCAGGATTGATCAAGACACCGATTTCAAGACTATATTGGAGTCAGATCGATGACAAAGGCAGAATGTGGTTTAATGAACAGGTGGCAAACAGTATAGGTGTTTTTGATCCTGTAAAAGGTTCTCTTGTAGAATATCTCGTTCCTTCTAAAAATCCAAACTGGTCTGACTGTGGATACATGCATGATTGTGGAGTAGCTCAAGTGCTTGATTTTACAACAAGTGATGATAAAGTGTGGTTTACAGAGTGGGTTGAAAATAACATTGGCGTTCTTGATCCAAATGCATCACTTGCAATGGATGTAAGTGTAACTCCAACTGATATTATCAGTCACAGAGGTGATAATTCAACTATATCATTTACAATAATCCCAAATGAACAAATCGTTGATCCTGTTACTTTAGTTACGTCAAATACTGCAAATACTAACGATATTATTGTTTCTGGTAATCATCAAGTCACCATGACAAATCAGCCAAAGACTATTTCAATAAATATTTCTGCAGATAATTTTGCACTTACAGGAACATACAAAGTTCTAATTGGCGCAAGATATCATGAAGTTACAATATCAAAGTATGTGACAGTCACCATAAAATAAGAAGTGATTCCAAAGATTGATCACAGCATAGGGATCTTTGTATACAGTACAAACTTTGAAGGCATTGGCGGAAAGATACGATCAAATCAAGATGATTTTTTTGTATCTGAAATTTTAGATCAGAGAACATTATCTAAAATCTCCCAGATGGGAAGTTATGCAGTATACAAGTTAAAAAAACACGGAATTGATACAAATCACGCCCTTTCTGAAATTTTTAAAATTCATGGTTTAAGATTAAAGGCATTAGGACTCAAGGACGCCAGTGCTATAACCGAACAATTTGTGTGTGATACAAATACCTCGAAATCACCTGAGAAATTCTCCACCAACAGATATGAACTTATACGAATAGGGTTTGTTGCAAAACCACTTACAAAAAAAGACATGATTGGAAATCATTTTAAGATAAAAATCCAAGATGCCGATTTTACAAAAATTGACAATTTTAAGGAATGTGAGAAAATTCTAAACTTTTTTGGATATCAAAGATTTGGCAGTAAAAGACCAGTCTCTCATCTCATAGGAAAAGCCATTTTACAAAATGATTTTGAACTAGCAGTTCATCTGCTTCTTTCTTTTAGCTCAGAATATGATTCAGTGGAAAATAATAAAATAAGAAAAATGCTTGAAGACAAGTCAAATTATTCAAAAGCTTTGCAAGAAATCCCTCATCAAATGGATATTGAAAGCATGGTGCTCGATGAAATGGTGCAACATGGAGATGCCATCAAAGCCATAAGAGCAATTCCTCTTTCCCTGAGAAGATTTTTTGTTCAAGCCTTTCAGTCTTACGTATTCAATTGTGCTGTGAGTCAAGCTTTTGAGCAAGGTGAAGAATTATTTTTACCAAAAGAAGGAGACGTTTGTTTTGATAAGAAAAATAATCTTGGAAGATACCAAAATGATCCAGACCAAAGACTAGCAATACCCCTAGTAGGATATTCTTATTCTAAAAAAAATAGATTTGACTATCAAATTTCCAAAGTTTTAGAAAAAGAACAAATTCATGCAAGAAATTTCTTTTCAAAAGAAATGCAAGAAGTAAGTGATGAAGGCGGATTCAGACAAGCAACAATAAAATGTGAAAGTTTTTCCATAACGGAGCCATTTGTAAGTTTTACGTTATCTCGGGGATCATATGCAACTATTCTATTACGTGAGATAATGAAACCGTCAGATCCTATTGCTGCAGGTTTCTAAACTTTCACAATTGCCATGCTCGAGACATATTCATCATATTCTACACAAAGCTTACTGCTATCAAGTACCTGAAATATGTATATAACCTAAAATATCCTACAACTAAGACGGACAGAAAATAAACAGAATAAAGATTTAAGATCGTACTCTAGTAGAATATTATGGAAAAAGCATATGTCCTCATAGGCTGTGAACTTGGAGCTGAAAATGATATTGTGTCTAAGCTTTCAAAAATGGACAGAGTCAAAGATGCGAGAATTGTATATGGAGATTATGACATAGTCGTAGAAGTAGAAACTGAAACCGAAGCACAGATGGATAGCATAATAACAAAAAAAATTCGTAAACTAGACAAAGTAAGATCAACTATGACTTTGGGAATTGTGAATTAATTCTCAATATTAACAATCCCGCTACAAAAATAATTATTCCTAAAATTATAATCCATTGTCCGTTAATTACCCATTGGGGATTTGAATACATGAATGATGATTTTGGGCCAACTAGAGATTGCCCTTGAAGAAAAAACACTATTCCAAAAATTATAACAACTATTCCAATTCCAGATATCGGTTTCCCAATTTTCATTAGTTAACTTAAGCACAATAGTCAATAAAAGGTAAAGAGAGTTGATAAAATGGGCAAAAGAATTTGGATTCATTTCTTTAATGCTTTTTTCAAGTACAAATCTAATGGACGAATGGGGACCAGATATCTACGATCTTAGGCATAACCGAAGCTGGGTTGATATCAGTATTTTTGTAGGAGCTGCAGCGTCTGCATTAATTTCATATTTGATTCTTGGTCCTGATATAGATAGAGCGATTAAGCAGTCACCAATCTTAATTGATTTAATGTTTGCACCTTCTTTTGGTATAGGTTTTCTTTATGGCCTTAGAATGACAGACCGGGTTATGAAGCCATCTGAAACAAGGAGTCCAATAAAACGCGCAATTGTAAAATTATTTTTGTTTTTGTTTATGATGGGTGCTCTTTTTACGTCAGTATCTTTTGCATTGCATGGAGGAGCTAGTCCAGTTCACAAATCAATTTTTACAGACGGATTAATTCCATGGGCAACAGAATTTGTTCAGGTTAACGGCGGTCTAACATTTCTAATCATATCCAGTATTACAATAATGGCAGCTGCTACAAAACGAATTATAGGAATGGAAGGATTTCTAAGCAAGATCTTCATATTTGTTGGAACATTCATCTTCTTTTCCATGATATCCATAACACTTACCCATGGTGACCCAACACACTCTCAGGTCTACCTTTATGCATTCTATCAAGCAGGAATTGTGGGTGGAATATTCTATCAAATGAACAAGCTTACAACACATTCTAACATGTGGGAAGACTATGCAAGTGGTTACTAGAACTTTCGAGTTTTTAGTGTAAATATTACCATTCCAATTGAGATTACCATTACAAGTGTGGTAATTCCCCCAAATTCTGGAAGATATGTTGTTCCCAAAACATTCGTAGTAGTTGTGCCTGTCTGATTGAATTTGAGCGTTATAGTGGAACTGTCAGTACCATTGATTACAATTGGTGAAATCGATTTTCCATCTTGTGTAACAGTAAGACTACCCCCAATGAGGTTATGTGGTATTTCTATTTCAGCAATATTATCAGTGTGAGTACTGTTGCCGGTAAAAATCAATTCCTTGTTATCTGAATTTAGAATAACATTTTTCATATCATAGTTTGAGACTGTAGTAACAATGTAAGTGTAGTTTGCCGCTTTTATTTTCCATTCCCATTTTATTCCAGGATGATTAATGTCCGCAAAAGCTGGTGCAGATAACAATCCTAGTATCATGATACAAAATATGATAATTTTTATCTTCAATTCTTCAAACCGGCAATCTTACCGCGCATTTCCTTATCTTTAGAAATTCTCGGATGTGATGGGTCTGCCATAATTATTTCATACCAAAGATAAATTCCATCTTTATAGAGATAGTATGAGCCAAGAAGTCTCATGTTTGGAAATCTTTCAAGTACACGACGTTCTGCAACTTGTTGCATGGAAACATCTGGTTTTATTCTTGTAACACCAAGGTGCTTTGGTCTTCTTCCTGCTACTGGTCTTTTCTTGCGCATGTTTCCTCTACCTACGCGCATTCTTACAACAACTATGCCTTGTTTTGCCTTGTATCCAAGTCTTCTTGCCTTTTGTATCCTGCTTGGTCGATCTATTCTAGTAAGTGCATTTTGTTTTCTCCATTCTACTGCTTTTGCTCTCAGTTCAGGAGAGTTTTCCTGCCACATCTTCAACCAAGTTTGATCCTGATGGCTAATCATAAACGGCACTACTAAATTCCCCTTAATATTCTGTTAGAAACCTAGTGTTGAACATTAAACCTCAAAGAAGCCTATTTATGAAAATGGTTTTTTTTACTCCTTATGGCATGGTTTGGAAAGATCATTTTGATTGTTTCATTAGGATTATTGGTTATTGGTTTGCAACATAGTTTTGCAACATCATCTCTAGCAATTTCTACAAGCAAACAGACTTACGAATATGGAGACTTTCTTTCTATCACATTTAGAGTATCAGAATTAACTGGCCAACCAATAATTATCCACGTTGTGGATGGTTCTGGAAAGACTAGTGTGCCAATCAATATTCAAATAAACAAATTAAATTACACTATAACTTCACCATATCCCTTTTACAAGACAAATTATAGTCCTGGAAAATATAGCATAGATGCAGAGTACTCTGGCATCAAAGCCAGTGTTTATTTCGATCTGATAGATTCAGACAAAATTGCAATTCCAACAGAATACAAGATACTAGTAAAAACATGGTTACAAGGAAGTGCGACAGATAATGACTATGCAGGTTTGATTCGTGAATTGATACATACCGATATAATCAAAGTTACAAACTACCATGATCAGACAACAAATTTAATACACATACCAACTTGGTTCAAAAATAATTCAAAGTGGTGGTCAGATGATCTTATCTCAGATAATGATTTCGGATTAGCAATACAATACCTCATTAAAGCTAAAATTATGACAGTCTGATTTTCTATTTACGAATTTGTTTTTTTGTTTTTGATTTCTTTGATGATGCAATCACTATAATTAGAATTAAAATTGCAGCCGCTATTACCAAATATTCTATCATCTGTTTATCAGCAACATTGAAAGGTAAATTTGGTAACGTGAAATGAAATATCTTTGAAAGAAGTTCTTGTACAGATAGGTTTTGTGCAGGTGCATTTGCAGTTGGTTTTTGTGCAGGAATAGAAGTCTGATTTTGTTGTTGTGAAGTTTGATTTGGTTGTTGTTGAGTAGGGCTTGGAATTGGAGTTTGCGTAGGTGAAGATGGAGTTTGTGTTGTACCAGCACCACCATTACCTGAGCTTGCAAGACTAGTTCCAATAATCTCTAGTTCTTTGTTTTCAGGGGCAAGTTGAATCAGAATTGTTCTACTTGTTTTATCTGAGCTTTTTTCCACATACGAAGTAAATGCTCCATCAGATAGTACAATAAAACTATCATCACTGCCATCTTTTTTCGTAGCATCAATTAGTTCCCTAGGAAGCGTTAACTCCAATGTAGATGTAGGATTAGTAACTTGAATTGAAAAAATCAGTCCTTGATCTTGCGTATTTGCTTGTGCACTAAGAACCTGAACATAATTTGCGTCATAGTTGATTTGAAATGATTTACCAGATACAACAGTGGTACTACCAGTATCACCAAACACCGAAACAAAAGATAAGCCTAGTAGAAAAAATACCGGCAGAAATAATTTCAAGTATGCCAATTCTATATAACGCCACGAAGAATCATTATTATCTTTTCTGCTATAACATTTGCAGCTAAAGCCTGAGCTTCCTTTGTCTGAGATCCTATGTGAGGAGTACAGATTACATTTGGCAGTGTTGCAAGTTTATTTCCAGTGGCAGGTTCAGATTCAAAAACATCCAAGGCAGCACCTGCAATTTTTCCTTCTTTTAGTGCATCATACAATGCATTCTCATCTATTATTTCTCCCCTAGATGTGTTGATAAGACATGCATTCTTTTTCATCTTTGCAAGTAGTTGTGAGTTTACTAGATGATGCGTGCTTTCTGTAAATGGAACATGAAAAGAAATGTAATCTGCACTTGAAATTAGGGTATCAAGATCTGCTTTTATTAGTCCTACTTCGCGCGAAAAATCATCAGATATTGGAATTACATCATATCCAATGATATTCATATTTAGCGCTCTTGCATGTTTGGCAAGTTTTTTTCCTATGTTCCCAAGTCCAACAATTCCAAGATATTTTCCAGAAAGCTCAGTTCCCATTAGTTCTTTTTTTAACCACTTTCCATTTCGAATTTCTCTGTCAGCTCTTGGAATTTCTCTAGCTAGTGAAAGCATTAATCCTAAAACAAGTTCTGCTACTGCATTCATTGCACCTTCTACTGCATTGATGACGCGAATTCCCTTTGTCTTTGCTGCATCTACATCGATGTTATCAAGTCCTACGCCTACTCGTGCAATTATTTTACATTTGTTTGCTCTATCAATCATTTCTTTTGTAATCTTGGTTCTGCTTCTGACTACAACAATGTCAAAGTTACTAATCTTTTCTTTGATTTGATCTGGAGTAATTTCAGGCTCGTATGTGATTTGCAGACCATTTTTTTGTAAGATATTATTTAAAATTGGTGCAACCTGATCACAAATTAGTACGGATTGATTCATAGACATGCAAGAAAACCATCAAGTACAGAATATAATCATTGTGTGAAATAAAAACAAAAAAGAAGATTTTGGGGTTTTAACCACCGATTTGTTTTGCTATAGTTGCTGCTTGATCGTCAGTACATAGACAGTGAACAACTTCCTTTTGTGGAATGCTATTCTTGCCTAATGGAGGAACCGCATCAGATGGGTTTGGCATATCGCCTGGACCGTATCCCAATTTGAATGGGTCACCTGCAACAAATACTGTTGCTGCGCCACTGAAGATTGCTGCATAGTCATGATTAACCGCAACATATGCACCTGGATTGTCAAATACGATATCTACTATTGCACCTTGTGAGCCACCAATGTTCCAAGTTTCAGTTCCCTGAGCTTGTACTACATTTCCTTGTGTTACACGGTCGAGTATTTCACCGACTATGTGGAAGAATACGGGCATGTTACCCTGGTTCTCAACAAAGATTCTGTAGTGAACACCTGTATCAACAAACAACGGGTGTCCTTGATATTGTTTTAGTGATGCATCATTCCAAGGCTGTGCTACAAAGATGTTCTGTTTTGCGTCGCCTTTGACCAATTTGTTAATGTCTCCGTTTGGAGTATATCCAAATGCGAATCCGTTAACAACAGTTTGTGTTGTTTTGTGATCAAACATTGCTTGTTGGTCATAGCTACCATCTGCGGTCAAGTACAATTGGTTGTACTCTAACACAAATTCTTTAGCATCTGCCGGAACAATTTGTCTGTCTAACACTACTTGGCCATTAACTACTTTGGTCTTTGTAACCAAGAGATTGTGGTATCCATTCAGTGGATCAACGATTGCTAATCCATACATTCCTGAAAGGACGTGTTGATCCATTGCAGCTACATTGACACCTGAGCAGTGGTACTTGAATGTACCAGGTACTTCGGCAACATAAGCAAATGTTTTGGATTCTCCTGGTTTAACTGCACCAAAGTTTGTTGCAGATATTTGAGATGTGTGCATATCGTTTCCATGTGCAGTTAATTCGGTTGATGGCACAGTGAGAGTCATTTTGATAATGTCTCCTTGTGTAGCTCTTACTGTTGGAGCTGGGACTTGACCGTTAAAGGTCATTGCGTGGTATTTTCCACCGCCCATTATGGGCAAGTCAACACTTTGTGCTGTCAATTGGACTTCCACTACATGACGTCCCTGTTGTACCATTGAATCAATTTGATCTAGAGGGATTTGAGCAAATGCAGTTGGCATTTGTAATGCAATTCCGCCCATATCATTGATTTTTTGGACCAAATTATCCTGTACTGTAGAAACTCTGTATTTTGTTGCAGTCATTTCTGACTGTGAATACGTACTAGCGAACAATATTCCTGCTACTGCCACAACTGCGGCAATAGAGAGTATACTGTATCGTCTGTTCATCGTCTCGAATGTTCTATTTTAAGTATATTAACCTATTGGGAAATGGATAGAAAACAACTCAACTTATTTGAAATATTGTATTAATTTTTGTAATTTTTGAAAAGCGAATGAATATTAGGAAAATTAATTCTAGCTCTCACGTGAGGTTTAGAACTGATAGAGATTCTTTAGGCGAAGTTCAGATTCCCGCAGATGCATATTATGGAGCTTTTACAGCTAGAGCTATCAAACAATATCATGTGACTGGTCAGAGGGCTCATCCCTATTTGATCATGGCATTTGTAATGATCAAAAGATCAGCTGCTGTTGCTAACATGAAAACTAAAGCTTTGGATACCAAGAAAGGAAATGCGATTGTGAAAGCCTGTGATAAAATTTTTTCAGGAAAACATCTTGATCAGTTTGTCGTTGAAGCAATAAACTCTGGTGCAGGAACTGCATTTAACATGAATACCAATGAAGTAATTGCAAATGTTGCATTAGAAATATTTGGAAAGAAAAAAGGGAATTATGAAGTAATACATCCAAATGATCATGTAAACATGTCACAGTCAAGTAACGATACATTCCCAACTGCAATGCATGTTTCAATTTTGTTTAACATTAATCAAGTCATTCCGGTACTAGATGAATTGATAAAAATTCTGATAAAAAAAGCAAAAGAGTTTTCCAGTTATAAAAAAATCGGCAGAACACATCTTATGGATGCACTACCCGTTAGTTTGGGTAGCGAGTTTGCTGCATATGCAACCGCAATTGCAAAAGCCCGTGATACAATGGTTACAGCAAAAAAAGAACTTGAATTTGTTGCATTAGGTGGAACCGCTGTTGGAACAGGTGCAAATACTCCAAAAGGTTATAGAAATATTGTCATTGCAGAGCTTGCAAAGATTACAAGATTATCATTAAAACCTCAGCAGGACATGCAGTATTCATTACAAAGCAAATTTGCAGTGGCAAATCTGTCTTCCACCCTTAGAAATTTGGCAGTTGAACTTGGCAGAATTTCAAACGACATTAGGTTGATGGCATCTGGTCCAGTTGCTGGCTTATCAGAAATTGGCATTCCTGCAGTACATGCAGGTTCTTCCATAATGCCAGGCAAAGTAAATCCATCGCTTGCAGAATGCATGAACATGATTTGTTTTAGTATAATTGGAAATGATTCTACTGTTGCACTTGCAGCCCAAGCAGGACAGTTTGAGCTAAACGTAATGCTTCCTGTAATGCTAAAGTCTGTCTTAGATTCAACGGATATGCTAAGAAATTTTGTTCCCATTTATTCTCATAATTTGATTGATGGATTATCTGCAAACAAAGAAAAGCTTCAACAATATATTGAGAACAGTCCAGTAATAGTAACACTACTCTCACCTAAACTTGGCTATCAAACATCTGCTGATCTATACAAAGAATCTCTGAAAACTGGCAAGACCATCAGACAGTTAGTAATATCAAAAGGATTGATGAGTGAAAAAGAAGTAAAGTCATTCTTGGGATAAAAATGGCAAAGATTTGGGTTGAAGCTCATGGATGTTCAGCAAGCTTTGCAGACTCTGAAATGATTTCTGGTTTGATTCTAAATGGGGGTCATACACTTGCCCAGAGCTCATCGGATTCAGACTTGAATCTTATTGTTACTTGTTCAGTAAAAGACGTAACTGCACACAAAATGATACATAGAATTAAAAAAATGAAAACAAAACCACTTGTTGTAGCTGGTTGTTTGCCTAAAGCAGAACAATCCACTGTTGAAAGATTCAGTCCAAAAGCTAGTTTACTTGGTCCAAATTCTTTAGGAAAAACTCTTGATGTCATAAGTTCTACCCTAAAAGGAATAAAGAGAATAGAGATTACAGACTCTGATGTATCTAAAGTTGGTTTACCAAAGGTCAGATTGAATTCGGCGATAGGAATAGTTGAAATTTCAAGTGGCTGTATGAGCGAATGTACTTTTTGTCAAACCAAATTATCTAAAGGAGAGTTACACAGCTATAGGATTGGAGATATTGTAAGGCAGGTAAAACACGATGTTGAAGATGGGTGTAGTGAAATATGGCTTACATCAACAGATAATGGTTGTTATGGTTTTGACATAGGAACTAACCTACCTACTCTTATTGAGAATGTATCTGAGATAAAACATGATTTTATGATTAGAGTAGGCATGATGAATCCTATGTATATGACAAGGATTAAGCAGGATCTCTTGGAAGCCTTTGAAAATGACAAAGTCTTCAAATTCCTTCACATTCCAGTACAAAATGGAAGTAACCGGATTCTAAAAGAGATGAAACGCGGCCATACGGCAAATGTGTTTAGGGATACAAATGATGCATTTAGGAAAAAATTTGAAAGGTTTACCATTTCTACAGATATCATAGTAGGATTTCCATCTGAAAGTGAGGAAGACTTTGCACAGACAATAAATCTCATTGAAGAAACAAGGCCTGATGTAACAAATCTCTCAAGATATAGTGCTAGGCCAGGAACAGACGCTGCAAAAATGGATCAAATTGATGTTTCTGACGTAAAAAGACGAAGTAAGATCATTTTTGAATTAACAAATAAGATAATACATGAGAGAAATCTGGAATGGGTTGGTTGGCGGGGTGATGTTTTGTTTGATGAAATTGCTGATGGTATCACCAAAGGAAGAAACTTTGCCTACAAGCCCGTAGTTATTGATGAAGCCATAAAAATCGGACAAAAAATCAAAGTCGAGATCACAAAAGCAACAAAACATGGTCTTTATGGTAAAGCCATAAGCTAAAATTATTTAGATCGAAGCTTGGATCAAAACTAATCAACAAAGTTTTTTAACTAATTTTGTAAGCAAAAGAGAGTCATGGAATTTGAGATAAAGGAGCCTATCCTAGTTGTAGGATTAGGCGGAGCAGGATGCAAATTAGCAATAAACGCCAAAGAGACACTTGGTTCAGAATGTATTCTAATTAGCCATGACCCAAAAGACCTCAATTCTGGCAATTCTAAAATTTTGATTAATACCAGTCCGATTCTTAATCCATCTTCGTATCTAATACGAGGCATGTCATTTGGTGCCCTTGATAGTATTAGAGAAAAGATTGATGGTTATTCCACTATTGTCATAATGGCAAACTTGGCAGGAAAATCTGGAGCTGCATTAGCACCCATTCTCTCGCAGGTTGCAAAAGAGATGGGTAAGAGCGTCCTTTCTTTTGCTATAATGCCATTCAAATTCGAAAAAGATAGAATCTTCTTTTCAGGTGTATCTTTGAAGAGATTGAAGGCAAACTCTGACTGCACCATAATAGTAGATAATGATGCTTTACTTGACAGCAACCCGGATCTTACTCCTGATACATGCCATACCATAACAAATGCAGCCCTACTTGAAGTCGTTTCATCGTTAAAGTCTACATCCTTCCCACTAAGAACAAACATTCTTTCTACAAGTAAAGAAGGCCAAGACATACAGACATCCCTAAGAGACTCTATCAAGATGCTTTACGAGGATGCACCGCCCAACAGTGTCAAAAGTACAATGTTGTACATAATGGGTGGAAACAAGGTTTCCGTAGGAACGCTAAATTCCATGGTAAATACAATCAGCGGCATTTTCAATGACGATAGCACTAGAGTAAGTCTTTCGGTCATGGCAGGTGAAAGTTCTAAAGTTGTTTTGTTGACGTCGATAGATGGAGAGACAAGGTTTGACAAATACGATCCGCTCGGATTCATCCCAAAACATAACATGTTGGACTGGGATGAACCAGAATGTAGTATAAAATTAGATCTTAACTTGACACAGATAGAATAGAATTAATCTTTCTTTGTCTTTTTATCAGACTTTGATTCCTTAGGTTTCTCTTCTTTCTTCGCTGTTAGTTTTTCTTCTACTTTTTCTTCTTCTTTCTTTGTTTTTGGTTTCTCTTCTACTTTAGTTTCTACTTTAG
>QYQE01000032.1 GCA_007280335.1 Nitrosopumilales archaeon | reverse complement strand
GAATTGATTTGTGCAAAGGATCTAGATCATCTTCTATTGTGTTTAGTAGAGGCACAAATGGAATATGTAATATGGTTTCTATTTCTGAATTTGGAATAAGTTTTGGGATTTCATCTAGAATACAAATAAACGGTACTATTGTAAAACCAGAATTCAAAGTCGCCACAGGTCTAATCTGACCTATGATTTGTTGTCTAGATATGTCAAGATTCATCTCTTCTTTTGTTTCTCGAAGAGCTGTAGTCAATAGATCATCATCGCGTTGCGTCCATGTCCCACCAGGAAAAGAGATCTCACCAGCATGATGATTCATTGTTTTTGGTCTCTCTGTCATGATTATCATGGGCTCTTTCCCATAAATCACTATCAATACAGCAGCACGTTTTGTTTGTCCATCGTACTTTACCTCAGGTGTAATTTTACTAGATAGTGCTTTTTTGAGTAATTCTATTTTCAATTATACTAGTAATACGGGATTCGTTTATTTGGTATTATCGTTATATATCCCAGAAGATGTTTTTGGGTTCCATCACAGTACAAAATATTCTGCCTCAGGATGATGTACAACTACTGCGGCCGTGGATTGATCTGGAATAATTTGACCCAATTCTGTAAGTCCCATACCAGATTTTTCAGGTTCTAATAATTTCCATACCAAATTGTGTTGTGCCACATCAGGACAGCTTGGATATCCCCAGCTATATCGCAATCCTCTTTTTGGTCCAATTTTTAATTCATCTCTTATTATTTGATTAATCCATTCTGCCATAGCTTCTGCAGTCTCAACAGCAAGACCATGCAAATAATATGCATCCGTATACTTGTCTTCTTTATTCCATTTTTCTATGATTTCTGAAGTCTTGTTTCCAACTGTTACTGTTTGAAATGCAACAACATCATCCTTACCAAAATAATCGGTGATACAAAGATGCTTTGATTTTGTTGATCTTGGAAAATCAAATATTATGTTTTGGCCATCTTGATGCTCAACTACAAGTTTTCCATCTTTGTTATGACATTTGAAATAACCATATACCGCACGCGGTTCAAAGAGATCTTCATCAACAATTCTTTTCTTCCATTCTTCAAATAATTTTTCATGTTCTTGCTCTGATTCTTTTGCCGTACTTCCACGAAGTCCCCATGATAAAACGAAAAGAGATTTTTTGTTAATATATTTCCAAACTTCTTGTAAATTAATTTGTGCAGGCTCAAATCTGATTTGTTTATTGATATGAGGTGCAAGCGGCGGTTCTACTGGCTTTATTCCGCTGTGTGGAATATCTCCAACTTCTGACTTTACACTAGTTTCTGTCCATTTCTCTAGTTTTGTATTCCACTCGGTAAGGAAATGTTCTTTCTCATTTGAAACAAGCTTGTCCATTGTTTTTAGACCATCAAACATTGTTTTGCAGTAAAATGCACCTGGTTTGTAAATTCCGCCTTCTTTTGCTATTCTATTGATATAGTTAGTGTTGATAGCAGCCCCGCCACATAATATAGGAATCTGCATATTGCTTTTTCTTGCATGTTCTACAAAAAATTGCATTTGTTTTGACGTTGAAACCAAGAGTGCTGAGAGTCCTATTGCATCTGCTTTTACTTCATCAATTTTTTCCAAAAACTTTTGCATTGGAACCTGTTTTCCCAAATCATAGACAGTATAACCATTATTTTCAAAAATTGTCTTTACCAAATTCTTTCCAATATCATGAACATCACCATAAACTGTACCCAAAACAAGTTTGCCTTTGCTGGTACCTTTCTCCTTTAAGAGATATTTTTCAAGTTCCCCTACTGCTACTTTCATGCATTCTGCAGACTTGAGTACAAATGGCAAGATGAGTTCTCCTGCTCCAAATTTATCACCTACTTCTTTCATAGCGGGAAGAAGATCATCGTTTAGTGTTTGAATTGCAGCGTGATGTGTTATTTCTTTTGTAGCTTGAATGCTTAAAATATTATTTTTTTTAACTAGCTCATGTTTTTGTGTTATCTTTTCAGCAATTGCACTGACAACGTCGTTTTCAATTCCATCTTTTAGTCTGTTTACAATTCTAAAGTTAGATCGTTTACCAGCATTCCACGAAGGATCTATTTCAACTCTTTTTACAGAAATGGTTTTTGTAGATTTTGAGTTTTCAAAATATGTTATTAAATCTGCAAGTGCATTTGAGTGTCGATTAAAGATGAGATCCTCTGCAATCTTTCTTTCTTTTTCACTAATCTCAGAGTATGGAATAACATCCTTTGGGTTGATTATCACCGTATCAAGACCATATTTTACAGCATGATACAAAAATACAGCATTGATTACTTTACGTGCATTAGGTGCAAGTCCAAAGCTTAGATTACTTAAGCCAAGTGTAGTAAACGAATTTGGAAATCTTTTTTTGATTAATGCTATTCCTTTCAGTGTGTTTTTCCCAGCATCCTGAAATTCAGCCTCCCCCGTGGCAAGTGTAAAAGTCAGAGCATCAAAAATGAATTGATCTTCTTGTAGACCATATTTTTTTCCAGTTTCAAAGAGCAGCTCTGCAGTTTCTAGTTTTTCTTGAGGTGTTTTTGCCATTCCTTTTGGACCAATGCACATTGCAATTGCAGGAACTCCATACTTTGCCATCATAGGAGCTAACGAATGAAATCTAGTTCCGTCACCTTCCAAATTAATTGAGTTAATTATTGGCTTGCCAGAAATTTGTTCAAGTGCTGCAGCAATTACTTTAGGTTCAGTTGAATCAATAACCAAGGGAGCGTCGATTTCTAGGCTCAATTGTTTGACAAGTTTTTTCATAAACACTAGTTCATCTGAGCGTTCTGTAGTTGCAACACAAACATCAAGACAATGTGCACCTTCTTCAACTTGGGCCTTTGCTAAATTTAGCAATTCATCAAAATTGTCATTTAGTACAGCTTCTTTTGCCTTCTTTGAACCTTGGGTGTTAAGTCTCTCACCAATAATCAAAGGTGGCGGGATTTGTTTTAGTTCAATTGCCTTTAATGCAGAACTTACTCTTGGAATTTTCAACATATTAATTGTAAACTGAATTTTCTAAATACTTAGCGTTTATTGTCTGTTTTTTGATCAATTATTTTTCGAAGTTGTGATATATGAGAAGGATTAGTACCGCAACATCCCCCTATGATTCTCACATTAGGATATTGTGAGATGAAATCCTTGAGAGATTTTGCCATTTCGTCTGGCGACATTTTGTAAACAGCTTTTCCACCCTGGTTTTCTGGCATCCCAGCATTTGGCACTACAAGCAATGGCAAAGTGTTTTGCTCATCTAACCACTGTATGCTTGGTGTCATTTCTATTGGTCCAGTAGAGCAATTCAATCCAAAAATATCAATTCCCATATCAGATACGGTCGTATATGCCGCCTGAATGTTTGTACCAAGTAACATTTTTCCATATTGATCTAATGTCACATTTGCAATTATTGGAATTTTTTTACCAGTTTTTTTCATTGCAAGATGTGAAGCTTCGATTGCAAGTTTAACTTCTAAAATGTCTTGGCTTGTTTCAATTAACAATGCATCAACTCCACCCAGTATAAGACCCTCTGCTTGTAATTCATATGCCTCTCTGATTTCATTAAGAGATTTTTGACCAAGTGATGGATCATTTGAGCTTGGCAAGAATCCCGATGGGCCCATAGTTCCAATCACATATCTTGGCTTGTCAGTAAATTCTTGAGTTACCTCTACTGCTAACTGTGCAATTTTTTTATTCCATTCTATGGTTTTTTCTCCATAACCATATTCCTCTAGTTTCAGCTTGTTTGATCCAAATGTATTAGTTTCAATACAATCAGCACCTACTTCCAAGTAGCTTCTATGAATATTCTTTATCCATTCAGGTCTTGTGAAAGATAGGCCGTCATTGAATCCATCTTTACCATCTGGAAAGTCTTCTGGTTTTGGGTTTAGCTTTTGGATCTCTGTCCCCATCGCACCATCAAAAAGCAGAATTTTGTTCTTTATTGCCTCACTGAAAGGAACTTTTTGTATCAAGACAAAGTTGAGAGGGTTTTAATCAATTTAATTTCTTGCTTTGATTATATTCAAAGGTTATAATCAAGTACTCAAAAAAACCTTCTATGACAATCACCTATGAGATAAATCCCCCAAAAATCATTCAGGGTACGGTATTATCTCAAAAAGAACTGCAAGATTCTCTTAATAAATTAAAATCTAAAGCATTGAAGGTTGGCAAGGTTTGTAAAAGTATACACTTGACTGATTCAGTTCTTGGCATACCAAGAATATCACCGATTACTGCAGGTTTCTTTATTAGAGATTCTAATAAAAAAATAAGAATTTCTGCAAGCATACGAGTAAGAGACAGAAATCTCATCTCTATTACTCAAACAATTTCTGATGCAATATTGCTTGATCTAAACGGCGTTCTTATTCTTAAAGGAGATACACCACCTGTTGGACCAAAGGACTCTAAGCTTATACCAAGTGATATTGTAAAACAATTCAACGAACAAGGTTTTGGAAAAAAAATTGATCTTTATCTTTCTTTGTCAAGTAATCCAGATTTTGAAAAAATTCATAAAAAAATTGAAGCCCAACCAAAAGGATTTGTTACCCAAGTCATCAGCTCCATTGACCAAGTTACAAGAATAGTTGATAAATTAAAACCGCTTGGTTTCAAGATAGTTCCCTGTATTTTGTTAGCTTCAGAAAAAAATTCAAAATCTGCAAAAATGCTCAATCTTGATTGGTCAAATTATAGTAAGGATATGGTTGGTTTCATAAAACAAGTACATAAAATTTCAGGTAATGTATTGATTAGCTCACCAAATGATTTCACAGGAGCTTTAGACGTATTAAAAAAGCTGAAGTGAGTTCAATTTAGCAAGAAATGGAAATCAACGACTAATTAAAATTAAAGAACTATGAATCAGGTTTGTGATTATAAGATGAATTTGCTTGGAATATCAATTTTTTTTGTAGGATTGTTTACAGTAGGTTTAGTTTTCTTTCAGTATGCCAATGCGGAAGTATGGATTCCTGATAATGAATTTGAAGGATATTTTGATTCAAATGGTGTATACACTGTCACAGGTGCAGTCAAAAACACACAAAATGTAGCTATAGTTCCTACAATTACCATAAACATAAAAGATAGTGAAAAAATGATTTCTGATTCTTATACTCTGTCAATAGTTGATGCATCAAAAGACATCCCATTTAAAATAAAAATGCCGCAGGTACAAAGTAAAAATGCCATTTTAGAAAAACCAGATGTGAACTTTATACTTGCAAAACATAATGCTACAAACATACAAGTGATTTATGATTCCACTCTAGTCAAACATGCAGATGGTCACACGTCTGGCATCATCATAAACAATGATACTGTTTCTGAATACGGAGTAAAAGTGTACGCTGTGATTTATGGTGAGGATGGAAAATTCCTTGACACTGGTAAAAATGTCGAAACTATCACTGAGATGAAACCTGGTGAGAAAAGAGAATTTACCATGTATCCTGATCCCTTACTTGCATCAAAAGTAAGTTATTACAGTTGTTTTGCATTAGGTGAGGATCCAACACTTACTATTTCTGTTGAAAAAAGTGGGAATCGAGTTGATTTCACTTATTTGACAGCAGCATATTTAGATGCTGCAAAATTTGATGATTCACAAAATTCGCTTTCAATTACTGCAAGAAACCCCTGGCCTCAAATATCATATGTAAATTTCATGATTCCTATCCAAAATGATAATCAAAAATTTTCTGTTTATTTAGATGGCAAACCAGCTGATACACTACAAAGCAAGGATCCAGACGGATATTGGCACGTAGCATTCAATTTGCCACCGCAGTCAACTAGTTCAGTCTTAATTTCAGGATTTGGAGAACAAGGACAGTCACTCTTACCGATTAGTAATTTTAAAAATTATTTATTAGTAATAATACCTGCAGTAGCTGTAATTGTTAGTGTCATTATTTGGAAAAAGAGAACAGATTAGAAAGTTTTCCAATATCTAAGGTATAGTTGGCAGATTTTTCTCCCCAAGAACTTGGTTAAGAAGCGTCAAATCATATATGTTGGACAGATCTGGTTTTTTATCTCCAAGAAAACCTAGATCAAACGCATCGCCAGCAGATTTGTAAAGTGATTCTTTGATTGGATCATATGTTATTTCAAGTCGTGAAAATGCATCTTGGAATTCATCATCAGGAATTGTCTTACCCGTAAGTTTTTCTAATTGTACATTAAATGCTTGGGTAACTTGGTCTTTATTGTTATTTATCCAAATAGTTTCGTCAACATGTGCCTCTAATAGTTTCTTTATGACATCTGGATGATTTTTCAAATAATCTGTTCTTACTACTATCTGTGATGTTACAAATTTTCCATTTGGCCATAAATCTCTCTCATCTACCAAAATTGTTCCATTTGCTTCTTTGACAAGTTTTGCTCCCCATGGCTCTGGTACCCACGCACCATCAATTTCTTTTTTGATCATCAACGTTAAGATATCAGGATTATTTGCAGGTATTACTTGCACATTTCCTCCATTGTCTGTAGTTTTGTATCCATTTTTTAGTAAATAGCTCCGTAGTGCGACATCTTGTGTATTTCCAAGTTGAGGAGATGCAAACTTTTTGCCAGCAAAATCAGCAGCTGAATTTATTCCAGCGTCATTTCTAACCACAAATATTGCTCCTCCACTTGTTGCACCTGCAATGACTCGCAGATCTTGTCCATCAGATTTGATATAACCATTGATTGCAGGGTTTGAACCAACATATGTGACATCGACTCTATTTGCAAATAATGCTTCAATTGCAGATGGGCCAGCATTGAAGACTTGGGTTTCTATTTTAACATCACCAAGTTCTTTTTGAAAATCTCCATTTCCAAGTCCAATTACTGCTTGTGCATGATTTATGTTTGGAAAATATCCAATTCTTAAAACATTAACAGAGCTATCGGTATTATGAGAAAGTTGACTCCCTGAATTTACATTAAAAGAAAGGACAATTACGAGTGCAATAATTATTCCTGCAATTCCAAATTTAATTTTAGGAGTCATTTGTAATACCTAGACCCCTAACGATGGTGATCCAATCCCCATTTTCTTCTCACTCGCTCATCTAGTTTAAACAGCAAGAGTCTATCAACTAACAATCCAATTGCAAATATAGTAATCATGCTTGCAATTACCTGACCCATATCAAGAAAGTCTCTTCCAACAGACAAAATGTGGCCCAATCCAACAATTGACATCAATATCTCTGCACCAATGATAGCATGCCATGCAAATGACCAAGCTTGCCTTATGCCAATGATTAATGAAGGTGTGGCAGCTGGGATGGTGACATGTCTAAACAAGTAGAATCCTTTTGCACCCATATTTTTGGCGGCATCAAGATAGATTGGTGGTATGTTTCTGATGCTACTATATGTCGAAATCATTATTGAAAAAATTGAACTCATGACAACTACAAACAGAATTCCAAAGTCATTGAAGCCAATCAATAGAATAGAGAAAGGCACCCATGCAATACTTGGAAATGACAAAAGACCGGCAGAAAATGAACTTAGTGTCTTTCCAAATCCCTTGAATTTAATCATGGCAAGCCCTATGAGAGTTCCAAGAGATATGGAAATAGCAAATGCAGCTACAAGTCTGGCCAAAGTTACACCTATACTCACAGGTAGAGAATGATTCCAAATTATCTTGACAAATGATTCTGCAACCATCAATGGTGAAGGCAATGAGATTTTTGGCCATATGCCAAGCATGAAGACTACTTGCCACACACCAATAAACACTGCAAGAAATAGTGCAGCATTAGCAGCATCATCAAAACTACCATGTGATGTTTTCTTTGAGATTATTTTTTTACTCATAAATTCTCATCTTTTATCCGTGCCATTACTTCGCTCTTTAATTCTTCAAGAATTTGATGATAGTATTTTTGGAGATTTTCATCCTCAGCAAGTCTGGGTCGTCTATAATCAATTACAAATTCTTTTTTAATTTTAGCTGGTCTATTTTTGAATACAACAACACGATTTCCTAAAATTACTGATTCTGAAATATTATGTGTAACAAAAATGATTGTCTTTTTTGTTCTCTCCCAAATTAATTGTAATTCTACTAACAGCAAATCTCTTGTTTGAAAATCTAGTGCTGCAAATGGTTCATCCATCAAAAGAATTTCTGGATCCATAGCAAGAGCTCGTGCAATTGCAACTCTTTGTTTCATTCCTGTAGATAGCTGATAGATGTATGAATCTGCAAACTTGGTCAGTTGCATCATGTCCAGGTATCGTTCTGAAATTTGTCGACGCTCGTCTTTTGGGATACCAGCCATTTTTAATCCAAATTCTACATTATCAATTACCTTTAGCCATGGAAATAGCGCGCCTTCTTGAAAGACCATCGTTCTATCAGGACCTGGAGTTGAGATTTTATTTCCATTGAGCAAAATTTCTCCAGAATCTGGTGTTTCAAGTCCAGCTACAATATTCAAAAATGTTGATTTGCCACATCCAGAAGGGCCAACAATGCATATGAAATCACCTTCTTCCACATTCAGATTAATTCCATCTAAGGCAAGAACGGAGTTACCATTATGATCAAAATGTTTTACAATGTTTTTTGCTTGCAGTTTAGTCACAAGAAATTTGCTCCTTCTCTACAGTAGACACTAAAATGCCCAGTCCAAGCGATCAATTTCATATAACAGCGTTATAATAATGCGGTTAAATAGTGTTCGAATTTTAGCTTGGACTAATTTAGTTTGTCTCATTATTTTAGAAATAATTTTTGTTTTTTATTATAAAATAAAATCAGAAGATTACAAAGCACAAAAGATAAATGCTAAAATCTGATCACAGAAAACCTCAATGAAAGGAAAAGCAGTTCTCGCTTTCTCTGGTGGTTTAGACACATCAGTTGTTGTAAAATATCTTCAAGAAAAATACAACTTGGATGTAGTTACTGTTACAGTGAATGTCGGTCAAGGTGATGATCAAAAAAAGATCGCATCAAAGGCAAAAAAACTCGGAGTAGTAAAACACTACAACTTAGATGCGCGTTCAGAATTTGTAAATGATTTCATTTTTCCTTCTATAAAGGCAAATGCACTTTACCAGAAAAAATATTGTCTTGCAACTGCACTAGCCAGACCGCTAATTGCACAAAAGGTAGTTGATATTGCAAAAAAAGAAAATGCCAAAGCACTTGCACATGGCTGTACAGGTAAAGGAAATGATCAGGTAAGGTTTGATGTTACAATGCGTTCAGGTACTACTCTTCCTATAATTGCTCCAATCAGGGATCTTAATCTTACACGTGATGTTGAATTAAAATTTGCAAAAAAACACGGAATCCAAATCGACAGTACGGCAAAAAGATTTAGTATAGATCAAAACTTGTGGGGTCGTGCTATTGAAGGAGGTGTTATGGAAGATGCATACAAAGAGCCACCAGAAGATGCATTCATCTGGGTAAAGACAAGGAACATGCCAGATAAACCACAATATTTAGAGATAGAATTCAAAGAAGGCATGCCAGTTGCAGCTGATGGTAAGCATCTAAAACCTATTGAACTAATACAATACATCAACAAAAAGGCAGGTTCTTGTGGGGTTGGTATTGTAGACCATATAGAAGATCGCGTTGTAGGTATAAAATCGCGCGAAGTTTACGAAACCCCTGCAGCTACTTGTCTCATTGAAGCTCACACCGATCTTGAAAAGATGGTTCTTACAAAACACGAACTCAAATTCAAATCAATGGTAGATTCAGAATGGGCTTGGTTGGCATATTCTGGATTATGGCAAGACCCACTAAAATTTGATTTAGATATGTTTATCAATGCGACCCAAAAGAGAGTTAGCGGAACTGTAAAACTAAAGATGTTTAAAGGAAGTTTAATCGTAGTTGGAAGAAAATCAGAATATTCGTTGTATAGCCATGACTTGGCAACATATGGATCTGGTTCCACATTTGACCAAACTTTGGCAAAAGGGTTTGTCGAGTTATGGGGACTTCAATCAACAGAAGCTAATAAATTACTAAAAAAGAGGTGAAAAAATAAAATATGAATTGTCCAGAATGCGATGCAATGTTAAAAATTCCAGATGATGCAAGTGTTGGAGAAATAGTTTCATGTCCTGACTGCGGAGCAGATTTCGAGATCGCCTCAAAAAATGGCACCACTTGTCAACTCAAACACGCTGAAAAAGTCGGCGAAGATTGGGGAGAATAAATGCCAAAGATTCGTATCGTGTACGATCGAGTCAGAACAGAGGAAAAAATGCTCGAAGAAAAAGCAATCGAGCTTGGTCACGATATAAAGATGATCGATGCCAAAGTAACTCAGGTAAGCACTGAAAGTAAAAAAAATGATTTTGATTTTGGTGATGTAGTACTGGAAAGATGTGTAAGCTATTTCCGAGGTCTGCATTTCACCGCATGTTTAGAATTTCTTGACGTGCCAGTCATAAACAAGTACGAAGTTGCGAACAACTGTGGAAACAAGATGATAACATCACTTTTGTTAAAAAAACACAATGTACCTACTCCAAAAACATATTTTTCATTCTCACCTGAAGCTGCACTTGAAAACCTTGAAAAGGTAGGATATCCACTAGTCATCAAACCCATAGTAGGAAGCTGGGGTAGGGGAGTCATACCTCTCAAGGACAGAGAAACCGCTGATGCGATAATCGAAGTGAGAGAACTAAGTGATGGGCCGCTAGACAGAATCTACTACCTTCAAGAAATGATAAAAAGACCTCCAAGAGATATTCGTGTTATTGTAATAGGAGACCAAGTCATTTCTGCAATGTATAGAACTTCGTCTGGCGGTTTTAAGACAAACATTGCTCTTGGTGCAGAACCAATTTTGTGTGAGATAACAAAAGAGTTGGAGGATGTTTGTATGAAAGCATCAAAAGCAGTAGGTGGAGGAATATTGGGAGTGGATATAATGGAAGATGAAAAGCGAGGATTAGTTGTACATGAAGTAAACAACACTGTAGAGTTCAAAGGACTATCAAAAGTTTCAAAAAAGAACATTCCAAAAGAAATGATTGATTTTGCAATCAAACAAGCTATAAAATAAATTATACCCCATTATGCTAGGAGTGTATCAATGAAAGTAGGAGTTATCGGTGCATCGGGTTTTGTAGGAGGAGAAATGCTCAGACTACTTGTAAGCCACCCCAAAGTTGAGATCGCCATGATAACATCAAGACAATACGTGGGAGAATATGTTTCAAGGATTCAACCAAGCTTAAAGGGATTCACAGATATTACATTTTCCGAATTAGACTATGATAAATTATCAGACAAGTGCGATCTTGTTTTTACTGCAGTACCACATGGAACAGCAACTGAGATAGTAAAAGCATTGTATGATCGTGGAATGAAAATAATTGATCTAAGTGCAGATTATCGTCTTCACAATGCCCCAGATTATGACAAGTGGTATGGCTGGCAACATCCTTACCCAGAATTATTGTCAAAATCAGTTTTTGGCATTCCAGAAATTCACAGAGAACAAATTAAAAAATCACAGCTTGTTTCTTGTCCTGGATGTATGGCAGTAACTTCAATACTTGCGTTATATCCACTAGTGAAAAAAAACCTAATTGATACAGAACACATTATTGTTGATTCAAAAATTGGTTCATCTGGTGCAGGTGCAGGTTCTTTAGCTGGTACACATCATGCTTTGAGGTCAGGAGTAATCAGGCCATACAAGCCTACAAAGCACAGACATACTGGTGAAATAGAACAAGAATTAACTGAGGTTGCAGGGAAAAAGATTCACGTTTCTATGAGTCCACATGCTGTAGATATTGTACGAGGGATATTGTGTACAAATCACACTTTCCTTAACAACCCAATGAGTGAGATGGACATTTGGAAGTTATATCGTGAACAATATGGTAATGAAAAATTTGTCAGACTGATTCACGATAAAAAAGGATTCTACAAGTTTCCTGATCCAAAGTTTGTAGTGGGATCCAATTTCTGTGATGTAGGATTTGATATAGATGAAGACAATCATAGATTAGTTGTATTGTCAGCATCAGATAATTTGATGAAAGGTGCAGCTGGTTCTGCCATACAAAACATGAATGTAATGGCTGGTTTTGATGAGATGGAAGGTCTCAGATATACTCCGTTAACACCTGTGTGAGAAAATGATTACAATCAAGATCGGAGGAAGCGTAGTAGATGGGCTTCATCCGTCAACTATTGCTGATCTAAAAAAAGTTTTAGAACAAGAAAAAGTAATCCTAGTACACGGTGGAGGAAAAGAGGTAACAAAGATTTCAGAGGCATTAGGAAAAGAACAAAAATTCATTGTTTCTCCCAGTGGGATAAAAAGCAGGTTTACTGACAAGGAAACCATAGAGATCTTCACTATGGTAATGTCTGGAAAAATAAACAAAATGATAGTAGGAATGCTGCAAAAAAATGGTATCAATGCAGTTGGGCTATCAGGTGTAGATGGTAGAATTATTCAGGCTGAACGCAAAAAAAAATTGATTGTGATTAACGAAAAGGGTCGCAAGATGGTAATAGATGGAGGCTATACTGGGAAGATAAAGGACATAAATTCAAGTCTGATAAAATCAATCCTAGACCAAGGCTACGTTCCTGTCATATCTCCAATTGCAATAAGCAAAGAATCTGATTTTCTTAATGTCGATGGAGACAGAGCTGCAGCATATGTAGCAGGCAAGATGCAATCTGACAAGATACTGTTTTTGACCAATGTGGATGGTTTACTGATGGATGAAAAGCTTGTAAAGAAACTTTCTTTAGCTGAAGCAAAGGAAATTCTTCCAAAAATAGGCTTTGGTATGGAAAAAAAAATACTTGCTGCAACAGAATCTCTTGAGATGGGAGTAAAACAAGCTCTTATCGCAAACGGTCAACGAGAAAATCCTATATCATCTGCCATTGCACACGACAACTGTACGGTGATTACAAAATGACTGAAGATCAATTCATGGGAAATATCTATCAGAGATTTCCTGTTACAATAGAACGTGGTCTTGGCTCACATGTATGGGATACAAACGGAAAAGAATACATTGATTGTATGGGAGGATATGGTGTTGCTCTTGTCGGTCATTGCAATCCACGTGTTGTAAAGGCCATCAAAGAACAATTGGATAAAATAATAACAGTACATAGTTCACTTTACAACAAAACGCGTGAACGATTCTTAGAGACTCTGATAAAGATAGCTCCAAAGAGTCTAAATCAAGTTTACCTAAACAATAGTGGAACTGAGGCAGTAGAAGCCGCAATAAAATTTGCAAGAAAATTCACTGGTAAAACAGGAATGGTAGCAATGAATGGCTCATACCATGGAAAAACATTTGGATCTCTTTCATTAACATTTAGTCAAAAATACAGAAAACCGTTTGAACCACTAGTAGAGAAAGTTTCATTCTCTCCATTTGGAGATATCGAAGCTTTAAGATCCACGGTGAATCCCGATACTGCATTTGTCATAATGGAACCAATACAGGGAGAAAGTGGAATCCATGTTGCGCCAGATGGATTCTTACAGGATGTTAGAAAATTATGTAATGAAAAAAACATTCTTTTGATCTTTGATGAAATTCAAGCTGGCCTTGGTAGAACTGGCAAGATGTGGGCAGGCCAACACTGGGATACTACTCCAGACATCATGTGCCTAGCAAAGGGAATTGCTGGAGGAATTCCCATGGGAGCAACTCTTGTACGAGAAGACATTCTTGCGTGTATAAGTAAAGGTGAACAATCATCTACTTTTGGAGTGAATCCTATCTCATGTGCAGCAGGTATTGCTTCAATTGAAGCCTTGACACAAGATGGATTAGTTGAAAATGCAACAAAAATGGGAAAACTATTCCGAGAAGGATTAGAAAGGCTAAAGGAAAAACACAAAATAATCAGAGAAATTAGAGGCAAGGGTTTGATGATTGGAGTAGAAATGAAATTTGAGGTAAAAGATATTTTGTTTGATGGAATAGCAAACAACCTTTTACTTTTGTATTCTGGAAAGAACATATTGCGATTGTTGCCACCGCTTGTCATTTCTGAATCAGACATAACCAAAGCTTTAGAAACATTAGATGTGATACTAGGAAAAGAGGAAAAAAGAAGAAATGTCTAAAGACAAAACAGATGATTCAATCATTGAAATATTAAAAAAAGACTCGAGAGAATCTTTTGTAGTGATAGGGCAAAAGCTAGGTCTTTCTGAATCTGCAGTAAGAAGAAGGGTAAAAAATCTTACTGATGGTGGAATCATAAAAAAATTTACAGTGGAAACAGGAGATGCAAATGCAACGAGTGCAATCATTTTGATTTCTGTAGATTCTGCAACCGATACATCCAAAGTTTCAGAAAAATTAACAAAGCTGCACGGCGTTCACACTGTTTATGAAATTACTGGACAGTATGATATCGCAGTTATAATCAGAGCACCTACCATTACAGACATCAATGTGTGCATAGATTCTTTACGCAAGGTTTCTGGTGTGTTTGATACCAACACAGTCATCATTTTACGTACTGTAACTTAAAAAACGAAGTTCGGATCTTTTTTATCTATAATGCCGAAAAGCGGTGCAAATATTCTAAAAATAGCCGATTTCTGTACGAATATGTTTATATTTACCAGTTTTTTGTACTAGATCAGCAATGGATGATCCGAATTACTACGCATACAAATATAATGAAATTGGAGTAAAACCAAAGAAAATTCATGTCCTAGATAGCACTCTAAGAGAAGGAGAACAACATCCAGGAGTTACATTTTCAAACAAACAACGAATCCAAATTGCATGGATGCTTGATTATTTTGGTGTTGATCAAATTGAAATTTCTCCAGTTGTATCAAGTGATCATAAAGAAGCAACAAAAACAATAATCAAACAAGGATTAAGAGCAGACATTATAGCACATGTACGCGCCTTAAAGGAAGATGTCGATATTGCGCTTGATTGTGATGCAATTTGGATGGCCACATATCTTGGAATGTCAGACATACATCTAAAGGATAAATTAAGAATAACTAGAGAAGAGGCATTACGCAGAGCTGTTGAGACTGTAGAATATGCAAAATCACACGGACTTAAGATGAGATTTACAATGGAAGATGCCAGTAGAGCAGAACCTGCATTTTTGATAAAGATGTGCAAGGCAATTGAAGAAGCTGGTGTTGATAGAATAAGCATCCCAGACACAGTAGGAATAATGCGTCCAAATGGAATGTATAATCTAGTAAAAACAGTTCGTGATCAAATAAAAATACCACTTGATGTACACTGTCACAATGATATTGGGTTCGCATTAGCAAATGCATTTGCTGGTTGTGATGCAGGAGCAGATCAAATTCATACTACAATAGACGGGATTGGCGAAAGAACTGGGATTCCAGCATTAGCAGAAACCGCAATTGCATTATCCTATCTTTACAAATCTCCAAACAATTTCAGATTAGATATGTTAATGGATCTCTCAAGGTTAATCGAACAATATACTACTATCAGACCATATGATTCCAAGCCAATAGTTGGTGCTACTGCCTACAAACACAAAGCAGGAACTCATTTGGCAGCAATTCTTAGAAACCCCGCTGCATACGAGCCAATTGACCCCAAAGTAGTAGGAAATAGGAGAAGAATCGTATTTGGAGAATTGGCTGGTAAAAATGGTGCAGCATATCTAATGTCGCTTTTAGGTTTAGAGCAAAATGATGAACATGCCAAAGCTGTTGCAGCTGGTCTTAAGAATCTGCGAATGGGAGACTTGCTTGAAATTCCACTAGACGACAGATTGGAAAGAAAGATAATTAATGACACCCAAGTGAAGGTAAAAACAGGAAAATAATATGAAATGTTTAGAATGTGATGCAAACATCTCCCCTCCAAAAGATTCCATGGCAGGAGAAATAATAACATGTCCGGATTGTGGCGCAAGCTTTGAACTCGTAAAAGGATCTACCGGCTTTGAGTTGAAACCAGCACAAACTGTTGGTGAGGACTGGGGCCAGTGAGTTCAGGTTTATCGATTCTTTACGACACCATCAGGTGGGAAGAAAAAGCGCTCTTTGATGCAGGCAAGATAAAAGGCATCGACATAAAGATGGTTGACTGTAAGAATTTATTTCTAGATTTAGACAAAGGGAAAGATAATTTTGATACAGTATTACAAAGATGTGTTAGTTACTATCGTAGTCTTCACTCAACAGCGGCACTAGAAGGAAAGGGGGTAAACGTGATAAATTCTTTAAACACTAGCATCTTTGCTGGAAACAAACTGTTTACACATATGCTTTTGCAAAAACAAAACATACCAACACCATTTAGTGCAGTTGCCTTTTCCGAAGAAGCTGCACTAGAAGCTCTAGAAAAGAGTGGCTACCCAATGGTGCTCAAACCAACGGTAGGCAGTTGGGGAAGAATGATCGCACTGCTAAAGGACCGCGATTCTGCTGAAGGAATAATGGAAAGTAGAGAGAGGATGTACCCAATTTACCAAGTATATTATTTAGAAGAATTTGTACAAAGACCGCCCCGAGACATCAGAGCGATCATGGTAGGAGACAAGGTGGTTGCTGCCATATATCGATACTCTGGAGATGGACAATGGAAAACAAATATGGCACTTGGCGGAAGAGCCGAAGTGTGCAAGGTGACAAAAGAATTGGAAGATATTTGTATCAAGGCAAAAAATGCTGTATACGGTCAGATAGTAGGAGTAGATCTAATGGAAAGTAAAGAAAAAGGCCTAGTTGTACATGAAGTAAATAACACAACAGAATACAAAAATACTGTCAGAGTTACTGGTGTAGATATTCCAGCAATGATGATAGATTACGCACTACAGTCGAGAAAATAAGAATTGGACTCTTCAATTACAGTAACACCGAGGTTTTCAGTAAAGATGCTTGAGAAGGTACTTAGGCTTTACACTCCTTCACTTGCAGAAAAACCTCTTGCAGAATTTTTAGCAGACAAGTGCGATGATTTGGGATTTGAAAATATTCATATCGACGAGGTCGGAAATCTTATTGCAACAAAAGGAGCTGGCGCCCCAAAAATTCTTTTGTGTGGACATATGGATACAGTACCAGGTAAAATAAAAGTAAAAAATGACAATGGATACATTTACGGACGTGGTGCCTCTGATGCAAAAGCTCCACTTATGGCAATGCTTCTTGCCGCAGCTTCTATTCAAAACAACAGTGGAACTGTAATATTTGCTGCAGTAGTAGATGAAGAAGGAAATGCAACTGGGATCAAAAGTTTGGTTAAACAAAAACTCAATATTGATTATGCCATCTTTGGCGAACCAAGTGGAATTAGAAATATAACAATAGCATACAAGGGAAGAATTGCTATCAATCTCAAAGTAAACGTAGGAAATAGTGCACATGCTAGTGCTCCATGGCTTGCAAAAAATGCGATAGATGAATCATATGTGTTCATTAAAGAACTCAAAGATGCACTAGAGGCAAACCAATCGGACAAACCAAAGGGCATGATCCTAACTGCTACTTTAACTGAGATAAAGGGAGGAACTAGTCACAATGTAACAGCATTAGAATGTGATGCAATAATGGACATCAGAATTCCAGTAAACATGAACTGCAAAACAGTTGGAGAAAAAATAGCAACTACCGTACAAGAGGTTGCAAAAAAACAAGGAGTTAATGCATTTTATTCTGTACTTGATGAAACAGAACCATTTGAGGCACCACATAATTCTCCACTTGTAAGGGCATTAACTTTGGGAGTACTAGATGTTGAAAAAGCAAGACCGCAGTTAATCCGAAAAACTGGAACCGGTGATATGAACATAATTGGAAATACGTTGAACATACCTGTTGTTACATATGGTCCAGGAGATCCTCACGCATCACATACAATTGATGAACGGGTTTCAGTAGATGAATATCTTAGGAGTATCGAAGTTTTCAAGCAGATGCTTTACCATTTAAAAAGATTACATAGCAAGTCTCAGGATAAATAATACGAAGCTCAAAATAGCCAAAATCTGAAATTCGATTATGCTTTGGTTTGTAGGTCTAGGAATTTCTGGTCCTGATGGAATAGGTCTTGATACATTGAAAATACTAAAGAGTGCAGACGTAGTGTTTTTTGAAATATTTACTAGTCCTATTCCACAGTCAGAAATGCTAAAAATTAAAAAGATGGTAAAAGGTGAGTTCAAAACAGCACCAAGATGGATGGTAGAGGACGGAAAGGCAATTCTCAAAGAGGCAAAAAAGAAAAATGTTGTACTTGTCTCATATGGAGACCCCTACATAGCAACAACTCACATAGAATTGAGAACGAGAGCCATTTTGGAAAAAATTAAAACAAAAACAATCCATGCTGCGTCTGCTATTACATCCCTTGTTGGAGAATGTGGTTTACATTATTACAAATTGGGAAAGCCTGTAACCATGATGAATGAGAAGCAGTCAATCCCTAGTGTATATTATACAATTTATCAAAATCTCATAGCTGGAAGCCACACTATAATAATATTAGAATACAACAATGATAAAAAATTCTTCTTGGAGCCAAAAGATGCATTAACGAATCTACTTTTGGTTGAAAAAGAACAAAAAAGAAATGTCGTTGACGAATCAAGTTTTGCAATAGTGGCATCAAGGATTGGTGCAAAAAATCAAAACATAGTAGCAGGAAAATTATCCACACTTAAAAAGACAAATTTTGGTAAGCCACCACACACAATTATAGTACCAGGAAAGATGCATTTTACAGAATATGATGCACTAAAAGTTCTTGCAAAATGTCTTGATGAACCACTTGATAATTCATCAAAGATTAAAAAAATTTCAGATCAGATGCTCCAAAAATATATTCCAAAAGCTAGAAAGGCATTAGAGGAAGTAACAAAACAATTCAAGGACGATAAATCGCTTCAATCTGTTTTAGAAAACGCTGATCTTTACTTGGAAGATGCTGAAAAGTTTCAAAGTGAAGGAAAGGAGGAGCTTGCAGTATTAAGCATAGGATATGCAGAGGGACTAATAGACGCCTTGAGATTTTCAAAAGGGATGGACCCGTGGGCATAGAGTTTATAGATGAATCAAGGGTAGGAATCTTGTTTTAGTGATATAGTTGGATGCACTTGATAAGGAAATAATTTCAGCATTATACGTAGCCACTCTTTCAAAAGATGATCCTATCTCAATAATTCGAAGGAAGCTTCCTGTAAATCCTGATCATCTCAAGGCAAAGATAGAGTCATTTGTAAAACATGGAATAGTCGAATCGGATAAAAAAACACTTACAGAGTTAGGTAGATCTTCACTAAGAGTTGTTTTGGCAGGCGGAGTCTTTGACATAATACATCCCGGTCATTTACACACGTTACGAGCTGCAAAGGCTCTGGGAGATGTACTAGTTGTTGTAATAGCAACAGACCAGACAGCACAGAAAATGAAGAGTAGGACACCTCTTCACAACATGGAATTAAGACAAGATTTGGTAAGTTCACTTTCAATGGTGGATTATGCAGTAGTTGGACACGAAGGAGATATTTTCAAGACGGTAGCATATGTAAAACCTGACATCATAGCACTAGGATACGATCAAATTCACCAAGAGAAATTCATAACTGATGGATGCAGAAAAATTAATGTTAATGTAAGCATTGCAAGATTACAATCCCCCATACCAGACATTAAAAGCTCTAAAATAGAAAATGAATATGGTAGCTCTATCTACAGAACATAATCGTGTGAAAGTTTTAATTTATTTTAAATTGCTTTTTTTTCACTTTCACATAGAGGGCACTTTAAGCCGTTTGTCTTAAGACCACATATTTTACATCTAAGAGTAATGAAGCTGTTGCTGGGTAATTTTATTATTTTTAGGACCAAAACTGTGACTGCTAAAATTCCTATTCCAATGCCAATCCAAACAAATACCATCAGTTCTCTTGACACGGGGTCAATAACTAGTTTAGTATTGTTATTTTGAACGAATCGGTACTCTGATTGAGATCTGTGAGCCGGTTGATAGCTTTGTTGTTTTTTTTATGTTTTCTTTTGAAATTAATTCTATAACAGAGTCATCATGATGTGTCCTTTCCAAAGTAATCAATGCGGCATCAGTCGAATTGTTGATTTTGGAAGGATAGCATTTCACCCAACCATACGTTCGCTTGCCATCAGAAAATCCATTGATCATTATTCCAGAATGTGTGTCAAGAGTACGTTTTGCCTCGATGAATTCCTTATCTTTTAATTTAACATTTAGCGTTCCAGGAAATGGGATGTAGCCAAGTTTTAATTTAAACTGTTTTGCATATCCTTTCATTGACATGTAGTATGCACCCTCTCCCATGCCAGAAACTATTGTACCTTTAAATTCTATATAAGATGGTGAAGATTCCAAGCTTGATTTTAAAATTGTAGATATTCTTGCCATTTCGATGTGGCCTTTAGTTGTGATTCTAACAGAGACTCGCTGCCCACTTCGCATTCTCTCGACATATCCGTCTCGTTCTAATTCCAAAAGATGTTTTGAGGCAGCTTGTTGTGATTTGTTTATACTTTTTCCTAGTGACAATGTTGTGATTGTAACAAAGTTATGTCTGGCACCTTTTGCTAAAAGTTCTGCTAGTGTAAGGATGTGTTGAACTTTGAGTTCTGGCATTAAAATTTAGGCTATGCCCAGCTCTGTAAATGTTTTTAGTACCATACCGTCAGCGGATTTTAGGTTAGCCATCCTATGACCTATAACGCACTCTATTCCTGCTTGTTTTGCAGCATCAATCAGTCTTTGTGTAATGATTCCATCTAAAACAAGATATTTTATACCAGAGCCAGGAGAAAGTTTTCCTACAACTTCACTTACTGGAACCTTGAAAAGCTCACCAAGGTCTTCATTTAGTGCTACTGCCTCAAGCGATTCATTAAGATCTGGATAGACTTTTTTTGCAACGTTTGCAATTGATTCATCTTTTGGATCTTGTAACTTTGGTTTTACTGTCTCTTTTTTCATGTCCTCTGCAGTGTCCTTTAAAATTTCCACAATCTGTATTGGTGTTAGTTCTTCAACTTCAACTCCATCAGGTGCACGGTGAACCACATCAACGTTAACGAGAGCTTTGAGTTCTTTTAGTATGAACCCACCAGCTCTGTCACCATCTAAAAATGCAACAACTTTTGATTTTGAACTACATAGTTCTTTAATGGATTCATCTATTCTTGCACCTTCAATTGCAAGTGCATTATCATATCCAGCTCTTAGTAAATTAATTACATCGGCTCTTCCTTCAACCAAAATTATCCATGGAGAATCAAAAACACCAGAACCGCATGCCAGTTTTTCTCTTCCAAATGTAGCAAGTTTTCCGCCGCCACCTTCTGAGACATCTTTTAGCATCTCCTCTCCTTCGCTAATTGTTTTAGTAGACCATTTTTGGACTATATCTTTTGCCCTGTCAACAATCTCTTTTTTCTTTGCAGAGCGAACATCGTCTATTTCTTCTAGTTTGAAATGAGCTACAAATGGTCCCACTTTGTCAATGCTTTCAATAGCTGCCGCAATTAAAGCAGCAGTGTTGATATCAGTACTCATAGGTAACAAGGCATCACCTTTTGTTTGAGTAGACGATGCCGTAGTGTTGACTTCTATCCTACCGACCTTCGATACTTTTTGAAGTTCGTTTAGGTTCATCTCTGGTCCAAGCAGTCCTTCTGTTTGGCCAAAAATTGCGCCTATTATGTCGGCCTTTTCAACCAATCCATCGACGTCAAAGCTGAGCTTAACGTGATACTTGACAATTCCTGTAGGTGGCAATTCATAATCCTCTTAATTTTTGATCAATTCATTTTCGTACGAGTCGGATATAAGTGCTATTGCTACGATATGGCAGTAAATCGATCATGTGTCACGTATTTTGAGAGATCCTCAATATGTCTGATTTTTCCCTTTGTTATGGATACAAGTTTTTTCTTAAATAAGAGATCTATTTTGACGCGATGCTCTAGTTGAGATATTATCTTGCTTGTCAGATATTTGCCTTTTCTATCACTATCAAACAAAACTATCAGATTTTTGTAGCTTGATACAGAATCAGCAAATCTTGCCAGTCCTTTGAAGCTGTGAAACTCGCAGATATTACCAGAATATCCTAGTTTTTGTAATGCATTTGTGTCCCGTTTTCCTTCAACTGCTACGACGCTGTCTTTTTTTGAATTTAATGAATGAATTAAATTTTGAAGTTGTAATATTTCTGATTCGTGAAAATTCACAAAATCATTTAGTATTTAACATATTAAGCACTTTTCAAAATTATGTCTGACATACTTGTAATACAAAACGCGAAGTATGAAGGATTATCAAATCTAGGCAAACTCCTAGAAGAAGACGGATTTAAAACTAGTATCATTTTTGCCAAAAAAGAAAAAATTCCAGAGGTAAACCATTCTGGAGTGGTAATTTTAGGCGCTCCTGAAAGTGCAAATGACGATCTTTCGTATCTAAAAGACGAGGTAGAATTGATAAGAGAGATAGTAAAAAAAGAAATCCCATTACTTGGCATTTGTCTTGGCTCGCAGCTTATTGCCAAATCATTTGGTGCCAAAGTATACCCCGGAAAGAAAAAAGAGATAGGAATCTACCACGACATAGAGTTTGAGAACATCAAGTCCAGTCTATTTTCTGGAATCAAGAGTCCTGCCACAGTGTTTCATTGGCATGGAGACATGTTTGATCTGCCCCAAAATTCCACAAGGCTAGCACACTCTAAAGATTATCAAAATCAGGCGTTTCAGATAGGTAGTGCGGTAGGAGTACAGTTCCACCTAGAAGTAGATGAAGAAACAATCAGACTATGGCTAGAAAAATCAAAAGATGAGCTAAATAAGACACCATATATTGATCCAGAAGAGATAATCAGAAAGATACCTGAAAACATGGAAATAATACAAAACAACATGAAAATCTTTTATCAAAATTTCAAGTCAAAATACAATCTCTGACAAAAGTTTAATATAATGACGAGAAGACTTTCGGATCTGTTATGATAAAATTACTAAATATAACAAGACTACAAAAATTTTTAAAATGCATTAGGGAAACAATGGAGTTTTCAAAGTGAGTACCGTTACCAAAGTCTTTGATGAAACAATTGCTACAGAACATAAAGTAATCACCGAAGATCTTTCAAAAGCTGTTTTCAAAAAATATGGAAACAAGGTACCACGATATGCACTAGT
>QYQE01000079.1 GCA_007280335.1 Nitrosopumilales archaeon | reverse complement strand
GTCTAAGATAGTTGTGATACATTTGATAACCATCAAACATTACTGAATTATCCTTTTTGATTCCTCTCATTACCTTCTCTCTATCACGAAATTCTCCGTTCATACGTTCCATCTTGTTATTGTTCATGTCTCCTTGCAAGTGGATATTTCGTATGTGTAATGTTCTATCCTGTCTGTTTATTGTCCAAAACTCCTTTTGATAGGCTTCTTCGTATGATCTTAAGCCGTCAGTTATGATGACCTTTGGTTTAGATCCTATGATTTCCTTAGCTTGTCGGAATAATCCCGAAGCATCGTGCATCTCTTTTGAGTTTGCCACTTCTTTCGCAATCCAGAATCTAGTCTCATCATCCATTAATGCAAACAGGTATCTCATATCGCCTTTTACTTTAACAAAGACCTCGTCAGCTCTCCAAGCATCTCCTACCTGTGGAGTGATTTTATCGAGGTAATTTTTCATTAGCTTTGTGTATTTTTTAATCCAATTATAGACAGTCTGATGTGAAACATTAACTCCTTGCAAGGTTAGGAATTGTTTTACATTCCTTAGAGATTCTCCTGTGAAATAAAGTTGCATAGCTGTTGTTATTCCTCTAGGATCACATTTCATCTTTTCAAATCCAATGTTAATAGTGAAATATTTCTTACAATCTTTACATTGGAATTTTTGAATGTCACCGTACTTGCTATGTCTTAATCCATCTTTGGTTAGATTACTACTGAAACAATAAATGCAAGAATCGATATTTACAGGACTAATGACAACTTTGTTTCTTTCTCTTACTTCTTCTCTAATCTTGATTGAAAATTCTACTGCGTGAATGTGCTTGCAACAAATCTTTCTAAAGGAATGATCTGGGCATGTGCATATCCAACCTGTTTCTGTTCTAGGTTAATTCATTATTGCATTTTGGACAAACCGGTGCGTCCATATCAGCATGATAGTCTTTTCGAGGCTTTGCTTGATATCCACACTTTGTACATGAACCAGTTGTTGACATTATAGATATGATAGAATTGTACATTATGATATAAGAGTATGATGTATTGAGGAATTGTATAATTTACAGCTGTAGAATTTTTACTTATTTGGTGGATCTTTCATCAAACCGACCTTAGAAAGTTGTTTGTAAGCCAAGAAAACTACAAGAGCGATTATCAAGAAGTTTATCACATTTGAAATAAGATCGCCGTATGAAAATGTGGATTTGCCAACGGTAATTCCAATTTTATTCAAATCTCCGACATCTGGTGTGAGTAATCCTATGAATGGAGTTATGATATCATTTACAAATGAACTAATCAACTTGGAAGCTGCCTGACCAATAACAAAAGCAATCGCAAGTCCAATTACTGAAAACTTTTGTAAAAACTCCATAAATTCTGCAATGAACGACTTTTTTACTGGAGTTTCTTCTGCCATGTTTGTTACCAAAATTGGCAGCATAACTATTCTTTTATCAATGTCTTTACGCAATCAACTAAATTGATTTCCCATGGTTTGTACAATATGGTCAATAGTTGACCTGAAAATTTTTGGGTTTATGATTTTACTATTTTTTGCTTTTTATCAACTGATATAGATCCTTGATTTTCTGATTACTCGGATTTGTTCTTTCTAGTATTTTACGGTCAATACCAAAACTTTCAATTACTTTCCACATTTCCTCTACAGATACTTCCTCAAAGATCATGCTGTTTGCCTGTCTCATACTAGAAAAATTACAAATGTAACCTCGTATGTACTAAAAAATTACACTTTATTGTAAAAAACCAGTTTACAGATATAATTATAATTTTAACAGGATTTGTTATACTACTTTCTTTTTCTTCGTTGTCCTGGTTTGTTTTGACCAGGAAATCTTTTTAATTGAAATCTTTTTCTAAAATTTTCTCTATTTCGCATGCTGGAAATAATTCCATGTCTTTCTCTTGCTGGAACCTTTGGTGTTTGACCCCTAACTTTTCCTGCTTTTGTAAGCGAACCGTGAGTTGGCACGAATCAACTTTTCACTAATTCAATTTATGTATTTGGATCTACCAGTATTGTGCTTTGATTTTCTCAATAACTTGCTCGTGGTCTCTTCCTTTTCGTCTTGCGTATTTTTCCATTGCATCTAGTGGTACTCCACCCAATGTTTTTGCTAAACCGGTAAATGCCTTTCTCATAATTGAGCTGTTAGATCCAGTCTTGTTCATGAATTTTTGAATTCCATATTTGAAGTTGTGTTGCCAAGTCTTGTACATGACACCAAGTTGTGCTGCATCCATTTCATTTCCTATATCAAAGAACTGTGATTTTTCTAACAATCCAATTGGAACAAATGTTAACGGAGTTGCAGTAAACATGGATTCTGGTTGTTCTTGTTCTAATTCACTGATTATTCTAATGGTATCCCATGCATCATCTTCTGTTTCGTCATTATCTAATCCCATAATCAATGTAAATGCAGGAATCCAGTGATTTTCGTTAAGCGTTTTTACTGCTTCTTTTATAACCCAATGCCATTCTTCTGGTTTGTATGGCGAAAGTTTTCTATCTGCATATTTACCGATTAATCTAAGACTTCCTGTCTCGAATCCACATTGAATTCCAATCATATTATCTGGACTTGCTTTGATAATTTTTGAAATGTTTGGAATCAGTTTTTCATCTGCAATTGCACCTGCAAGTGTACCATGTGTTGGGTTTGTGTGTCCAATTCCAGTAGACATGACTGCATTGAAAAGATCCTCCAGAGCATCTCTATTAGGTGCCATGTTCTTGGTTTTTCTTGGATCCAATCCATAAACAAAAATATCATCGCTATGAAGCCATGCAGATTTTGCAGCGCCCTTTTTTATGTTGACTTCTATTTCCTGTTTGACTTTCTCTGGAGGGTAGTATCGCAACGGTCTTAGTGTCACATCACAAAACTTGCAACCTCTTCCACAGCCACGCATTACCTCAACCATTCCGTGCATACTTGGCTCAACAATGTTAGGAATTTCATCAATCTCAGGCTCGTCCCAGTAGTGGACAAATCTTCCATGATACTTGTTTTCATCTTTTCCAAATTCTTTAATGTCAACTTTAAAATCGCTTTTTGCAAAAGGATTCATGTTTTCAAAATCGCCGTTCATCAGGTGAGTGAAAAACTCTCCTGCATGTCCATCAATTTCTGGACCAATACCTCCCAATTCACCTTCTAGAACTGCATACAGTCCATATTCTTGAATTTTTTTTGGATCATAATTATACTGCCAAGTGCCAGATGCACCAGCAATTACTTTGGCGTTGCTGCCGTTTTTTTTCTTTGCAGCATTAATTCTCAGGTGCAAGTCTCTGTTGTAAAATTCATCATATGACATTTGCTTACGGCCATATGTGAAGGTCATAGTTACTGGCCCCATTCCCAGAGGATCCATTTCATATGTTCCAACTACTTGGGTTTCTGGACCGATGAATTTTTCCACATGATCTGGATGTGCTACAACTACATCTTCGCGCTTAAAGCCATCTCGCAAAAGTGCGGCCTCTACTTTTCTTAATCCATACGGAGCAAAATCAGCAACACCATTTTTGTGACCAATGGGATTACATATGAAATCAAACAGAACCTTCGGAGTCACTTGATCTTTCAGGATGTAATACCAAAAGCTATTTTTTGGTCTATGCGGATCTATAGCTGGTGCACAGCCAAAGAAAGTAGCTAGCGAAATTCCACGATAAGGTGACATCAATGTACGATCAGCTGTTAAAACAATTTTGGGATGAGCCAATTTTCAAATTTTGAGTGATTCTTAAGGCTTTTTAACCTTTCCAGCATTCCAAACAGAGTTAATAGTTCTCAAGCATTCCTGCTTTATTTCTATGAGTGTAACCAAATTCTTTGTTTGTGAGAAGATATTTGCCTTCAAAGACAGTACCATCTCTACAGGCCAGAACTTCGCCAAAACAACAGCTTCCACATATCCCCATGCCACATTTCATCATTCTTTCAATGCTTGCTTGAACATGGATGTTTTTTGACGATGCTAGTTGCACCACTTTGTGCATCATTTTTTCTGGCCCACAAGTATAAACTGCATCAAATGTTGTTTCAGATAGTAAATTTTCCATGACTTGTGTGACCAGTCCAGACTTTCCATATGAACCGTCTTCTGTAACTACAATTACCTGATGTTTGTTATGTTCAAGAATTTGGTTTGCCATTTTTTCAAAGAATACTTCATTTTTTGTTTTTGAACCAATAAGTAATGTAACGTCATCTGTTTTTTTAAGAAAAATCAGGAGACGAATCAATGGAACTAAACCCGTGCCTCCTCCCACAAGCAGAAGCTTACCTTGTTTTATGGTAAAAGAATTTCCGTACGGGCCTCTGACTCCAATTTGTTCTCCTGCTTTGAGCGAATAAAGTCCAGTTGATGATATACCATGTTTTCGTACAGTAAATGCAGCCTTTCCTTTTTCCTGCGATATCATCACACTCATTGGAAGTTCGTTTATTCCTGGAATCCAAACCATGGCAAATTGCCCAGGTAAAACATTAGAAAGAACTTCGTCTGAGAAGACCAGTGTTCTCACCGTTAGAGTTTCATCTATTATTTTTTCGATCTTGACAACTGTTGGCGTATCAGAATTTCTTTGCAATTCCAACCATCTCCTTTATCTTTGAAAAATTTTTCTTTTCCATGTATTTTGATATGCCATCATTAATTTCTGAAAACACGCCAACCCATTTGTCTACTAGTGCGCTACCAATTTGTACTGCGCTGGCACCAGCAAGTATGAATTCAATTGCGTCTTCCCAGCTTGATACTCCTCCACATCCAATAATAGGAATATCAAACTTTGATGAAATCTCATAAACACACCTTACCGCAATTGGTTTTATTGCAGAGCCAGACAGACCTCCTATTTTGTGACTAAGAATAGGTCTCGTTGTTTCTACATCTATTGCCATGGCACGCACAGTGTTAATTGCAGTGATTGCATTAATACCAGACTCGCAAGCTACTCGTACAGTTTCCAGATAGTCTGAAGAACCTAGTCCTACTTTTGCTATTACCGGAACTGTGGATTGTGATTTTACAGATTTTACTATTTTATGTACAAGATCAGGATCATCTCCTACTTCTAGTCCTACTTTTTCCACATGAGGGCATGACAAGTTAAGCTCGTATCCAAGAATTTTGACATTCTCAAATTGTTTAATCATAAAAACAAAGTCTTCCGGAATTGAACCAACAAGGCTTACAATTATTGGAACTGTTTTGTTTGACGAAATCATTTTTGCAAAATATGGAGCCCCTGGATTTGAGAGACCTACAGCGTTAAGATAACCTGCTTTTACACCAACAACAGTAGGATTTGGATAACCCTCCCAAGGTTCTTTGCTTAATGATTTTGTAACTAGTGCCCCTGCTCCGTCTTTATATAGACGGTCAAAAACATCAAGTGAGATACCCAGAATTCCGGAGGCAAGCATTGTGGGTCGTTCAATCTTAATCGCACCCACTTGGGTTGAGATATCAGGCTTCACTTCTAATTATAAAAAATTGTTCTCTTATAACAGTTAATGTAAAGCCCGCCTAGAATGTTACCTTTTTTAGTAAGGCGTTGGAAAACTGTGAATATGCATTTTGTTATTTTAACAGAATTAGGAATTGCAGTGTTTGATGAAAATACATGTGTAAAATCCATCCCATTTTCAGACCCTGCAAAAGAATATGTCGAGATAAAAAAGGAAAAATCAGATATTACTCAATTACAAGAGATTCTTTCAAAAATTGGCTCTGGGATTTTTGTTAATGATTCTTCATTGTTAAAGATTTTGAAAAAAAATTCAATCGATACAGAATTGATGGAAGAGTCCAAGATAGAACACATACAATCATCAAAGTTGAGAGTTCTTGTTGATTCTGGTTTTGCAAAAGATGAGCCAGATGCAAGAACAAAGCTGCGAGATTTTGCGATTCAACTTTCTTCATCTAGAGTAACTGAAACTTCGGAAAGTCCTGATTTGCACATAATTCAGGCAATAAATACATTGGACGAAATTGACAAGATAATAAATGCACTTAGTTCGAGGCTGCGAGAGTGGTATGGATTACATTTTCCAGAGCTTGACAATCTTATTGATAGTATAATAGGCTACTCAAAAATTGTTCTAGCTGGTAAAAGAGATAGTATTACTCAAAGTGTTTACGTAGATGCTGGATTTCCTGAAACAAAAGTGGAAATGCTTTCTCTTTTGCAAAGTAAGAGTAAAGGTGGACAGATTTCGGATGAGAATCTAGCCATTGTTCAAGTAATTGCAAAACAGATTTTGGAACTTTTTGAATTGCGAAGTAATTTAGAAAAACATGTAGAAACTCAAATGGAAGCTATAGCTCCAAACATTGCCGGCATACTTGGAGCGGCAGTCGGAGCAAGAATTCTTGCAAGAGCTGGAAGTCTTAAAAGACTATCATCAATGCCTGCAAGCACTATACAGATCCTCGGAGCTGAGAAAGCACTTTTCCGCTCTCTTAAGACAGGAGCACCGCCACCAAAACACGGGCTGCTCTTTCAGCACACTTTGGTACATGCCGCACCAAGATGGCAGCGTGGTAAGATTGCAAGGGCAATTGCAGCCAAGGCAGCTATTGCTGCTCGTGTAGATGTGTATGGTGCTGGAAAGAACCAGATGTTATTTGAGAAGTTAAATGTAAGAATTACAGAGATAGGTGAAAAATACAAAGAGCCAAGTGAGAAAGAAACTCTAAGAGCCAAACAATATGATAGTGGCTATTCTAGAGGACAAAGGGGATTCGGTGGAGATCGTCCACAAGGTGGAAGAAGATTCGGTGGAGATCGTCCACAAGGTGGAAGAAGATCCGGTGGAGAACAAGGTAAGCAAAGCGACGATTGGAAGAAAGGAAAAAAGAGAAAGTTTGGAAAACGAAGAAGATAATATTTTCTGGGTTAAAATAGATGGCGAAAAAAGACTCGCTACAATAAATCTAGTTCCAGGTAACCAAGTCTACAAAGAAAAGTTAGTAAAAATTAAAGACGAAGAGTTTAGGGCATGGGATCCCTTCCGAAGTAAGCTTGCAGCAGCAATCATGAATGGTCTTGGAAGTTTACCAATTGTTAGAAAATCAAGAGTTCTCTATCTTGGAGTTTCAACTGGAACTACTGCAAGTCATGTTTCAGATATTGTAGGACCAAACGGTATCGTCTTTTGTGTAGAGCATGCAAGCAGGGTTGCACGAGACTTTTTGGACAGAGTATCATCATTTAGATCAAACATTGTTCCCATTTTGCAAGATGCAAGACAACCAAAAGAATACTTTTCTGTTTACGGAACAGTAGATGTTGTCTATGTTGATATTGCACAACCAGATCAAACCGAGATAGCCATTCTTAATTGTAAAACTTATCTAAAAAAAGGTGGTTATTTGATGCTTGTAATTAAAACAAGAAGTATCGATGTAGTACAAGAACCTGCCCAAGTAATACGAAATGAAATTAAAAAACTAGGTCCCAATTTTGAGATGGTTCAGGAAATAAACCTAGATCCCTATGAAAAAGACCACGGAATGGCAATTGCAAGATACGTAGGCTAGATTTTATTCATCATTATTTTCACTGGTTTCCAGCTTTTACGCACAAATTCTGGCGTTTTATTATGTTCCAATATCCAGTCCTTGATGAATTGCATAGTTTTAGAATCAGATGGATATCCACTTCCTAGATCATATTTTTTTCGTAGTTTTTCAATTTCTCTGTCTCTATTTACTTTTGCTACAATAGAAGCCGCCGAAACTACAGCAAATCTACTATCTGCATGATGTCTTGAAAAAATTTTACCGGAATTAGCAAGCTTTGAAATTTCTTTACCAAACCTAGCTGGGTTCACATCACATGAATCAACATAAGAAGAATCTGGTTGCAATTTTGCAATTACTTTGGCCATGTATTTTGCTTCCAAGTGGTTTAGTTGGTTCTTGTGAACACTTTCATCTATTATTTTAGGAGAAATTCTTGCAACATAATAGTCGTCCACAATAGCAATGATTTTTTTATACAGTATTTCTCGTGTTTTAGGACTAAGCTGTTTTGAATCTTTAACTCCAATTTTTGACAAGTGTTTTATCTTTGCGCGTTCAATAGATACTCCTGCTATGACGAGTGGACCTAATACAGATCCCCTTCCTGCATCATCCACACCACAAATTATCATTTGTGTTTTTGTTGCGCTAGATGTATTAAATCATTTTAGAATAGCAATTGTGAAAGAAATTGGAAATTGATGATCTTGTGGAAACTGTAGAGGGAAAGACCAGACTTTTGGTTCCCAAAGATTCACTTTTAGTAAATGCACCACCTAAGCAACCGGCTTTTTTCAATCCCAGAGCAAGGATAAGTCGAGATTTTTCCATTATTGCATATTCAACATTTTTACAAAATTTTAAGGGTCCAAAAGTTTTTTTTGATTCTCTTGCTGGGATTGGTGCCCGAAGTATCCGAGTAGCAAATGAAATAGAATCTATTGAAAGAGTTTTTGTTAATGACGTTAATCCAAAGGCTATTGAAATTGCCATGAGAGCGTCAAAGTTAAACAATGTTACAAAATGCGATTTTTCAGAAAATGAAGCATGTAGATTTCTTAGCTTACATTCTAAAAGAGATACACGTGGAGCTATTGTAGATATCGATCCCTTTGGTTCTCCTACAAGATTCCTTGATTGTGGTATACGTGCCACATCTCATGGAGGTCTTTTTTCAGTCACTGCCACGGATCTACCAGTTTTACACGGATTATATCAAGAAGCATGTAAGAGAAAGTATTATGGAATTCCTGTAAGAACAGAATATGGAAACGAAATTGCAATACGGTTGATTCTAGGATGCATTCATCTGGTAGCTGGAAGATTGGATGTTCAAATTGTTCCACTTTTTGTACAAACCAACATGCATTACTACAAGGTCTATGTCAAAGTGTTAGTAAGAACAGATTCTCAGGGAAATATTGGCTATATTGTACACTGTAAAGGATGCGGTCACAGAAAAGTACAAAATGAAAAAGGTAACTCTTGCGAAGTTTGTGGTACAAAAATAGAATCTGCCGGACCTCTTTGGATTGGTGAGCTATATGACAAAGTATTTGTTGATACAATGCTCAAAGAGCAAAGAAAATTCCTAATTGACAAGTCTTGTGAAAAAACATTACTCAAGTGCCAGAACGAAATAGGTATGCCAGCCACTTATTTTACTCTCGACGAGATTGCGCGAAAAAAACAATGTGCCCCTTCATCTCTATCAAAGATAATAGAAAAGCTTCAAAATGAGGGGTACAAGGTTAGTCAGACCTCTCTAAACCCTTCAGGGTTTAGGACAGACGCGAGAATAGACAAAATATTACAAATTTTTTAAAAATTAAGAAAGGTATCCAAGGCAGATAAAGTATAGCTCACTACTTGTTTTCCTGCTTGCTTTTGGTTTTCTTAGCTGCACTTTGGTAAATTTCTTTTTTACATAATCCCGAAATTCATTAGAATATTCTCCATCAAATACCTTAAACAAAGCATTTCCCCTGTAAGCCAACACATGATCCATTATTTTAGTCGCCGCATAGTTTAGTGCAATCTGTTTAGCATGATCAATTGACCATGTTCCACTTACTTGTGGAGATAAATCACAGATTACTGCGTTTACTTTTCTCCCAAAATATGAAAAAACTTCCTCAACAACTGATTCATCTTCAATACTTCCCCTTATGATATGGGCATTTGGAATTTCTTCCACAAAAGACGTATCAACACCCAATACTTTGCCTTTGTTTCCTGCAAGCTCGGTAGCAACTTGTGTCCATCCTCCAGGTGAACATCCAAGATCAAGAACATAAAAACCCGGACCGATTATTCTGTATGATTTATTTAATTCTTTTAGTTTGTATGCAGCTCTGCTTCTATATCCTTCTTGATGAGCTAATTTTCTGTAAAAATCTCGCCGTGCGTCGATTAATTTCATTTCTTTGGCTTTTTGACATTAGTAAATTCTGTTATAACCCATTGTTCAATTAATGGACAAGTTCTTGGACTTATTTCTCCCTCCAAAGTACATTTCTGTTCCACTGGACAGATCAAACATGGTGCTGCCTCAATTGATTCTGTACTTACTGGTGCATGGGAAATTTTCAATTTGTATGTCCAACGACCATTTTCTAAAACCTTTTCTCGTTTTATCATATTTTGTCTCTCAAGCTTTAGAGCTAGTCTAGAACCATCTCTGCTAGTTAGTTTCATCTTTTTCCACAGATCACTTTGGAATATTCCTTCATCACCACTTTTTGTTACAATATTACGAACATTAGCAGTAAGCTTTTCCATGTCCAATCCTTCAATCTCAAAGTTTTCTAGTTCCTTATCTGATATTTCTTCAAATTCGTCTTCTTCCGGTTCTTTTTTAGCGACTATTTTCTTATTAGTTAATTTCTTCTTGTCTACCAATTTTTTCTTTTCAGTAGATTTCTTTTCAATGGGTTTTTTTTCAGTAGTTTTCTTTTCAGTAGATTTCTTTTCAATGGGTTTTTTTTCTTCTATTTTTTTTGCAGATTTTTTCTCTTTCTTTTTAGCCATAAATATCAGTTAATGATGTAATACTCCCAAGAGTACTTTGGTTCAAAGCAATATAATAACATAGCATTTGTTTTATTGAATTTTAAATTGAGCGGTGGACTTTATCGCGTTTTGATTGTTTTTGTCTTTCATTTCTGTTACAATTTCATAATTGCCTGATTTTCCAATTATCTGTGAAAAGGTATCATGAATTGGCAAAGGCAAATTGTTTTCTGCAAAGCATTGTGAAAAGTAGCCATTTTGTGCCGCTACTTGATTTGGAGAGGTACTGAGATCATAGATTGTGATATAGAGATCCCCACAATCAAATGCAGTATTATTGACTGCTACAGTAATGCTTACTGGTGTAAAAGTGGAATAAGAATCCAAAAGGTTTTGAATTTTAATGCCAGTGTCTCCTGTTTGAATTGGTTGATGGGCAACAAATTGCCACATGTTAAGATGTCTATCTGGTTGGCCCAATACATTCGATAGTACTGATGCACCAAAAACTATTGAAATTACAACTGGAAAAAGAAAAACGAGCAAAGCTATCTTTTGCACAGCCATTTTGTTATCTAACCATTTTCATTCCCTTATATCTATTTAGTCAAAAAATTAGTTATGGCAACAGATAACTTTGACGAATAAGTTAAATCACAGACAAGCCCATAGGCGCTAGATGCGACTTCGAAAATTTAGAGTACGTGCATTTCGTTGCATTCATGATTCTGGTGAAATAAAAGTTGGTGATTTGGCTGCTTTCATCGGAAGAAATGAGAGCGGAAAAACAACAATACTTGAAGCACTTACTTTATTCAACAAGGATTCCAAAGTTTCTGAATTAGATTTATGCGACGAGATGGCAGATGAGCTAAAATCAGAAGTAAGATTAGCAGAGGGGGATTTTGAACTAAATGAAAAAGAAATAAAGTTAATTCAGGAAAAATTCCCAAACTTGCAAGATATCAAAACCATAAAAATCTACAGAACTCAGACAAATTCAAGAGTACAATATGACTTTGGAGATGTAAAAATCAGCGGTGAGGCAAGCAAGAGGCTAAACTCTTGGGAAAACTTTGTGGAACGTATTGAAAACTTTGTATCTAATATCCCAAATCCCATTCGAATAAGAGTAGATATGAAGTTCTTGCACAGTCATCCTCCAAGAACACGAGATGCATTTACCAATATGATGGCAGAGTTCAACAATCAGATTTACTTATTAGCGTCAGAAGACAGGCAAGTAATTTCAGAGTGGGAAAAAATATACAAAGATCTAGATAGTATCTACGATAACCTACTTGTAGGGACAACTGAACGCTCAGCGCTTGAAAATTTTATCGAAGACAAATTACATCCAAGATTTGTTTATTTTTCAGATTACAAAAAGATCCTTGGAAATATCGATCTTAACGAGTTTTTAAAAGAAACAAAGGGCATACGCCCAAAGGGATTAGAATACATCGAGGAATTTGACAAGGCTGAAACAGTCAAGAATTTATTTTATCTAGCAGAACTTGATGCAAATAAACTGGAAGAAGTAGCAAACACTCCTTCAAGATTGATAAAACTTTTGCATACTACAAGTAGGAAGCTAAGTCAGAGATTAAATCCTGCATGGAAAGGTGATCCGATTCATGTTGAGCTGAGATATAATCCAGGAAACATATTGAGTGTTGTAATTTCTGATGTTCATAAAGATGGTACAGTGACAAACACTGGACTTTTGAACAGGAGAGCAGAAGGATTCAAGTGGACGTTTTCATTTATTGTGAACTTTGCTGCAGAAACACAGAGATCAGAATTAAAAGAAGCAATATTACTTCTTGACGAACCTGCAAGAAATTTGCATCCAACTCAACAGCGAGGAATTTCTGATTTGTTAAAGAATCTTGCAGGATCTAACCAGATTTTATATGCAACTCATTCTCCATTTATGATATTTGATTATACTCCAGGAAACTTGCTTGTTGTAGAACTTGATAAGAGAAAACATCTCAGTCATATTTATTACGATTATTGGAATGCAGATGACCAAACACTTACTCCGATTCTTTATGGCTTATCTAGAGGTCTTGTAGAGTCAATTATTGATAGAGAAATTGGATACAATTCAAGACCTGTCATTATTGTAGAAACAATGACTGATTCTATGTATCTAAATGCGTTTGACAGATTCTTAAAAGATCCTAACCTTTCAATGAACCCATTAAACATAGTTCCAGCATACAATAAAAATTCAGTTTTACCACTTGCCATATTTTACAGAAACCATGGTTACAACACATTTGTGCTTCTAGACAACACAGATCAGTCACGTCAAATTTCTACATTATTACAAACAAATGGTTTCAAAGCGGTTCAGATGATATTTTTTGAACTTGGCGGTCAGCCAAGGCAGGCAATAGAAGATCTCATAATAGATGAAGATTACCTACATGCTGTAAATCAAACATATGAAATCAAACTAAGAAAGGAAGGATATACCAATCTAACTCGGGAAGATCTTATTGCGAAAGGTAAAAAGAGCATAATAGAAAATCTAAATGAGATCTGGAGAGAAAATCAGCATCTTGGTTGGGAGAAATTTGACCGGGAGGATATTTGTAGATACATATGTGAAAAAATTGCGCTTGAAGAAACTGAATTTTTGTCTGATAAAACAAAGGACCAATTCAGGTCAATATACAGATTAATTGCTGAGAGAATAAGACAAAATCAGAATATTGTTTCTGAGACTATTATTCCACATAAAAGATAATTTTTCAGAATATAGCTAGAATTTGTACTTTACTCATCTATACTATTATTCCAAATGCAAAAAAAGTACTGATATGAATAAAAGCTGGTTAAGGTTTAATTTGGAGAAAGATTTTGTTTTGTTATGATATATACGTCAATTAGGGCAATCCTTCTTTTAATTTTACTTGTATCTAGCTCATTTACTTCATTATTTTTCACAGAAGCACATGCTACAACTAATCTTGTTACAGTAACTGCTTCAAATAACGATATGACAACAACCTTGCAATTTACTAACAATGCTGGAGACATTTCAGATATTAGTTCTGTGATTTTGCAAATTGGTCAAGGAGGGAATTTCAAGTCGTTTAAGACAGACAGTGGTTGGTTTGGCATAAAAAGTTCTGTTGACACATTGACCTTTACTTCTACAAACCCAGTAAAAGCAGGGCAGTCTGTAAAGTTCATTATTAAAACGGATCAATCAAATCCCGGTATAACATGGAAGGCATTAGATATCAGAAGCAATGAGCTTGGTACAGGAGAAGTTGGCACAGTATCATCTGGAACGCCATCTTCATCTGGAACGCCATCTTCATCTGGAACGCCATCTTCATCTGGAACGCCATCTTCATCTGGAACGCCATCTACAAATCATCCCGGAATATTAGATAGTTCAAGTTTTAGAATCATTCCTTCTACACCAAGTCCTGGCATCAATGTACGTGTTGTTGGTCAAAGCTTTTCATCTAACGCAAATCTTGATTTGTATATTGAGAATAACAAGATAGAATCATTTACAACTAATAATGGTAATTTTATAGTAACTACAAAAATTCCAGATGATCAACCAACTGGTAGTGTAAGTTTTTTTGTCAAAGATCAAAATGGTAATTCAAAAACATTTAGCACTATAATTCAACCAGTACATCAAAGAGCCAATGCCATTAATCATAATATACCATTAACTCTTAATGCCGATTCAATATACCACAGAGGAGAATCAAAGACAATTTCAGGAACTGCAACTCCTGGTAGCACTGTAACTATAACAGTACTAGATTCAAATGGCGATATGGCTACAACTTTGACAGTAATCACCGATAAAACTGGCCATTATTCTTATACTACTACAGTTCCCATAGATACTCCTTTTGGAGAATATACTGTTGTAGTTTCTGATGGCAAAAACAAAGTGTCTAAAGCTCACAACATAGTGACAACTCATCAGATCATACTTTCAACATCACAACAAGAAGTTGACCCGGGTGGAACCATAATAATTAATGGTACATCTATTTCCAATCAGCCGGTATCATTTAGAATTGAGGATCCCACTGGGAATCAGGTCTTTGCAAAGGATGTCAATGTTACATCTAATGGACAGTTGGTAGTAGTATATCCTGTTGATGTTGGAGCAGTAAAAGGTACTTACAAAGCAATAGTTTCACAAGGAATCGATCAAGTTACTGTCTACTTTGGAGTTGGTGAAATGCCAGTGCCGCAGCTTACACTTACAATGGACAAACTAAACTATCAAAACTCAGAAAAGCCTACTATCAACATATCAGGTCCACCCACTTCAACTCTTAATTTGGTAATTATAGATCCATCTGGCAAACAAAAGTTTGCAGATGCTGTTTTGTTAGACCCTGGCGGATTTCTTGCTTATTCATTTAATGTCACATCATACACACCTGGAATATATTCAGCCGTAATCACTAGAGGAAATGATAAGGAATCGGTAAGTTTTGCAATTGGTCTTCAAACTGGTTCTGGAGCAATAACAATGAAAACTGTAAAGGACACATATCTCTTAGGAGACAACATCATAATACTGGGTAAGTCCAATCCAAATACAATAATCAGAGTTACTCTTTCTGACCCTAATGGGGTCATTGTAAAGTCTCTGCAGACATTTACTGACAAAACAGGAATCTTTTCCTCAACAGATTTTAGAATTCCGGGAGATGGTACGTCAGGAATTTGGAAGCTTGAGGCTTCAAGTGGTATTAACCACATAGGTCTTTCTCTTACAATAAAATCAGGTCATGAAGGAATAAGTGTTAAGCTTGACAGGGTTCCACCAATTTATGTCAGGGGGGACCTTGTCACGATTTCCGGCACCGGAGCTGGTAATGATGCTAACGTAATCATGAAGGTTCTTGATACTAACAGCACCCAACTTGTATCTCTTAATATATCATCAACAAACACAGGAGACTTTAGTACAATATGGCCGATACCTCTTAGTTTCAATCCTGGGTCTTATACAATTCAGGTAAAATCTGCAACTGGTCAAACAACTACAAACATAAACATCCAATAACAGACTTTTAATTAGAAATATTTTTTACATCCACCTAATCCCAGTCATGTTGTGAATCTTAAAGAAAAAATTGCAGAAATACCAGATTTTCCTAAAAAAGGAATTTTGTTTCGTGATATCAGTCCACTACTAAGAGATCCATCGGCTCTCTCGTTAGTCGTGGATGAATTTGCTAAACGTTACCATACAAATGAGATCGATTTAATTGCAGGAATTGAATCAAGAGGTTTTCCCCTAGCTTGTGCACTTGCATTAAGATATAACAAAGGAATGATAATGATACGCAAGCAAGGAAAATTACCAGGAGCCACTAAGAAAATTTCCTACAGCATAGAATATGGAAGTGCTACAATGGAAATTCAAAATGACGCTATAAAAAAAGGACAAAGAGTCCTCATTTGTGACGATCTGCTAGCTACTGGCGGAACAGCAAAAGCTGCAGCTAAACTAGTTGAGAAAATCGGTGGCATAGTAACCGGATTTGCATTCATAATAGAATTAACAGATCTAAAAGGTTCAAAAGAAATTAAAAGCTACAGACGTGAATCTCTAGTGAAATACTAATGGAGCAAGCAGAAATAGGCATATTTGGCGGAACCGGAATTTATGACTCTGGTCTTCTGACTGAAAGTAAAGAAATTACTATTGATACGCCATTTGGAAAGACGTCGGATTCTATAACAGTAGGAATTTTCAAAGGCAAAAAAGTTGCATTTATGCCACGACATGGAAGAAAACATACAATTCCACCTCATTTAATCAATTTCAGAGCTAACATTTGGGCTTTCAAAGAAATGGGTATAAAGAGAATAATAGCACCTTCTGCAGTTGGAAGTCTAAAACCAGATCTCAAACCAGGAGATTTTGTTTTACCATCACAATTTCTTGATTTTACAAAATCAAGAAAGTATTCTTTTTTTGAGGGAGAAAAGGTAGTTCACATATCTGTTGCAGATCCTTTTTGCCCTGAACTTCAAAACGCATTAAGCAAAGCTGCAGACAGAATAAATCTAAAGATTCATAAAAATTGTACGTATGTTTGCATAGAAGGACCAAGATTTTCAACACGTGCTGAATCAAAATTCTATAAAGAAGTAATAGGAGCTGACATCATAGGCATGACTTTGGTACCAGAATGTCAGCTTGCAAGAGAAGCTCAAATATGCTATGCTTCAATTTCAACTGTCACAGATTACGATGTATGGGCAGATAAGCCAGTAACTGCAAAAGAAGTTTTGGAAACATTATCAAAAAATGTTGAAACTACAAAGAAGATTCTTACTCTTATTCCTGATTTAATACCACAGCAAAGAAATTGTTCTTGCGAAAAGGCGCTAACAGAAGCTCAGTTTTAACTGTCGGCAAAAGTTTCTTTTTTTAGCCCCTCTGGCAAAGTAATATCTCCATGAACCAATTTTTGTTGAAGTTCGTTAATCACTTCATCTACATTGTAACCTAATTTGGTAATTGCTTTCTGAGTGGATTTAGGAATTTTTGCCCCAATATTATGTCCTCCAATTCTTCCAAAAGCGATAGCGTTGAATCTAAATGAATAGAGTTCATCAAGGGTAAAAACTCCAGTAATTTTAGCAGTTATTTGACTTCCGTGAACATTGTTGATATGAACCCTAAGATTCATGAATAAACCCTAAATTTCAACTGCCTTGTTAACAGAGTTTTCTATAAGAAAGTTCCAGTGTTTTTCGTCTTGAATCTTAAAATCATTTACTTTGAGTTTGATAACTTTCTCATCCAGACATTCATGTTGGATCTCATCATCCTTTCTAATCTTTACAAGCTT
>QYQE01000017.1 GCA_007280335.1 Nitrosopumilales archaeon | reverse complement strand
TTCTAACTCATCTCAAAACCCTTCAGTAAAAATAAGAAATGATGCCAAGTTTAGAAATCCCAACTCAAAATCTTCTTCTTGATCAAAAGATAATCAGAAAATAATCAAAGAATACTTTGCAAAAAACAAAATTGAATACAAGGAAATGTATTCAGTAAATGGCAGCACATTTTCCAAAATTGTAAATCTTATGTATTTATTAGATTGTGCATCAATTTACGGTCTATCTTTGACATGACAGCACCCTCAGCAGTCAAGTCAATTGATTTTATAAAAAGCAAATTTTAGTATCGACTTTAACTAGGATGATGCTTTTTTAGTACTTCATTATACATGCTTATGATTTTTTGATACATGGATTCTTGATTATATGATTTTGCAAGCAATTTATTACCATTTTTCCCCATCATGTATGCCTCTAAAGGGTTTTTTGTAATTTTTAGCAAGTGTTCTGCCCATTCTTTTTCATCATGTGGATCCAAAACATAGCCATTCTCTTCATGGGTTACAATATCTGACATTGGTCTAATATTAGAAACTAGAACAGGCCTTTTTAGAGAAAAAGCTTCCAAGATTACTAGCCCAAAACCTTCGCACAGACTTGGAAATAAAAGTGCATTTGATTCAGCTAATAGTCGCACTTTTTCTTCGGCATCTACATAACCTGTAAATTGTATGTTTGATTCCAAATTGAGATTCTTGATCAATTCATCCAGCAATTTTTTGTGAGGCCCTACTCCAATTATTATTAATTTGACCTCTGGAAATTCTTTTCTTACAATATCTATTGCTTTTATTATGACCTCTAGGTTTTTATAAAAAACAAGCCTTCCTACATAAATGAATTGGTATGGTCTTGCAGTTATCATTAATCTTCTAGTTTCCATAATTGAAGGAGATATGACATGAATGGGTTTCGTGGCTCCAAATCTTACAAGATCATCCCTTGTTGATTCGCTAATTGTATGAATCGCATTATGCGGTAACTTGAGTATTAGTTTTTCAAACCTTGGTCCCAAAAAAGAATGAATACCTGATGCGCCTAACTGACTAGTCCATCTTTGCCAATAATCTTCGACGCAAAGGGAAAAAATATCCCAGATGGATGTAACATGAGGTTTTGATGTTAAAGACGATAATATGGATCCAACTATAGCGGGAGAAAAATTATTTGAGTGTATTATGTCTATGTTATGTTTGTTAATTATTTTGAGACCTACTCTGATCGCATTAATGAAGTATCTTAAATTATCTGAAAAACTTGGTAACTTGCCTGAATCATATGATAACGTTGGCTTGACAAAAATTATGTTAAGGTTTTCCTTGTGGTCATATGTTTCTTCCATTATTTTGTTTGTGATTATCCATACTTTGTGATTGTTTTTAACTAGAGAATTGGCAAGCAATTTAAAAACATATTCTCCTCCCCCTCTTGTTTCAGAGAAAAATTGAGATAATAATAAAATATTCATTTTTTCACTTTTTTGATATTTGATTGCAATAATTGATCATACTTGTCACGCAAGACTATGCTTGATAAGGTGTAGTGTATTGAATATACATGGAAATGATTTTTTTATACATTGATTTTTCATCATATTTTTCCTTTAGCAAATTGTTTCCACTTTTTCCCAGTCTGACAGCTTCCTGTGGATTTGAAATTATCTTAAGAAAACAATCAGCCCAAATGGTACCATCATAGGGATTCAGAACGTATCCATTTACTTCATGTGTGATTATATCAGATGACGGTCTCACATCTGATACCATTACAGGCTTGTTTTGCAAAAATGCTTCCAAGATAACCAAACCAAAACCTTCACAAAGACTTGGGAAAACTAATGCAGTTGAGTTTGCAATGAGTCTCATCTTTTCCTCTTCGCTTACATGGCCTTTGAATTCAATGTTTGATTTTAGTCCTAGTTTGCTTGTCAGTGTTTGCAAAATGTTTTTGTGTGGTCCATCTCCAACTATGATTAGTTTTATGTTTGGCTCCTTTTTTTTCGCAATGCTTATTCCTCTGATTGCAACCTCCAAATTTTTAGAAAACAACAATCTCCCAACATAGACAAACTGAAGGGGGTTTGTCATTTCTTGGATAGGATCTGATTCTTCGATTGCATTAGAAATGACATGAATTGGTTTTTTTGCACCAAGTGACACCAGATCGTCTTTTGTGGTCTCACTTACCGTATGGATACAGCTGCATCGTAACTTGACCATTAATTTATCCAAAAAAGGAGGCAGAAGCGAACTAAATTTTGACATGTATATCTGGTCGCCCCATATCTTCCAGTAATTTTTTCCACATAACGACAAGACATCATGGATTGTTATTATGTGGGGTTTTGATGTAAAATAGGATAATATGGAACCTGCAAGGGCAGGAGCAAAGTTGTTTGAATGTATGATGTCAATTTTCTCCTTTTTGATTATCTTGAGGCCTTGTATTACTGCGTTAACTATATACCTTAAATGGACAAGAGCGCTTGGAGGAAGACCGCCCCTGTATTCCAGGTCTGGTGCAACAAAAATGATTTTAATTCTATTATTCACAGGATATTTTTCCCCAATTATTCTATTAGTTATGACCCAAACTTGATTGCCATTTTCTACCAAGTTTTTGGCAATCAAACTAAATACATATTCTCCGCCGCCTTTTTTAGAAAAAAGCTGAGACAAAAGAAGGACGTTCATACTTGGCTGTTTTGGCTGTAATATATTATTATAAAAGGTTCTGCTATGTCGCCCTAAGAGATAACAAAATTTTATCTCAGAATATACACAAAAGGCTAAATTGATTCATTGTATCATCAATGTAGATTTGAAACTAGTCTGCATACCTGCATTTAATGTGGAAAAAACCATAGGAGGTATTGTAAAAGAATCTCTCTTACATGTTGATAAAGTTCTAGTATGTGATGATGGTTCCACAGACAATACAGCAAGAATAGCTGAGGAAAATGGAGCCGAAGTGATTAAACATGAAAAGAATTATGGTTATGGCGCAGCTCTGATTACTTTGTTTGACAAGGCAAGAGAAAAAAATGCAGACATTATGATTACATTGGACGGAGACGGTCAGCACATACCCGAATTTATTCCAAGATTAGTTGCCCCACTTTCGTATGATGGAGTGGATGTAGTTATAGGATCAAGATTTCTTCAGGGCGATTCAAATTCGCCGCGATTTGGAAAACATGGAATTAAAATAGTTACATCAGCTACAAACATAGGAAACAACATCAAAGTTACTGATGCCCAGTCCGGGTTTCGTGCATATTCAAAACGTGCAATACAGTCAATCCATCCAACAGAATATGGCATGTCAGTTGGAACGGAAATACTGACCAAGGTAGCAAACAAGGGATTAAAGTTAGTAGAGGTACCTATTGTAATATCATATGACGGCACTGATTCACAAAGTCCAAAAATTCCTTATGGTGTTACGGTATTGATGAATGTTCTAAAGTACATGACTGTAAGACATCCGATTATTTTTTATGGATTTCCAGGAACTGCGCTAGTTATTTTAGGTGCAATACTGGGAGGACAGTTTCTTCAAGCTTACTTGAATCATCAATCCATCTATTATGGTTCACTCTTGGGCACTGTTGTTCTCTTTATGTTTGGTGCAATACTAATGGTGACTGCCGTATTGCTATTTGCAATGTCTGTTCTAATAAAAGAAAAACAATAGAATACAGAATTGAATTTTTTATCATTTTATTGTTTGATTTTTTTCTATAATGATCCCAACATGGCACAAAAATTGCCTAGTTCTACCTAGTTTCCAAAAACACATAATTTGAATATCAAAATACCAAAAATTAGCAAAAATTTCTGTAATGGTGAGATAATTGGCAAGTATCAAGTTTACAATTCCGTCTGTTTTAAACAAAGGTGGCGGAGAAAAAAAAGTAGATGTTTTAGCAGTAACACTCTTGGAAGCATTTGCTAAAATTTCAGAAAATATGGGAGATGAGTTTCAAAGACGTGTTTTAAATCCTGACGGTACTCGTGTTCTCTTATCAATATCTACATCAATGGAAAAAATATGAGATTGTACAACTAACCTATAATGATAAAATTGATTCGCCCACAGTTATATCTAATTCAGGTGTGGGTATTGTTGTCGAAGGAAAGGATCTGTTTCTTGCAAACTATCAACATGATGGTTCAAGGTGATACATAGGATCTTGAATTTATGTTTAAAATGTTTAATATCAAAAAAGCTTTGGCAGTAGAGATTACTATTACTGGGCTACAATATATCTTGGGCAGACAACTTATTGTCAATAGCAAACACCTTTAATAAATAGTAAGATAATCTTACCTTATGTCAAATGAAACCATGTTCACCACAGTCAGCAGCAAAGGGCAGATAGTGATACCAAATAAGGTAAGAAAAAAGCTTGACATAAAGTATGGGAATGTATTTGTGATAACAGAAAAAAAAGGTTTGATTGTTTTAAAAAAGGTAAACCAAGAGTTGAGTCATGATGATATTAAAACACTCAAGTCAATCCATGAGGCTTGGCAGGAAGTAGAAAGTCATAAGGGTGGAAAAGCCAGGGCATCCAAATTCTTTGCGGAATTTGCCAGATGGTAATTACTCAAATAATATGGTCTGACAAGTTCAAAAAAGAAATTACAAAAATCAAAGATGGTAAACTAAAAGAAAAGCTGCAAAAGCAGATACAAAACATAGTGGAATCCCCTCAATTAGGAAAACCATTACGATATAATTTAAAAGGTGAAAGAACTGTCTATGTAAAACCCTACAGGCTCATCTATGCATATCAGGGAACCGTTCTATATCTGCTAAGATTTGAACACAGAAAGGAAGTTTACAAATAATTGTAGGGAGAATGGAGCCGAAGTGATTAGACATGAAAAGAATTATGGTTATGGTGCAGCTCTGATTACTTTGTTTGATAAAGCTAGAGAAAAAAAATACAACACTTCCTGAATTTTTTGTTATGGTATAATGGCATCATGGAATTATAAATACTGCCAAAATACACGTGTGGGACAAGAAGATAACTGAAAAACTATCTCATCAATAAAGGGGTGAAAATAGACCGAATATTGATTACGGGAAACTTGTGTTCTAATACAATCATAGGTAATAACAAAATTTTAGACTAAGGCTTGCAAAAGACCCAAGTTTGTAAAATTTATAATGGTATCATGTGAATAATTCACAAAGTTCTCTCATAAAATCAAAATAAAATGAGAACTATTCCAATACTGAACAAATTGTCCATTATGCTTATATAGACAGATTCAAGCAAAAATTACAATAACTATGTACAACAACACATTACGTAAAATAACTAGTCTATCACTATTAACAATACTTCTTACAAGCACTGCTGCTTTTGCAATGCCAAACGCATTGCCACAAGCACATGCTTCAACAAACGCAAACTTGTTTGTCTCCGCTGAAAATTCACAGTTCAACAATTACTTTGCCGGTCCACAGGTAATCCAAGTAATCGTATCTGATCCTGATATTCAGAGATTAGACCAGGTCTATGGTGAACCTGTTGTAACCGTCGATGGTAAAAGACTGAGAATGACACAGGGAACAGACGGTAACTGGTATGCATACCTTGCAGATAGAGCACAAGCAATTGCTGCTGCTAACACAGCACAGGTTTCTGGTAAAGGCCTCAACTTTGGTGGATTCTGTTCTTCGACAAGTACAACTACCCCAAAAGCGGGTGTTAACTATGCAGACACTAAAGGATTCACTATTGCAAGAGGTGGCTTTGGCTCCACAAACCACACGAACGGAACTATAACAACAGACTTCCCAAAGTGTACTAGTCTACCTGGTCAAAATATTGCTGCAAGCAACCAACAAATGGAACATGTAGTTAGACAAAATAAAACTATCAACATGCTCACTACTGGATTCGGTTCTGGCGCAATTACTAATATATATCCGGTAATTTGGCCAGTAATCCAATTGTATGACTTTGGTGGTTCCGATGTTGGAACTGTTAAAAGCGTACCAATTGATTATTCAAAGGCAGGCGGAGATCAAATCGTTACTCTAACCTTTAGCAGAATTCCAGCAAATCTAATATCAAGCTCGGTAGATAGAACAGCATATCCAGCAAACTCACAAGTCTTTGTTACAGTCAACGATCCACAACTTAACGTCGACCCAACAGAAGAAGACTCTTGGACATGGGGTGCAAATGCTACAAATAGTACATTGTACTATGAAGCATTTACAAGAAACGGTGCAGCTGACGCTGACGGTACTACAGGAATGCAGAACCTCATCGGCAACTTGACCGCACTCATGTTCAATCACAATGGAAAGTTTACACTCAACCCAGCAGCTTCTGGTGTTAACGTAGTAAACTTCCAAGATAACGGTAAACAAGTACTGACATCCACAGACGGAACAGGTGCAGGTCAAACAAATGCAGTTAGAACCAAATCAATTGGTCTTAACTCTGCACCAGTTACCTTTATCGAAAGCGGCGGTGTCAATACTGGTGTCTTTGCATCTTGGGACGGTGGTAAAGTATCAGATCTAATCACATCAAACACTCTGACAATCAGGGGCCAATCTGCTTCTATAAGATACAATGATGTATCTGCAAGTATAGTAGGCAACTTTGGATATGGAACCATCTCAACAACTACAACCAATGGAACATGGGCATCTGGACAAAAGATCCCACTAACACTGGTTGATACTGATGCAAACCTAAACTCCAAGATTTCAGAGCACCGTGACTTGTTCAAAACAACCAACTACCAAACAACAACAGGCGGTGTACCAGCAATGACTATTGGCACTCCATTTGCACTATCAACTGGTGTTAATGCTACATTTGTCAACGGTACCCACTCTGCAACATCAGTTGCAGCTGGAATTAGAACAATTCAGTGGGGTCTTACAGGTGACACACCAGCTAGAACAGAGGGTAACACTACATCAACAGCTGCTATGGCTGACACTACAGGTATAGAGCACATTCTGTTGATCACACCACTCACAGCAACAAGCAGTGGTATCAAATCTGGTAATCCAGGTAGTTCAGGTACTGCTGCTTCTGCAGGTCTTGGACCACACATAATCAACGGTACTAACATGGCTCTAATCTTAGACTCGAACAAGACAATGACCACATTGAAGAACACAATTCACTCTACACTGAAAAACGACACTGAAAACTTCAGAGGTTTCAACTTCATAAACTACGATCTCAGATCGTTGCTTACAAACTCAACAGGATCAGTTTCCAAAGTGAACATATACTTGATTTACAACCCAACTGGCAGTCACATGATTCTTGATCAACATACCCAATTACCTGTAGCAGGTTTGAAGGTAATCTCATTGGCCAACTCGACCAATCTTCAAGATTTCATTAACCTAAACGGCACTGTCGCATTGGGTGGCACACATGGTTCTAAAACCACGCCAGGAGTAGTTGACAACGGCACATTAACCGCATTCAACTTATTCCACCAGGTACCAAGTTCCGCAACAGTTGGTTTTATGTTCAACCTTACTACAAATCGTAACATTGTAGATAATCAAGTAAAGCCAGTTGTAGCAGACTTCTTCTCGGTTGGAATCAAAGGTGATGGTATAACTAACGATCAAAGAGTAAACAACGCCATCTACAGATGGGAGCTTCAAGAGACAGGTGACAACACTAGTACCTTTACAGGTACCACAGAGTATGTCATGCTCAACCAGCTAAACATCTTTGATCCGAACACATACACAGCACTAAGACCAATTAACGTTCAAGTTAAATTTGTAGCAATTCAAGATATGCTCCAGGCGGAATCTCGTGCACCACAGACCTCATACGAGGACTTGGGAGCTGATGGTCAATTCTCGATCATCTCAACACAGACCGATATTCCAACACACACTGGTGTCGTATCATTTGATAGCAAGACATACAAGACTGCAGACACAGTCACTATAACACTAAGAGATGCAGACTTAAACGTCGACAATGATCTTGTTGATATCTATACAGTAGTACCAGCACAAGCAGGAGTTACATCCCTTAGTAACGAAGATCCAGCAGCCGACACAGTCGGTAAAACTGGTCTTGGTTTCTATTCGGATCATTCCGCAACTGTTACTGGAACGTCCTTTGGACGTCTATTGGATATTCAATTTGGTCAAACAAATGCTAGATGGGCAAACACTGGATGCTTTGGAGCAGGTACAACAACTGCACTAGGATTCAACCTCGGATTGGCTGATACAGGATTCTCACTAGTTGAGACTGGTCCTTCAACAGGTATCTTCACAGGTAACTTTGAAGTTCCAGATCAAGTATGTGACAACTCCAGTCCAACCGCAACATCAGTCTCAACCACAATCTCATCAATCGGTCTGAACCTCAAGGTCAACTATGTTGACTTTAGAGATGAATCAGGCAAGAAAATTGAGATAAGTGACAACGCTGGTGTTAGAGGAAACACAGGTTCTATCACATTAGATAAATCTGTATACCCAGTACCATTTGGTTCACTTCAAGCTGCAGCAACTCCATTGAGCGACTTTAACTCTGTTGCTACTTCTGTAACCAGTAAGAACGGCGTATTCCCACTACATCGTGATAATACCGGCAGCGGTTTGACGTCAGTTAACACATTGGCAAATGGTGACACACTTGTGCACATCAGAGTCAATGATGCAGACTTCAACACAAACCCTATAGGTACTGATCACCTTAATTCTGGAATCGCCAGAGGTACTGATACATCACACGGTCCAGTATGGGCTGTAATTAGCAGACAAAGTTCAAACTTACTATTAGCATTTGCTGGAGGTCCGAATGTTATAACTACTCATGCTGTTATCAAGACAGCACCAGCTAGTCCAACGGCTCCATCAGCAGCTGATGCGTCTAACGCAATAGATCTTGGTCCAATGACCGAGATTGATCCATCATCTGGAATATTCCAAGCAGACTTGCCAATTAGATTCACAGACGGACCAGCCAAAAATGACTGTCCTGTCCCAACTAATTACAAGGCTGCTAACGGAACATATTCTGGAACGGCCCAAACCGACAGGTTTGATTTCGCAGCAGCATCTGGTACTAATTATTGTGTCAGACAAGGAGACGTACTAACCGTCTACTATAACGACACAAACGATGCATCAGGTCATCAGCAAATAGTAACTGACTCAGCAACATTTGATCTTAGAAACGGTGTATTACAATCCGACAAGTCTGTCTACATCATTGGTTCGGACATGATCCTAACCTTGGTTGAACCAGACTTGAACTTGGACTCACAACAATCTGAGGCTGCATCACTGGATCTCGTAGAATGGGATTCACATGCATTCAAGGGTACAATGGGTCCATTGGGATTGAACCAAGCTAACTTTGACGCTAAACCTTCAACCTTTGTAGAAACAGGTAAGGACACTGGAATCTTCCAATCAGTAATCAAGATACCAAAGCAACTATCCACAACGGGTGCTGCAACAGGTACATTACTTGAAAGAGGAGAACAGATCCACCTAGAATATACTGACTGGGGTCCAGCAGGTTCCAAGACGATAGGTGCTAATAATCAGGATATTCAACTGACTATTTACACTTCCAACTTTGGAGCAACAGTTGAACTCGACCAGAAGGTATACACATGGACTGACAGAGTTTACATCACAGTAGTCGCACCAGATCACAACTTTGATCCAAACTTAATTGACACCATTGGTTCTACTGACTTGAATAAAGTTACAGTATCAACCAGAGGCAACTCCATCAACCAATACAAATTGGTAGAATCTGGAGTTGACACCGGTATCTTCACAGGTTATGTTATCTTAACTGGTAGCAGCACCTTGAAAGACTCAGGTGGTGTCGATGGCGCTGGTACACAACCAACCGCAGCTGGTCCAACCAGTAGCGGTCACGGTCCAACAGACGGCTTCTTGCCATCTGAGGACAATGACGGTGTATCAGTATCGTTTGAATTCACAAGAGATCAAACAGTCACTGGCTCAGCTTTAATCAGATGGAATATTGGTGAAACAAAGTGGCTCGAAGCATCATACCCAGCTAACGGTCAAGGAGTATTACAAATAGTAGATCCAGACATGAACCTCAATCCAAAGGCAATAGACAAATTCGACACTAACGTGTGGTCTGATTCTGACTCTGGTGGTATCAAACTTACCATGACAGAGACAGGACAAGCAACTGGAATCTTCCAAGGTACAGTGTACTTTACAACGAACTTCCAGTCTTCAGGTAACAGATTACACGTAGCAGAAGGTGACACAGTCACTGGCGAATACAAGGACAGAACATTGCCTGCTCCATACACACCAGCTGATCAGTTAAGATTGACATCGACAACATTCATCGGTACAGTAGTGCCACCACTCGAAAGAGCACCGGCATCTAACCCAAGAATAGTTGATTCGTTTGGCAATGCATTGACATCAGTCAAGGTCAACCAGCAAATCCAGGTAACTGCAGATTTGACTAACGGCCAAGACAGAGATCAGCCATTTGCATATCTAGTGCAAATACAGGATGGTAACGGAGTAACAGTCTCATTATCTTGGATTACAGGCACGTTAACTGGCGGTCAATCTTTGAACCCAGCACAGTCGTGGACACCAACTGCATCTGGCACATACACTGCACAAATCTTTGTATGGCAGAGCATTGATAATCCAAACGCACTGTCGCAACCACTATCAACTACAATAACTGTAGCATAGACAAGAAACTTCTAACTTTCCCTTTTTTCCTTTTTTGAAAACTCCTAACGAAAGTTATAGACAAATAAAAAATCAGTTTTTACGCATGGAAAATTGCTGTCAAAAATTAAAATGCTAAAATTTTACTGATAACTCTGATTTGTAATAAAATAAAATCACCGTACTCTTCTTAAATTATATAGAAACTTGCTAGATCTCTGAAAATCTTCAAAACCCTTAAATAGAAAATGAAAACCACGTCAAATTGATAAATGAAGCGTTTCATTGCGATTTCAATCGTTTGTTTAGTTGCTCTTGTCATTATACCGCAAATTCATTTTGCTAATGCAGCACTAGGAGGACAGGTTTCAGAAAAACAATATGTAAACATTAGAGCTGAAGTCTGGAACCTCTTTTTCAGGATGACAACAGCTGCCTTTACAGTTGGTGCCGTGGTTTCAGGTACTATGATCTGGCTGTGTTGGAGATTTAGAGAATCACATCCAAAAAATAAGAACTTTAGGACAAAATGGGAACATTTGGATGATCCAACATCTGGAGATCACACAGGTGGTCATTAGATGAGTCACGATACATCTGAATGGGTTTTTGTTGGTATAGTTATTGCAATTCTAGTTTATGTCGGTGTTGATTCTTGGAATATTGAAAAACTTTTAGAAGATGTTCCAGCAGGTGCAGAAACAATAAAGGTGACAGGTCAACAATGGTTCTGGAGCTTTGAACATGCAGATGGAACAAAAGAAATCAGTACACTTCATCTAAAGAAAGGTCATGCTTACAAATTTGAAATTTATTCAAAGGATGTGATGCACTCTTTTAATATTCCTGACTGGGTTGTATTTCAAGACGCAGTTCCAGGAAGAGTTAATCATGCATGGTTTTCACCAGATCAAGCTGGAACATTTCCTATACAGTGCAGAGAATATTGCGGATTATTACATTACAACATGAGGGGTTCACTTGTTGTGGAGGATAAGTCTTGAGCAAAAACATTTTATTGACTTTGTCTAAAAACAAAGAGGGAACTAAATGGTACTAGAGCTACAAAAACCACGACCTATTTGGCAGATAATGTTTTCAACCCATCACACTGATGTAGCTTATCTATACATTGTAACAGGTCTTGCATTTTTGATAATGGCTGGTGTCTTGGCACTGATTATCAGAACACACCTGTTTTGGCCTGGACAAGGTGTTTTAATTTCTGACTCGGTTACATTTAACAGAATGTTTACTGTTCATGGTACAACGATGTTGTTTTTGTTTGCACTTCCATTTGCCGCAGGAGTAGGTAACTATCTTGTGCCACTAATGGTAAGATACAAAGACATGGCATATCCAAAATTAAATGCAGTTGCATTCTGGATGAATCCAGTTGGTGGTGCACTCATCTGGCTTGGATTTGCTGATGTTACATGGATGGCATATGCTCCATATTCAGTTATCAGAGCGCCAGGTCCAGCAGCAGACATGTGGATATTTGGTCTCAAGATCATAGGAGTTTCTTCAATTCTATCATCAATTAATTTCATTGTTACAATTCTAAAGTGCAAACACCCTGATTTGCCTCTAAGAAAGGTGCCGTTATTTGCATGGTCAATGTTGATAGTGTCTATTATGACTCTAGTTGCCATGCCAACATTTGCTGCAGCACTTGTCATGTTACTTACAGATAGACTTGGAGTTTCAGGATTTTTCAATCCATCATTAGGTGGAGATCCAATTGCATACTTGCATTTGTTCTGGTTTACATTCCATCCCGAAGTCTACATATTTCTCTTACCAGCAATTGGTATGATGTACGAGCTTATTCCAAGATTTTCAAGAAAACCGCTTTTCAGTACAGGGTCGGGTGTATTTGCATTTGTACTGCTTGGCATGATTGGTTTTGCATCATGGGGTCATCATATGTATTCAACTGGAATGGACTTTACAACAAAAACCGTATTCATGATTGGAACATTAGCTGCAGTGCCAGCATCAGGAATGCATGTCTTTAACTTTTTAGCAACAATGTGGGGTGGCAGAATTAAATTTGCTGCACCAATGAAATTTGCCGTAGGTGGTATCGCATTATTCTTCTCTGCAGGAGCAGGTGGTGTTCTTAACACTGCAATGCCACTTGACTTTCTCACACATGGAACATACTGGGTCGTAGGTCACATGCACTTGTTCTTAACAGGTACAATTGCATTTGGCTTTATTGCAATGATGTACTACATATTCCCACTTATGACAGGAAGGATGTACAGCGAAAAATGGGCAAGTGTCCAATTCATCTTAATGATGTGGGGAACAGTCCAACTCTTCTTCACACAGCATGTTTTAGGACTAGAGGGAATGCCAAGAAGAATTTATGATTATCCAGCAGAGTTTACATCATGGACACAAGGAAACCAGATAGCAACAATTGGCGCATGGATTCTTGGTGCTAGCTTTGTAATCTTCATAGCTCAGCTAATTTACTACTCTGCAAAGGGCAAAGAAGCTAATATGGACGATCCATTTGGATTGGGTGGAAAGTACTATTATCCATATCAAGCAAAAACGCCTCATCACATAGGATATTGATATGAGTCACACAGAACACGACGCACCAATACTTAGGACTTCCACTAGAAGAGTAGGCAAGATGCTTGCAATTATTATCGGAATTCAGATTGTTGGCGGTTTGATATTTTTCATGCACTATGATTTCTGGAATTCATATCTTCCAATTGCAGGAAAACTACAGGAACAAGGCGCTGTTACAGGTGGAGCAACTCAAGGACAAGCCACTGGAAAAACAGTTAATGTTTCTTTAAAATTTGTAGAATCACCAGATTTTAAAACATACGCGTTTAATGCGTTATCTGGACCAGATCAGAATCCTGAGATCCACGCTAGTGTAGGGGATAAGATTGTTTTTGATGTTACAAATGCGGGCAAATCATTTCATGCATTTGCAATTACTGATTCAAAAGAAGGGACTGGTCCAGCTATAGATGGTACTGTAATTGGAACTGCTGATAATCCAATGAAGCCAGGTGCTAAAGGTGAAATAACATTTGTTCCAGCAAAGGCAGGAGAATATTTCTATATTTGTGCAGTTCCTGGTCACAGGGAATTGGGTATGGTAGGTAAAATTGAAGTTACTGAAGCATCTTCAGGTGGCGCATCTGGAGCTACTGTAGCACCAACCGGTAACAAGGTGGAATTCTCCTTAAGCTTTGTGATGAGTTCTGATTTCAAAGATTATGCATTTAACACACTTCCTGGACAACCAGGACACAATCCAGACATCAAAGTAAAATCTGGTGATACTGTCACAATTCATGTCAAAAATGACAGTAAATCATTCCATTCTTTTGGTATAGTTACTGATCCTGATAACCCAACTAATGTTCTGTGGAATTCTGCATTAAAGAGTGCAGACAATCCAATGAAGCCAGGCGAGACAGGTGATGTTACATTTGTTGCAGGATCGTCAGGCACATATCACTACATCTGTACTGTTCCTGGCCATGCCACATTAGGTATGGATGGCAACTTTATCGTCGAGTAATAATGTATTTCAAATATCTTGCATTATCCTCTCTTGTAATTTTATACTCTCTGATGTTCATTGGAGGATATCTTCAAGCAAGCGGACAGGGTCTTTCTTGTCCAGAATGGCCATTATGTCCTAGTGGAATTCTTCCATCTGCAGAATATTTGACAGAATGGATGCACAGATTGATTGCAGCAACAACAGGAATACTAATTGTAGCAACCGCAATAGGAAGCTGGAAAGTAACAGGGTCTGATACAAAAATTAGAATAACTGGAACTTTGGCTGGGGTTCTTGCTGTTGTTCAAATTACACTTGGTGCGATAGTGATTGATACTAAATTGCATGCTGTAATTGTAGCAGTACATAATGGTGCAGGTATTTTGCTTTTTGCAATGACTCTTCTTACTACATTATTTGCGTTTAGATTGGCTAGATCTTCAACCATACAAACTAAGGCTTAGCTTTCATTCTTCGCTTTGTAATAACTGCCCAGATGATTAGTACAAAAGCTCCCAGACCACCTGCAGAAATTATGTATACAAAGATTGGTCCAAAAATGTTTACAGCTGATACATTAAAATCATAAGTATAGGTCTCGCCATTTTTTCCTACGTCATAGAGATCTACTTCAAATACATGGTTTCCTGGTTCGTGAAAAGTATAGGTAGTGTCCCATTGGCCACCATCATGACTCTGAGGAGGTATAGTGTCAATTAATTTGTCATTATAGAAAATCCTTACTCCCATTCTAAAATGGTCTACTTCACTATTCTGAGTATTAAATGAATTAAGATAGTTAGTAGATTGTACATAATTTAAAACTCTAAATTCAAGTTTGAATGGTTCATTTGCAGCAGGGATTTCAGGTATGGTTGCAACCTGTACTTCATAATTGCCAATTGTTTCATCATTAGAATTGAATGCAGAATGAGCACTTGCACTCTGAATTGCAGGAATTGTTAGAACGCCTAAAAAAAGTAATAATAAAAAACAACCAGATTTTCGCATCGTTTTGTTATGCGGTTTTCTTTAATATGTTATTACAAGATTGATTAAGATCATTGAAAATTAGCAAAAGCTTTAAATCTCGTCTGACAAGAACGGGGAATGTATGACCATTGTCAGTAAAACAATAGATATCAAGTCCAAAGTATCTGATGTCTTTACCTATTTTGCAAGACCTGAGCACATATCTGACCAATTTGAAGAGCGAGTTGGAATGACTATAGTACCCATGGATGTTAAGGCAGGTATGGGTGTAGGAACTACCTTTAGAGTAATAGGTGATTTTGATGGTAAAAGACTAGAATGGGATTGTGAAACAACAGAATTCATACCAGAACAAAAAATTGCAGCTAAAATGATTAAAGGCCCTTTCAAAAAATGGGACATTGCTGTTGAATTTAAATCACTAGAAGAGAAACTAACTAAACTTACCATGACAGTAAATTATGAAATGCCACTAGGTCCACTTGGCAGAATTTTGAATAAAATTAAATTTGCAAAGACAGCAGAAAAAGGAATGGAAACTGCACTCTATAAAGTTAGAGGACTCTTAGAAGGAAATGGTTCTATTCCAGTGTACATTACACTTGATGCGTATAGAAAACTTTTAGTGGAAAAAGTAAAAATGAACAACGCACCAGTTTCTACTGTCTTGACTAAAATATTAGAAAAATACTCTCAAATTGAGACAGTTAAAAACTAAAAATTAATTTTATTCCAACTCAAGTTTAAATAACGAACTTGGCGTTTGCTATTTTGCGGGTCTATGGCTCAGCCAGGTAGAGCGAGGGACTCTTATGATCTTTCAGAGAAATCCCTATGTCGTGGGTTCAAATCCCACTAGACCCGCTATTTTAGAAAAAATATTCTAATGCATACATTGACAATCTACTAATTTTGTATCAAAAGTACAATCATGCGGGCCATCTGACATTGCATCGACAGGAATTTTTTTCATACATTCATCATGTCTTCCCTTTTTACAAAACCAACAAATTTTCGCAGAATCGTTTTGAGAATTTGCTTCCATAAAAACCTCTTAAATTAAAATACAGTCACATCGCCGGGAGCAGAAGAATGTTCATGGCTGCTTTTGTGATATTCGATAAATTCTTTATGTGTTACCTCTTGGTGTTTTCTTAATTCTTCAATATTTTCAAAAGTTTCGTTACAGAGATAACATTTTGGTTTGTGTTGATCAACCATCGATAATACCATATGTGAAATGACTGTGTTGTTGTAATTGAATCTTTCAGGTATGATTTTGTATCATTTGTGTCTCAAATCGGAGTTAGCCATTTTGAGAATCTTTTATCTTTTCCCATGGCCACACTCAAAAAGGCATTTTGAAGCTTTCGTGTTATCTTACCAAGTTTTCCATCCCCAATTGTTATGTTATCAATCTCTGTTACTGATTTTACCTCTGCAGCTGTTCCAGTCATAAATACTTCATCAGCAACATAGAGATCCTCTCTATCGATATTTGCTTCTATTATTGAAATCTCATCAGCTTTTGCTATTTTGATGACACTATCTCTTGTTATGCCATTTAGTATGCCAGCACTTAATGGAGGAGTAAATATCTCGCCATTATTTATAAGAAAAATATTTTCTGCGCTTCCTTCTGAGACTTTGCCATTGTAATTTAACATTATAGCTTCATCATAGCCATCTTTTAGCGCTTCTACTCTGGCAAGTGCCGCATTTGCATAGTTTGAGGCAGCTTTTGCTTGCATGGGTTGGGATCTAGAATCTATTCTTAACCAACTTGAAACTTTACATCTAGCTCCACTTACTTTTCCTGCACTTGATTCACCAAGTTTCCATTCCCAACATGCAATGGCAAGATCAATTTTGTTTGGAGTTGGAGTTAAACCAAGTACTCCGTAACCATAGTAAGCAATGGGTCTGATGTAACATTCTTTTAACTTACTTGCCTTTACTGTTTCTATTATTGCCTTAGAAATTTCATTTTTGGAATAGGGCAATTTCATAGAATACATTTTTGCTGAATTGAATAATCTGTCCACATGTTCTGGTAATCGAAATATCATGGAACCCTTTGGGGTGTTATAACATCTAATTCCCTCAAAGACTGCTGTTGAATAGTGTAATGCATGTGTAAGAACATGTACTTTGGCATCCTTGAATGGTACAAGCTTACCATTCATCCAAATTTTCCCTTGTTCTTTCATAGAAAAGGACACGAAGTCTGGTAATTTAAAGAATTAATCAGGATTTAGAGAGCATTTAACAAATATTTGAAATACTAGTTTTTAATTTTACAACTGAAACCAAGGTTTCTTTAAATTAAGATGTGAGCTGTTTATTTCCTGTGTACACAATTCTCTCGTTTGCCGCAGTTGTTCTTCTAGTGATAGGCCTAGTTGGAAATGGATTTGAAATGAGAAAAATTCGTCTATCTGTAGTGAGAGATGAAGAACTGACCTTAAAAAACATTTTTTTGAATAAAAATAACTGGAAGTGGTATGCCTTGATTGTGGCGGCTCTCATCTTGTGGGTAATTGCTAGTAATACTAATGGATCTATATAGATCAGGTCTAAATATTGCCGATGTGTACTATACATTAGCGCGTGTTTTGGGTAACGCCGGGCTGATTCTAGATACGAGGCCCAAGAATAAACCCACTTTGACTTCTACAGGATAATGCTTGTAGGGGTCAATTGCTTAAGCTAAATACCAATTATTTTCAAAATAAAATGACACACTCCAGAAATTATTACTACATTAAATTATCAAAAGCAAGAATTAACTAGTGTCGTTTCATTTGTTTCAGTATGGTTAAAAGGAAAACAGGCAAACACATGAGAATTGCGGATCAGCATGCTGTACGCAGAAAAAGAAAGAAGTAATCTTCAATTTTTATCTCTATGCAAACTTGATTTTTGATCTTTCGTTATGTACTGCACGAATAGCTTTTTCTATGTTATCCCCAGTATCCTCAATTACTATTATAATTCGTGAAGTCTCTTCTTGAGCATCCATATTTAGTATGTTTAAACCAGCTTCACCTATCTTAGAACTAGCCTTGGATGCAATTTGTTGTACACGCCACATCTCATCTCCTATCAAAGTAATAACGCCTCTATTGTAAGTAATTGAAGCTAACGAATCAAATGCTAAAATATATCTTTCATTTCGTTTTACATAATCTGCATCAAGAAACAATACTCTGGTAAATTCTATACCGTCTTTTGTATAAGGAGATAAAATTACAAATTCACTATACCTCTTGTCTTTTTCAAGGGACTCAAACAAACTTTGTGCAGATACACTCTCTATCCGTAATATTGCACAATTTCTCTTTCCTGTAACTATCTTGAGAGGATGACCATTTTTTTTACTAGGATTTCTCTCAATAGTAGTAAGTTTTTCAGGTCTATTCATATTAGTTATTATTATTGGCATATCTAGACCATTTTCCACAATCTCTTTTATCGCAATTGGATCTAGAATTTTCATTCCAAACATACCGGCAATTCTAGCTTCATTATACGAAAGTTGTCCAATGTCTTCTAATTCTTTTGTCACAATTCTTGGATCGGCAGAAAGAACTGCACTATCCTTTTCAAAATCAATTTTAGTATGATATTTTTTGCTAAATAATATGCCAAGATCTGCAGCAGTTCTATCTGAACCTCCTCTTTCATAGGTAGTTTCTAATCCATCAGTAGTTTTTCCAATGAATCCTCCAATAGTTAGTACATCACTTTTTTCTAGTAAAGCTTCAATGGCATTTACATTTTGAGAAGATTCTGCAACCAGAAAGTTTGCTGACTCTATATTTTTGTCAGTTATGATTGGCCATTTCTCAAATCCTATTACATCTGATTTAATTCCAGCACTTTTTAAAACATAATTCATTACATGTGACATGAGTATTTCTCCAGAATAGGCAAGAACTCTAGATCTTGTTTCATATGCAAATTCTTTTTTTTGTATAGCTATATTCAGTGCATTCGATGATTTTCCCAACAAGGAATCAAGTATTTTTTTACAATCAACTTGGTATTTCTTGTCTACAAATTCTAGTATTTTCTGATATGGTTTTTTTAATTCTTCTATGTTTACTGGATTTCCTTCTTCTGCTTTTTGACCAATTTTTAACGCAATATCTGTAAGAGATCTTTGCTTATTATCATATTCAGTTAAAGGAGCAGAAAAGACAGCAATTACTTTGGCATCTTTTTTTAATTCATTAATGCGTTTTATGATGAGAGGTATTTGCTTACCATCAATTCCTATTGCGCTTCCACCAAACTTTGCAATTACAAGATTTTTCAAAACTTAATTACAACTCTTAAAATCCGTGTATAAAGTTTGGGTAAACTATGAATTCGATGATTTCTGAATTCGGATAAATTATACGCATTCCTTAAATCTGAAATTTAGACTAGTAGTCAATTATGTCATTTGTGATAAATTTTGAGGATGCACTAAATTGAGTGACCTTAAACAAGGTGAATTATTCAAAGACAAAAACACAAATCATATTTTACAATATGTTCCTGAGGTAGGTCTGATACATAATGAATCATTATGCAAGGAAATAACAGGCTGTATAAATTTTCAACAAAATAACTAAAATCATAATAGCTTTTTTATCAAATTTGCAGCTTTCTGGGCACCATCAAAATTTGCTTGAATTCTTTTTTCATTAATTTTTTCTGGAATCAAAGATTCTAAACGGAAAAGATCATTAAAAGAAAAACCAACTTTCTTTGCATTTTCTTCTTGTTCAAAATGTCCCTTTATTGGTATGAAAATACCAGGTGTTCCATAATGTTTAGATTCATCAATTGTTGATTTGCCTGCAAGAGAAATTATCAAATCTGCCGCGTAAATGATTTCATGTAAATTGTTTACAAAACCAAGATTTCGTATCTTATCATTATAAATTTTCAATGATGGTCCAGAAATAATGACAAGTTCTACATCTAATTTTATTTTTTCAAATACATCAATCACTGCATCAATTAAAAATTTACCTGCATTTGTTCCTCCTATGCTTACAACAATTGTTTTTTTATTGAACAAAAACTTCTTTCGTAATTCATCCCTTGTCTGTATGGTACTTCTTACTATTGGTCCAACTCTTGTAATGTTTCCTTCGTTAGGACCATTTTCAGGAAGAATTACAAGATCACATTTTTGAATTATCTCTTTCATTGAACGATTCATCTTTTTTTCAATTAAAGAACCAATTCCGCTTACAAATCTTGTTTCTAAAATATCGGTAATCAATATTGTTTTTAGTTTCTTCCCCTGTCCTATTGTAAGTGATGCAAAATCTTCATCACTAACTATGAGATTTGGTCTTTCTTTTTCTATGATGTTTGATGAAATGGTCTTACATTTCTTATAATACGAATAATATTTGAAAAGCCAATTTAATGGATTCTGTAATTTGCCCTGATTGATTGCAAAAGGAGGAGGATGGTACAAGTCTTCTATATCGAAACCGTATTCTGAAAATAATTTTGATCCTCCTTCACCACTGATAAATTTTGTAGAATTTTTATCAAGATATTGAGCAATAGCTATGTCTCGGGTTACATGTCCAAGACCTATTGGACTTGAAAAGAAAACTATCTCATTCATATTTTGAATTCAATTAGTGATAATTTCTGCGTTTTTCTTTTCAGATAAAATTCTCAAAGTTTAAATGCATTTCTAATTGGAGCTTTGCTTGGGTTCATAGTCCAGCTGGTTATGACGTCGCCCTTACACGGCGAAGATCCAGGGTTCGAATCCCTGTGGACCCATTCAAAATCCTCTAAATCCTATTGGCCTACACAACTCGGGGTGTTCTTTTAAATGTACAATTTTTTCAAGCATTTTTTCTTTGTCCTCAGGAAAGGTACCACCAATAGGATATGCATTTGAACCATGATTTGCTCTGAAAACTACTGGACTTTTGGGATCCATTTTGCTTATGAGATTTTCAAGCTCAATTAATGCATCAGCATCATCTATTGATACAAAAGGTTCTTTGAATTTAGCCAAGAACTCGTCTCTTATTCCATCTTCAAGATGTAAGGTAAGAGCTCCTACATAATCTGGTGCAGAAATACTGAGGACTCTGGCAGTCTCATCAATGTGTTCTTTTGAATAGGTTTTACCACCAAGACCAAGTATTATCATGCACGATATTGAATATCCTGCATTTTTTGCTTTTTGGCAAGACATGATTATTGTTTGAGATGTTGCACCCTTTGTTACTTTTTTTAGAATCTTATCAGAACCGCTTTCTATTCCAATATAGAACATTGTAAGCCCTGCATCACGGATTTTTTTCAAATCCTCGAGTGATTTCTCAAGTATGTTCTTTGGCATTGCATAACATGATATCCGTTCTAATTTTGGAAATTTTTGGTTTATGTAATTAATTATCTGAATTAGTTTTTCTGTAGGAAGATTTAACGCATCACCATCTGCCAAAAAAATTCTACTAGAGTCTTGCATGTGTTTTGATGCCAAATCAATTTCCATTTTGATCTCATCCCATGGTCTTTCAACATATTCTTTGGTACGATACATGTTACAATAAGAGCAGACATTAAAGGAGCATCCTAAAGTTACTTGGAATATGAGAGATTTTGCCTCTGAAGGCGGTCTGTATAAAGGATAATCGTAATTTAGCATGGATTTGATATACCTTTATCTAATTTATCAGTTATTCTGTTTATAGCATTCTCGTGCTAATGCAAGTGTGTTTCAAAACCAATACTGCTTGAACTTCCTGTTACAATTGAAATTTTTTCCATATTTGCTAATCCATTCTAGTTTTAATAATTTGTATTGTTTGAAATTCCTACATTTCTTAAATCCAATTTAACAAATCTAATCAAATTTTGTATATGTTATTGTTCTAACTATCATGTTTATCTGTAATGGTATGTGGGAATACTTTTTTTGCATACTTTGATAGTCCTATATATTGAATTATCAAGGAAGCAAGAACAACCCCAAACGTTATTGTCTGTAATGTATCTTTGAATGAACTTTCGGGAAGTGTTCCTACTAGAGCAATAGACAGGGCACCTCTCATACTCCCTATCATTGCAACATTTCTCCATACCATGGGTATCTTTTCATTTGTAAACCTGTTAATTACTCCAAGAATAGAATATGTTGGAACAGCTCTTGCAATCAATACTACTACAAATGCTATTGCTATCAATGGGATATTGTGTCCAATCTTTATGATGTCCATGCTTAAACCAAGGTAGAGAAACGCCAAGGAATTTGCAAAAAATGCAATCACCTCCCAAAAGTAAAAAGCATAAGTCTTTGCCTTTTTACTCATTATCTTTTCTTTTCTAGCAGAAATATTACCTACATACAGACCCGCAATAGCTACTGCCACTAAACCAGATACACCTAATGAATTCGCAGTTACTACAGAACCAAAAACGATTGCAACAGTTAAACCAGTACCACTCAAAGGATCATCTAAAATTTTATGCATTAGGTGCGCTGCAACGGCAAAGGCTAATCCTATTGCCGCCCCGCCAAAGAAGACAATTACAAATCTTTCAATTTGTTCTAATATGTTTACATTAATCTGAGCTGTGTTATTATTTGACATTAGAGTTAAACCTCCTGCCACCGCGATAGAAACTATCAGCGAGAACAAAACAGCACTAGTAGCATCATTTAAGCTAGCTTCTGTTTCCATTAAATGTGCCAATGGCTTTGGTACCTTTATCCTTCTGAATACTTCTATTACTACAGCTGCATCGGTTGATGCAATAAGTGCAGAAAAAGCAAAAGCCATGATTAATGGCAAACCTGCTAAATATGCAAGCAAAAAGCCTCCAATGATCATTGCAAGGACTGTCCCTACAGTAGCCATCAAAAGAGAAGATATTCTAACTGATTTGAAGTCGTCATAATTTACTCTCATCATGGCTTCGAAGATCAAAGCAGGAACTATGAAATACAAAATTAACTTGGGATTGATTTTCAGATCACCAAAATTAAAGATGCTTAAACCACTGTAATGTAGTAGTGGCAGGGCAATTCCAAATCCTACAAGAACCATAGCATAGGGAATTTTGAATCTAAACGAAAAGAATGATGCGGCAAATAACATGAATAAAAATATTGGAATTATATATTGAGAATTTAATAGTCCGCTAGTAATTTGATCTATCATTCTCAGAGAGTCATATTCTTGGAGGACTTATTTCTTTTGATGCTCAAATTTCTTTCATATTCGTACACAGAACAAAAAGTTCGCACACTAGGTGTATTTTTGATATTAAATTAGGCACAAAGTGGAACCAAAATTTGCCCATAAAAGTAACCTTTCCCTGCGGACCCATCCTTACATACCGTATGGATCCCTGAAAAATTCCAAATTTTCATTTTAAAAAAATTTACACGGTTTTGTTTTACTATCTAGATTCCAAACAAATGTTGTAAAACACCGATTTTATATATTATGTTTATTCCAATCAACAAACTTGCACTACCTGCAATATATCGTAAAATCGTACTTACCTTGTTGATATTTGCTGTGAAAGCAAACGGTAATCCTATTATTCCACTTATCATAGCCATGCCAAGAATAGAACCAATTCCAAAGATCAAAATAAATGGTAAAATTAGTTGAAGGCTTCCAAGACTTGCTGCTACAAAAACAACAAGACTTCCACTACCAGCTAGTCCGTGAATACATCCTATTATGTATGATTTGTGACCATGTTTGTGTATGCCATCGTGTTTGTGATCATGAGTATGAATAATTTCTCCCTCATGTACGTGCGGATGGATATGTTTGGTTTTGAAAATAGATTTATTCAAGTATGTTTTTGTGCCAAGAAATACGAGCATGATTCCAACTATTATTTCTAAATTTAAAAAAATATTTTGTGGGATGTTAATTGATAAAACAAAAACAAGTAAACCAACAAGAACTAGTGTTGTAGTATGACCTGCACCCCAGAATACTCCTAATACTGAAGAAGCAAGTACACTTTTTTTTAAACGCTTTATAGTAGAAATGGAATTGATTGTCTTCTTTTTCGAAACTTGTACAGCAATAGCAGCAATGTGATCTGCTTCAAATGCATGTTCTAATCCTATCGCAAGTCCTGCTGCCATTATAAGAACCGGTGTCATTGTCTGAAATTGTCCGATTAATTCTTGAACCAATTAAATCACTTATCTAACGGTAGACTAATTCCTTACATTTTCTGTACCAAGTATGTAATTACTTGATGGTATTGGTTCATTAAATGTAATTTGTGTTTTTGGTTGATCATCTATTATTGCATTAAATGTTATTTTTCTCAAAGTTTCCGGAACTCCTATCATTACATTATCGACTGTTAGTATTTTGGATACATTATTTACTATGTTTTCTACAGAATTTTTCGATCGAATTTGACTTACAACATATGCCAAATACATTGTAAGTGTTTCATTCATGTTGAGTCTCATATTCTTTGAGAGTTTCTGTTTAATCGTATCTACAGAATTCAAAAAAATTACCTCATCGTTATCGCTAAATTCAAACATCTTGATAAAAGGAGACATGTCTGTTTCTCCTTTTATTTCAGCCTTGATATTGATCATGGTCTTTCTGGTATCTTTGCTTTTGGACCGTTTCCAAAGTCATAAGTGTGACCTTTTCCACGATACGCATTTGGTCTTACCGGTTTGCCTTCACTTTGGCCTTTCTTAGTAAGAGATAATCCTGCTAGAAGCTCCACGATCAATCTGTTTGCTAGGCCTGATGTGATTCCTCCATTGTAAGAGTTCCCATCACTTACATCATAGTTTGGTGCAACTTCTACAAGATCAAATGCAAACTTGTCTGGATCAAATGATGTAGAAAGCAATCTCATCAATCTCATTCCTTCTCTTGATGTCAAGCCGTTTGGTTCAGGTTCTCCTGTTCCTGGGGCATATGCTGGATCAAATGTATCAATGTCCCAGCTGATATACACTGCATCGACATTATCATTAGCTCTATCTGCAGCTTCTTTTGCAATACTGTCAATTCCTAACTCCTCAACATCTAGCATAGTAAACCACTGAAAATCTTGGTCTGCCATCCATTTGTAGAGATCAGGACCTGGCCAGTAACCACGGGGTCCAATGAGAGTATAGTTCTTGCCCTTCAAGCAACCTAATTCCATAATTCTTCTAATGTGTGCACCGTGATCATACTTGAAACCACATAATCCCTGTGGAGCACAATCTGCATGAGTATCGATGTGGATCATGCCAATGTTCTTATATTTTTTAGCAAAGGCTCTAACATTGGCAAATGTGATAGAATGATCTCCACCAAGCATCACTGGAATGCCGTCAATGTCAAGAACTTCTTTTACTTTATCAGTCATTCTTCGGTGTGATTCAATCACATCTCCAGGTGAAACGTTTACATCACCATAATCTACAGTTTTGAAAACTCCAAATGGATCTACACCTGTTTCAATGTTGAAATGCTCGTATGGAGGAGAAGGTACTGTTGAGGCAGCACGAATTGCTCTTGGACCATATCTTGCACCTGGGCGAATTGTTGTTCCAAAATCAAATGGCTCTCCAATAATTACCACATCTGGCTTAACTTTTTGTAATTCTGCGTTACTTCTTATCCACGGTAATTTTAAGAATGTTGGAATTCCAACAAAAATTGGTTCGTCATTGCCTTTGTATGAATCACCGTAAAATTCCATACCCATTTTTTTATCAACTAATTAAACTCTTATATGGTAATTAAATTTATCCAAGTAATCTACGTCTTGATTTTTTTTGAGTTAGAAGATTTTTGACTATAGTTTTTCTTACATGGCAAATTGGAACGTAAACTACTTGTTTTAATCAACTATGATTTAATAACTGTTGGATCAAATGATTTAAAATCAAATTCCTTGGAAACGTTGCTAACGGCATAGTATGTGATTTTTCGATTTCAGTTCTTGTCGTAAAATAATTTTATACTGAACTTCAGTTTTAGTTTCTACAAAAATTAATCATAAAGATAGATTTCTGGTTTGACCTTAATTCCTTCTAAGTGTATTATACGTGTAATTTTTTATTCCTAAATGCGTAGTTTACATCTTTTTTTAAAATCCATCCATGAATTTTATGTCTAATTGTTACAATAATTACAAATTCAAATTATTTCGGTCTTTGTTTGAAATTCATAAATATTTAAATCAATGTACTTGTTATGACTGTGAATGGTTGAGATAACTGGTTATGGTATTGCAATAATCGGTTTTCTAGTTGTATCGTTAGTTATAGGTTCTTTAACATATAAACTGGTAAAGAAAAGCGCACGAAGATTAATTGTTGCAGGAAAAAGCTTGCCTCTATTCCTTGTTGGAACCATGCTTGCTGCACAATCAATTGATGGTAATTCATCACTTGGCAATGTTGCACTTGTTTACCAATTTGGTTTCTGGGCAGGAGCTGTTATACCAATTGGATTAGGCATTTGTCTTATTCTCACTGGTTTGTTTTTTGGAAAAATACTCAATAAAATGTCAATGTTTACTTTGCCAGATTACTATTTTAGACGATTTGGAAATGCTACAGAAGGCATCTCGGGTGTCTTGATGATAATAAGTTTCGTTGTACTAGTTGCAGGAAATTTTGCTGCTAGTGGTTTCATCTTGCAGACTGTTTTCGGTATGCCGTTCTTCTGGGGAGTTGTTATTGCAGCTTTGGTAGTCTTAACGTATACAATTGCAGGAGGATTATTTGCTTCTGCATATACAGATATTTTCCAAATATATCTTGCAATTGGTTCATTTTGGGCAGCTTTTCTTTTCTTTGCAGGAGGATTTTCTGGAGTTCCATTTGATACAATTCTAGGTAGTGCTCCTCCGGGATATCTAGATCTTTCAGGATTATACGATACTGCAAACGGTGCTTTGGCTAACTGGGCTGGAATATTGGCGCTAGGATTAGGTGATATAGTTGCATTGGATTTTATGGAAAGAGTATTTGCAGCAAAAGATCCAAAGACAGCACGTCGAGGAGCTTTCTGGGGAGCAGGACTCACATTATTTACCGTGATACCAACTAGCATGTTAGGAATTATAGCATTTCACTTCCTGCCAGGACTTACAGACCCATATGTTGCATTACCAGAGTTAGCTCTCAATCATATGCCATTTGCAGTCGGAGCAGCAATTCTAATGGGAGTACTTGGGGCTTCAATGTCTACTGCAAACGGCGGTCTGCTTGCCATCTCTAGTGTAATTTCTAGAAACATTCTTCAACGTATCATACGAAGAAGATGGTTAGGCAAAGAAGCTTGGGGTGATTCAAAATTACTTTGGGTAACTCGAGTGATTGTTGCTCCAGTTATGATAGGTGCACTTGCTCTTGGTTACTTTTTGCCTCAACCAGGAGTGTACTTGATTCTTGCATTTGATATTGTATTTGCTGGAGCTTTGGCTCCATTAACATTAGGATTGTTCTGGAAAAAAGCTAACATGCCAGCTGCGGTTGTATCACTTATTGTCGGTTCAGCGCTTAGATTATTAATGTTCTTTATCATTCCACCTGAGTTGGCAGGTTTAGATACGATGATACCTCCACCCATCTCTTTTGCACTCTTTGTTATAGTAGCTCTTGCAACTCAGAAGAAATGGCCAGGCAAAGAAAGACATGATGTTAGAGACTATGTTCCTCCAGAAGAAGACATCATAGCAGGTGAAGACTTAAAACATTTTCATGCTGCTGAACAGGGATCTACTCGCTCAGCTCTTTAATCGAAATTCAATTTTTTTCAAAAAATACCCAAAATTTCATGCCTAAACTTTAGTTAGTTAATTCACTTTTGGAACATTAAGGTCTGAATTTGTTAAGAAATGATGTTTTTTTACTCCTTTCTATTTTATCAAGTACTTTGTTTTTATAATGTAAAGCTCTTGTATTATTTGGATCAATTTCTAGGGAAATGTCATAATATTCCAAGGCCTCGTGAAATCTGCCAAGTTCAAAAAGCAAATAACCTTTGTAACTCAACGCGTACACATATTCCGGTTCAATTTCAAGAGCTTTATCACAATAAATCAATGCAGCTTCATACTTTTTTTGATGTGCCAAAATCCAAACCATCGTGCATAGTGCCTTGACATGTCTCGGGTTAATTTCTAAGGCTTTGTTACAATATGAAATAGCATCTTCATATTTTTTTAAAGAATGGAGTGCAACTCCTTTGCTATACAATGCGCGAACATTATAGGGTTCAATTTCTAATGCTTTGTCAAAACATGATATAGCTTCTTGGTATCTTCCTATTCTATCGTGCAAGAAACCTTTGTGAAGATGAGATTCAACATTATTTGGATCAATTTTCAAAGCTTTGTCAAAAAAAGGCGTAACACCCTTTAGCGGTACTCCAAGTAAATCAAGTACGAAACCCTTCGCAATTAACGCATGAACATTATTTGGATTACTTTCCAAAGCCTTGTTATACAAAGAAAGTGCTTCGTCATATTTACCACGCTTCTTAAATTCGTCGCCCTTATCGTACAAATCTGATGAATTGAGGGATTCTATCTCAGTAGATTTGTCAAAACATGATATAGCTTCCTCATTTCTTCCAAGCTTACCTAACGCAAGTCCTTTACTGTACAGTGCACTGGCATTGTTTGATTCCATCTCAAGAACTTTGTCAAAACAAGTTACGGCTTCCTCATTTCTTCCAAGTTCTTTAAGAGCTAATCCTTTATGTAATAATGCAACAACGCTTTTCGCATCTATTTGTAGAACTTTGTCAAAACAAGTAATGGCCTTTTTGAAATTATTTTCTTTAGAAAAAGAAATTCCTTTGCTGACGAACTCGTTTGAATCTTTTGAAAATCTAACATGCATGGAGACTAGTGTTGTTTAGGTTTATTGAAGGTTTTATTTCTTGTCTAATCAATAACTAATATGGAAATTTTATTTTTTTCATGAATTTTTACCTTATTAATAGATATGATGATAATCTTGGAACTCTTATTAATTTGTCATTATCATTCCTGTTTATGGTAAGCAAGCAAAATGTGGTTGCTGTAATCTTGATTCTCATAGGTGCTTGGTTGACACAAATGAAGCCCTCTCAACCGTTTACTATGGGACTTGGGTTGGGGACAATTGTAATTACATCCACGTGGATAGTCCTTCTTATAATACGTGACTTGAAAAAAAAGTAGTTTTTAAAATTTTTACCTATTGAAAAATTATAAAGCCAGTTCTATCTCAATAATCTTATGCCCAGTCAAGGATATGCAACCATTGGACTGAAACCGACAATATTTGAAAGATTGGAGAAATCAACAGATGAATTTTTTCCTGGCATGTTTTTACCAAGTGCATTGATAATTATGATGAATGAAATAAAGCGTCAGGATTATACTATGAAAATGCATAATATGCATTTAGATTTTTCAGGTAAATCCACTTCGTTAACTTTAAGATCCGATATCAAACAGTGGTTAGAAGAAAATTATAACAATTTTAGCGAAAAATACAACAAAAAATATGGCTCAAGTAGCTTTACTCAATTTGCAAGTTTTTTTATGATAA
>QYQE01000074.1 GCA_007280335.1 Nitrosopumilales archaeon | reverse complement strand
TTCATCAAATAATTCAAATTTTATATCGCTTTCTTTTATAGTTGATTTTAATTTAACATTAAAAAACCCTAGGCTTCCTTTGTAAGGTATTGGTATACGAAGTTCTTTTGGGTTTCTTAACAAAAATCCATATTTGTGACACAAGAATTCTTCTGAACCAAAATGTTTTTTGTAGTCCTTTTTGAGTTCTGCAATTGAATTATATTTCTTCACATCGAAAATTTCGACTCTACCTAAAATGACTCCGGTTCTAATCTTTGTTTCGTCAATACCCATCTTCTTACAAACATCTGTTTTTATTTTAGATGGGGCATGAACTAAAAATTCTCCTCTGAATTTTGTATTCCATGTTCTAAGCTCAATTGTTTTTTTGCCTTTGACGATGAGATCTGCATAAGGTTGTGAAACTGAAAGACATTTCATACTGGGTTTCTTCCCAAAACATTCAAGACCCTATTTGGGATATCATTTAATCTGCTTACCGCTAATGTGCTTTCATATCCTAAACGTTTTAAATTATTTGCAATTATTGTTGCAGCTGCAGTATCAGGACCCACTCCTATCGCTACCATCCTTATGCCCAAGAGTTTGAAGGAAGTTACCATAGAACGAACTGCATCAGGATCAGATGGTTCACCATCTGTTAAAGTGAGGAAGATATCTGGTTTTTTTGAACGTAATCCCGAAAACATTATTGAATAAACTTCAGCCAATGGAGTTCCGCCATTTGCTTTTATTTGGGCTAGTCTTTTTGCAGCCAAGTTATTCCATTTGACATTCTCTGGCTTTACTAACCAACAAGTCACTTGTTTTTGTTCAGTATTGAAAGCATAGACAGTGAATTTTACTTTTAAAAATGAAAGTACTTCACAAAGGGCAAGAGTTGCCTTTTTGTATTGAAGTTCTTCGTTTGCTATACTTGAAGAATGATCTAACAAAATAACAATTTTTGTTTTAATGGAAATCTTTTGATCTGTAAGAAAGGGTTTATGACCTTCCATGTATGTTTCTTCATCAAATTCATCTCCAGCAATAACGTGCTGTTCTTTCCACCCAGTTTTCCATTCTTTGAATTTTGCTTTTAGATTGCTTATTAGATCCTCGTCATATATTCTGGTTTCATCTACATTTGTTGAAGAAGGAACGCTAATTCCAATTGATTCAGTACTCAAACCTCGGTTCTCATTTTTCTTAGTCTCTTGTAACAAAACCTTGAATTCCTCAAACACTGATTTTCCCTCGGTAGTTCGTTTTGGATCAAGTTCTCCAAAATCACTTTCACGGAATTTGGTTATCTTGCCTATGGTTTTGATAAAATCATCATCTGATATTGCAATTCCGGAACTGATTTTTGGGATTGATATTGGAATAGTTAGAAGCGGATCAATTTCCAAAATTTTTATTATTTCAGAAACCTTCGCTTCAAGCCAATCTGTATTGTAATTATTATTTACAGCTTGTTTTACTGCTTCATTTGCAACTTCTACGGCTTTTTTGATTTTCTCAAATGAACTTGGTGTGACCTCTCCCTTTATGTCGCCAAGCAGAAAATACTGAGAGAAACCCTCAACGATCCTTGATTTTCCATATAGTGAATTCAATAAAGGTTTGTAAAGCCAAGCAAAACCGTAATTGAATATGATCTCTTCATCCATTCCACGCCATTCCTTCCTGCCCATGTTTTCAATTCTTCTTGTTTCTAACGTGTTTAATAGAAAACCAAAAGCGTGATCATTACTTAGGATTTTGATGCTATGTTTTAATCTCATAGCTTCATACCATAAAGCGGTTCTAAATTGTCGGTATTTTTGAAAATCAATACCATAAAAACGATCTAAAGGGAACATGACAACTTTATTTTCTTTCAATTTAGTCTGAATTTCTTGTTGGTTTGCGATGCCTACGGTCATCTTTTGTTTCCCAGACCATCGTCTGACAAGAAATGTAGCAATTTCAAGTAGAGTATCGTTTCTAAGATGAAGAGATTGCATTAATTACCAAACATGGATGTAATGATGTCGTTGACTTTTTGATATTCAACATTTCCCCACTGTGAGTATATGTTTGCAAAGATTATATCTGCAGCATGTCTTGGTTTTACTCCGGAATCAAGCATTTTTCCAAAAGCTATGGTTTCTCTTAGGCTTGGGGAATAGTAGAGTTCTTCTACAGAAGCAGCTTGTCTTAAAATATTAGCAAGTTTTATTGCTTGTAAAAGTTCTTTATCATGTGAACCAGAAATGTATTTTTTAACAATTTGAAGTTCAATCTCTTCTGGTGGGTATTCTAATCTTATTCTAACAGGGAATCTACTAAGAATCTGCGGTGGCAATTCTTTTGTTCCTACATGCGTTAATGGATTGATAGTTGCTATAACAAACCATCCCTTACTTGCTTGAATTAACTCTCCACCTGATTCCTTTAGGACAAGCTGCCTGCGGTCATCTAACGCTTCATCTAATCTAAGTAAGACATCTGCCTCTGCAGCATTAATTTCATCAAGGTATAGAATATCCCCCTCCTTCATGGATTTCACTAATATTCCCTCCTCAAAACCAATCGCGCCGCTTTCCAGAGTTTTTGCTCCTACTAAGTGACTTTCACGGGTTCGTAAACTAAAGTTAACTGATTCAAGCTTTCTATTTGTTTTTGCAGCAAATTCTCTAACAAGGGTGGTTTTGCCAGTACCTTTTGGTCCTATTATTAAAACAAACAGACCAACGTCATATGCCTTGTTTAGAATTTCAAAGGAATTATTCCAATCTATATACAATGATTCTGCTAGCACGATATTGAAAACATAAGACCTTAATTTAAAATTGCCTTGTTTCTAGTTCAATATTACTACGTATAATCGTAACCAAACAAGTTAATTTCAAAGACGAGTTTTGCGAAAGTTAAAACAGCGATCTTGTATGTAACCGATTAATTTCCAAGCTTAGCATACGATTCATCTAAAATATGATGCAAAGTATTGCGCCATGCATCGTATCCATCAGGAGTTTTTGGGAAATTATAATAATGCTCGGTTAATTTTTTATTTTGTTGTGCAGTAAATCTAAGACCGTCAGCAAGTTTTTTGTTCAAAGCACCCCTGATCATCATGCCAAGCTTACTAACTGTACCAAAATCAGGATGCTCTCCCTTACTTATCGCCTCTACATCCAAATTGGACAAAAAGTGTTTCATACCGTAGTTAATCTGCTCATTTGTCAAAGTCTGCAATAATCTTCTGAAAATTTCAAGACCCGCAGTTTTGTATCCGTACTCATTAATGAAATCAATGTTGTACTGCCATAACCCGTTCTCACTTACATCTCCAGCTTCTATGGCATCAACTGCATTTTTACCAATAATAGTTGCAGCAACTATGGCAGGTCCTATTCCTCCAGCATCTAGTGGTTTTGGCATCCATGCCGAGTCACCAACCAACATGTATCCATTTGCAACAAGGCAATCATTTTGCCTTCTAACAGAAACCTGCCAGTTTCCAGTTGCATTCTGAGAGTCACTTGGATCGTCAGATAATCGCGGATTTTTTATCGCCTTGTTGATTTTTACATAATCATTAATCAATTTGGTAACATCATCTTTTCTCCCCAATCTTTCATTTCGTTTCAGAAGTTCTTTTTGCTGGACTCCAAGACCAATGTTTACTTTGTCCTTACCTTTTGGAAAGACCCATCCGTATCCTCCAGGTGCAATGTCTTGATCAAGATGTATTATGCAATAATCAGGATCAAAATCTGTCTTGTCTTCTACTCCGTGCTCAAATTTCATAATATGTCTACCGGTAGATTCTAAATCATCACGATCGATTTTTTTCTCAATTTTTGAACTTATTGTAAGCCCATTTCGTAACATTGAGGTAACTCCAGTTGCATCAATTACAATTTTTGCAGTTTTTTTGTAAGGTTGATTAGTTGTAAGATCTGTTCCTTCTACTCCTACTACTGAACCATTTTCATATAACAAATTCCTCAGTGCAACTGAATGCTGCATGTTTATTCCCATCTTCTTTGAATCGCGAAGCTGACGTTGGGGGAGCTCTTGTCTATTTAGCATAAATCCATCACCATCAAAAGGTATAGACGTTTGTCTGTCTGGTGAAAATGCCATTACTCCTTTAACCGGATGCTCAATCTCTGGATTTCCCCACGCAATTTTAATTCTCTCTGTCATAAAGTCAACAGTATTTTTACCGACTGCGTCTCCGCAGATCCAACCATTTATTGTTTTTTTCCCTAATGCCGGTTCTGGATTTCTATCCAATACTAAAATTGATAATCTTTGTTTAGAATAAAATGAAGCTGATTGTGCTGCAATCATTCCAGCTAATCCTCCACCAGCTACAATGATATCATAATCGGTTTTCACAGCCAAAAAAAAGGATCTACTATATTTAAAAGAACCGTATGAAAATAGATCAGGTTTTTGGGTCGGTTCGTCGCGGCTTCTTCACAGCAATTGCTCAGACTGGAGCGGCAAATATCACCTCATTCCCTTTTTATCTTATCTTCGAAATACTATTAAACTCTGCGCAGTGCTTTGAGAGTTCCTGATACATTCACAATCTTACATACTTTTTCAAATTCCAAAACGACCTGTGAAAGTTTGGAAAGTTCGCACGAAATAACAGCTTGTTTTTCTTCATTTGATATTACTTTGATTTCGGTGAACTTTTTAAATTCTATTGGTTTTTTTAATTGTAATAACAGGTATCTTTTCTTTTTTTTCATTGACCTAAAAGTTCCAAATATGTTTTGACAAGTTCACTCTTTTTATACACAGGAGTAGAAATTTTGATTTTCAAGGCATCGTTTTGTTGTAAACTAATAGATTTTCTTACAAGATCTTTTTTACTTATTCGTATAAACAAGGAAGAACCTTCAAAATACATCTCAATATTTTGTAAAAACTCGTTCATCTGAGCTTTTGAAATCTTTGAAACTAATTTCTTAATGAATTCTTCAGCCCGTTTTTTTCCTAATTTTATACTCATCATTAAAATAGGATTTCCAAAATGACCCTCTAATCTTTCATGTACAAACTCTTCTTCTTTTATTTCAAATACTTCGTACATTGGATCAAAAATTTTTTTCTTATCTTCTGTTGCATGTATTATCATCTCTGCAGTGATCTCTGTATGATTTACCATATTTTTTGATTATAACTAAACAATAAATCTATTAAGCTTGCAATAATGTAATCTCAGCTTCTGCAGTTCTAATTATCTTTGATTTTTCTATGCCTACATGTCGTACGTGAATTATTTTTTTAACAGCAGCCATAATATCTGAGTTTATTTTCCCAAATGCTGTAGCTTGAATGAATTGCTCTATGGTCATTTCAGGAATTGTTTTTGACATAACATCTCTTGCAATTAATCTAAGTGCATGCTTACGAGATGTGTTTAATTTCTTTTGTGTTAGAGCAATTATCTTTATACGGAAAATATTTCCATCTTTTGTTTTATAGTCACCTATGAAACTAATCAAAGAAGATCCACGTCTTACAAGACTTCTAAGAAATTCTTTTGCATATTCATATCGTTTGAAAATTGTTGTTGCAGTTTCACCATCTACTTTGTTTATCTGAAAATACAATTTGAATTGATGTTGTGAAGGATCACCTTTGACTATGTCAAACAAAGTAACTTCTATTACTCGACCTATTGCATTTGCATCAGTAGTTATGGGAATGTAGGCTATGGGCACATTGTTAAACGCAGAGGGAGCAAGTACTGTAACCCATTTTTTCTCTCTCCATTTATCCTTGACTCTAGCTGTCTTTTGACGTGCCAACTATAATCGACGTTTCTAGCCAAAATATAAGTTGTACGACTTTTTAGATTGTATTTTTGTTAACGTATTTTTGTAAAACCTTTGGTATTGAAATATGACCATCCTTTGTCTGGAAATTTTCCATCAAAGCAACAAGAGTTCGTGTTGTGGCTACAAGTGTGCTGTTTAATGTGTGAACATATTGAGGTTGGTCGTTAGTTCTATCACGAAATCTTATCTTGAGTCTTCTTGCTTGAAAGTCCAAACAGTTAGAACATGAAACTATTTCACGATAATTATTCTGACCTGCCATCCAAGCTTCAAGATCATATGTTTTGGCAGAGATCTTTCCAAGATCTCCACTTGACAGCATCATTACTCTGTATGGCATCTCAAGTTTCTGATAAAACTCTTCGACATTAGATAACATTCGTTCATGTTCATTCCAAGATTCTTCTGGTTTAGAAAAAATGAATTGTTCAACCTTTTCAAATTGATGTACGCGAAAAATGCCTTTTTGATCTCTTCCATGTGCACCTGCTTCTTTTCTAAAACATGGGCTTATTCCTGCATATCTAAGGGGTAAAATCTTTCCTTCTAGAATTTCATCAGAGTACATTGATGCTACTGCATGTTCTGACGTGCCAATTAGATAGAGATCGTCACCTTCAATTTTGTAAATGACATCCTCAAAATCATGTGCAATTATTGCACCTTCCATTGAAGCTCGGTTTATCAAATATGGAGTCTGAATTGGTGTGTAGTTTTTTTCAGAAAGAAAATCTAAAGCGTAATGAATTAGAGCTTGATTCAACTTTACAAGATCATTTTTTAAGTAATAGAATCTTGCACCAGAAACTTTAGCGGCTCTTTCTAAATCTACAAGATCAAGACTTTGTGATATGTCTATGTGATCTTTTACTTTAAAATCAAACTGAGGAACTTTTCCCCATTTTTTTATCTCTTTGTTCGTAGTATCATCTTTTCCGATTGGGACAGACTCATCAACTAAATTAGGAATGGTTAGCGCTAGTTTTGTATACCTTGATTCGGTTTGAGTCTGCACGGTTTCAAGATTTGTAAGTGTCTGGGATGTTTCCTGCATTTGTTCAATGAGTGATGTTGCATCTTGATTGGTTTTTTTCCTTTTTGCAATCTCTATAGAAATCTCATTTTTCTTCTTGCGTAATTCATCAGTTTTAATAATAAGATCTCTACGTTCCTTGTCTAATATTATCAATTCATCTAATGGAAAATCAACATTTCTGTCGTTAAGCATTTTTCTAATTTTATCAGGATTTTCTCGTAAAATTTTAGGATCAAGCATTAGCCAATCACTCTGAGTACCACTTGCGCATGTTCAAGGACCTCATCAATAGTAGAAATTAATGTTCGTATATTTCCTTTACCTTGAAATGTAAAAACAAGAGAATTGTTAACATTTTCAATCTCCATAGAAAGATTTTCTGGGAAGTTTATGTTGTCTGGTGTTAAGGCTTTTCGTATGGCATTAGATTTTTGCGGTGTAAGATTATTTAGAAAGACTTGAACCTTACACTCTAGTGACATTTTCTTCTAAACAGCCTAAGAACTCGTCCAATTTGTCTTTAGTTATTCTAGCTCCCGCAGCTGCATTATGACCACCGCCGACCCCAGAAACTTTTGTTGCACACGATCTCATTAGTAATCCTAAATTAACTTCCGATTTACATCCTGTAGATTTTCGTGATGAAAACTTGATCGTACCGTCCTCTCCATTTGTCCTTAATATGATGATTTTACCTGTGTTCTTTTGAGAACCACCTAGAAGTGAAGATACTGCACCTGTCATATTTTCTGATACTAATCCTTCTCCGTCTACCATTACGTATTTACCATTATCCACTACTCTCCAACGTTCACTTGAAAGTGCGTTCATATACGTTCGTAATAATGTGCGGTATTCTAAGAGAATATTTTCTCCTTCTTCTAACATTTTTGTTCTATCTCCCATACAAACTGCAATTCCAACTCCAGCCTTGCGAATTCTTCCACAGGAGTTTAGCATAGTGGAAAATTCTCTTGCATCACGCAAAAAGCTGCGTTTGTCTTCACCAGAAAGAGTATACGTATATCCCACAAGTTCATCCATTATTTCTGTAGCGTTTTTGCTTGTTATAAATTTAGAAATTGTTTGAAGTAGAGTTCTTTTTTCATCTTCAGTAAGTTCTGCGGGAACGCGCCATCTACTACCATCTTTTAATTTAATCCCTGATGAATTCAATAATGACAAACATGCATCCCGATTCCATGTAAGTCCCTCTATAAACGGGTGTGATGTAAAAGCAAGAGCGTCTGGGAGTGGTCTTGTCTCCCTTCCAACTAATAATATGTCAAGATCAATTTCAACTTGACCATTTTTTTTTGCATCAGATGCAATATCTAAATTAATTCCAGAAAAGGATTTTTTTTCACCTTGATCTTGTCTGTCTCCAAGAGCAGCTACAACAGCTATCCATGCAAGATCAGTATTTTCTTTATGTAGTGCCTTTGAAACCAAATATGCCATACCTCCGGCTGAAACCTCTAAACCGCCATCAATATCATACTTCCATGCGTTAATTACTCGTTGATTATCAAACTCTTCATCTGGGATCTGATGATGATCAACAACTATCCAGTTGTCATCTAATCCCGCATCAAGTTCCTTCGCAAATCCGCCGCCAAGATCAGTAATTATGTGAAATTCTCTTGAATCATTTTTCATTCTATCTACTAAATTCTTGTTGAATTCATTTACTGTCCGAACTGTACATTTGGCACCTGATCTTATGAGGGATTTTGTTACAATACTTCCAGATGTTATTCCATCGCAATCAAGATGAGTTATTACTGAAATATTTCTACCCGATTTTATGCAATCTGAAACCTTATCGTGAAAGTAAGAAAGCGATGCATCAAGCTTGCTTGTCATTACTCAAGTTGAGCTATGACTGACTTATATTTCCAAGTTTTAGGAATGCGGCCTATTTTTTTATAATAGGAAGAAAGTCTGTGAACCTTTGCTTCCAATAACTCAAGAGATCTTACATTTCGTCTATCTGATGTATGTGTCTTGAGATGCTTTTGTAACCCTAATGCCTTGTTTACAATATTATTCAGATCTTCAGGCATATCTGTTTTGATCCCTTTTTGAGTAAGTATTTCAGTAATGGATTTTTTCACTATTAGTTTAGTAAGTGGAATTGCATGTTGATCTCTGAGTTTGACTCCTATCTCACTTGTTTTTAGACCCTCTTTTGCATACTTTAAAATTAATTCTTCAATTTCTGCCGGGCTCTGTTTTACCCATATTGGTACACTAGGTGTAACTGGTCTGATCGAATGCGATTGTCCATGTCTGTGTGAGTGCATTCTGCCCATAGGTCGCATGGCCGTAGAGCAAAACATAAACGTTACTTAGACTTTACAAAAATTTCTAGCATTTGACACAAAAGTTAAATATGAACGAACGCGCATTTCAAGGAGGTGCTTAATATGAACAAACCTATCATAACTGGCGCAGCTCTGCTGAGTCTCTTTGTTGCATCTGCATTTTTACCTCTAGCAGCTGCACAATACGGCGGCGCAGCCTCAGGTGGCCCAGGCGGTGTTACATTAGAGGAGCAATTGAAACTAGCCCATGCTAAAGTAACTGAAGCCGCAGCAAATCCACATACCGGTTCTGGTACTCCAGTTCTTGACGCCGGTGGTGTACTAGGTGCATCAATAGCAGTAGGTGCAGTATTCGGTGGAATTTTCATTGCCTTTGTAGTAAAAGCAAAACAAGCAAAGAAAACATACTAACTCTTTCCTTTTTATTATTTTAATTCTCTATTGTAAGATGAGATAGTTTTCCTTTAACAGAAATGTATATATCATACATGAAATGTTTTGATTGTTGATGAGCGCTGTATTTGCTATGCTCGTAGGTATGCTGTCAAACTTTGCTGGTCAGATAGGTCCAAACTATGACCCATTGTTCTATGATGTCATGATCTACATATTTGCGACCATGATGTTTGCAGTATTCCTCCTTGGAGTAATTGCATTCTGGCTTAGAGTGCACGGTCTAGGTGGAGATACCAGAGAAAGATGGGTCTCAGAACTTGACAAGCACTTTGAGAAAGAAGGCATCGGTTTGATACCAGACAACGGAAAATACTGGTAAATTTCCATTCTTTTTCCTTATTTTTCACTAATTAATGATAATGGATATTATCTAAGTTCCAGGCGGTGTGAAGCTTGGACTGCCACTTTCTGAAGCTTTTGAAATGAACTCTGCCTTGTAATGAGCTCCATCTTCAAGCGGTGTGTGTATAAAGTCAGATGACTCTACTCCGTTTACAAGTATTCTTGATTTAGTTTCATCCATGTCACGTAATGGAAATTTCCAAACCCATAAGAACTGCCCAATTTCAAATCTATGTTTATTGTCCCAAGCTGCATAAATCACCCCATCATTTGAAAGTGTGTACATTGATTTTTGACATCCTCCTTCAAATCCTACTTTGGCTGGAATATCTGCTTTTTTTCCATCTATAGTCAATTCTAAAGTTGCAGAAATTTTGTAGTTTATGTCTCGATTGTTTATGCATTGGTATAATGGATCATCTTTGTGTAGGTAATTCTGAATCTCAAGACCGCCAAAATAAATCATAAAACCGATTACTGCAGTAATTACTAAGAATTTGAGGGTTTTTTTACGCTTTGTAGGATCGCCCATTCCAGGCCAAATCATAGATTTAGTCACTATGTGTTAGAGTTATAATGATTTGTATGGTGTTTCTGTATCATTTAAAACAGAAGCATGATTATCTAAACCAAAAATATGTTATACCTGTTCTGTGAATGCTATTTTTAATATTTTAAAAATAATTTTTTGAAAGAAATTAAAGTGTGGAATCTCCACGTTTTTTAGATCCAACATCTATGGTTTCTGCTACGTCAGTTATGAAGATTTTTCCTTCACCCGTTGCTCCTGTGCTTGCGGCAGAAAGAATCTTTTCCACAATTTTGTCGACCAGATCATCTCTCGATACAACCATAATAGTTGCATTCACATTAAATGCAGGTCTATATGCTCCAGTTCCTCTTCCACTGGCAAATACTGGTCTTTCAAGTACACCTCTTCCTTTTGTATCTGAAATTGTCACACCGCCAATTCCGGTTTCTAGTATGGCAGAAGCGACTACTTCTACTTTTGATGCTGGGACTATTGCTTCAATTTTTTTCATAATTTATAACCTAAACCACATATGAATCACTTTTATTAAAGTATTGCTAAAATTTATACAAAAAATTTCAATTAAAAATAATATCATAAAAAAATTTTTTTACGATAAAACACCTTTTATAGTCGTAGAACAGATTTCGTAGAGATGTCTGGAGTACAAAAAGTTCAAAAAGAAAAAATCTTCGGAAAAATTCAAGAAAAAATCAAAGAAGGAATTGACAATTATCGAGCTGCAAGTGATGCACCAGCTAAAGTTGATGTATATGATGTAATAGAACAAGTATTTGCAGTAATTAATCCAAGCTTACAAGATGAAAGTAAAATCTCTGTAGATGAGGTTAGTGGATGTCTTAGAAGTGCATACCTAGATCGAAAGGATCCAGCTGAACCAACACACAAACAAATGATGTCTAAATTAATGGAAAAAAGTGCTCTAAGTGTTTTAGAGAAACCATTAGAAGGAGTAATTGAAATTAATTCCAAACTAAAACTAGTTGGTCGCGCAGATAGAGTTGAAGATGATGTGGTGATGATGTTTAAATCTGTAGAAGAATTACCAGAGATGCCACATGCTGAACATTTTATGCAATTAAATTCTTATCTGCATATGTTTGAAAAACCAGAGGGTGTTATAGTATATTTTGATAAGGATGGTAATGAAATGGAATTCATTGTTCCAAAAAGTGAGAAACTTTTTGGTGAAACCAAACGAAGAGCACGTATTCTTAATACATTGCTGAACAATAATGTAGCACCTGCTCTAGAACCATCTCCAAGATGTATGGGATGTGCACACAACGAAAAGTGCTTCTATCCATCTGAAGATAAACAAAAGTGGGGATTCTGGGCACGCGGTAAATGGCGTGAATTAAAAGCAAAAGATTCTATTTTTTAGATCCTAGTAATTTTACCAAATATTAAATCAATCAATACCTCAGGTATTCACATTAGTGAACAGGCGTCTTTGTCTCTAATTGATATTTAGATCATTGTGGCACCAGATCATTGGGTGAAACAAAATAATTTTTATCATAAATCATCAATACAAAATATTTGTATATTGTAGATGTGTGTTGTTCTGCAAAACTAAGCAAACATGAAACAGGAATTATTATTAATTACTTCAAAGATTCTGAATCTTCAATCTTGTTAAGATATGCACGAGTCTTATAGGGTTTGGTTTGGTCTTTGTGATAATACAATATCTTGGTTCCATGTTCAAAAGGAACTATCTGAACAGAATCTGTTGACTGCATTGAACTTTCTGATTCTTTCAAATATTGAAATAATTCTTCTTTACTCATTTTGAGAAGCTCATCTAATGGTTTTATTTTAGTATCTCTCAATGATTTAGGATTATTTTGTTCTAATATAAAAATAAAAGGCACATAGGTACAAGATTTTTCTAATTATCAATTTAAAATTGGTAAAGAAATTTTTGGTTGGGGAAATTTACCGTTCTCAAAAACATTTAATCGTTAAATATGGCAAATGATGTGCCAAAATAGGTTTGACTGATACAAAGATCAAATGGTTTGATGATTTTCTTGGTGTGGGATATCATTTCTATGATGTACGACCAAAGCTTCTCTTGATTTTTGATAAAAGAAAAAAAATTCCAGAAATTTGGAATAAAATCATAAAATATTGGCCAGATGATGAGATTAAAATTAGATTTATTGAAACCAATTATTCTTTTGAATTTGTACTTTATTGTGAATCAAGAGTCTTATTGGCAACTTGGGTTTTCTTGAAATCGCTTAAAATTTCTGAAAATTACCAGAGGTTTAAAGAGGATTTTGATGGAGCTGCTAATTTTGGAATTGCATTATACAAACCAAAAGGTGATTCATATGAACTTGAAATATTCAAATACACAAAAAGACTCACGGATGTCAAGTTCTTAAAAGAATCTGAAGCTGAACAAGATTTCATCGTTAGTAGATCTAGAGAGATTTTACACGGAACATCAGAAAAACAAAATTAGATTAAAATTATTTTATTGATTTATAAAATTAATATCTGTAAAATTAAATTCAAATACGTGATTTTAACAAATCTATCCAAGCAGTCCAATCAACATTATAAAACAAAAGTGGCTGTCTTATCGGATAGTTAGTTACACTTTTAGCTACGCCAAGATCATAGGATTTTTCTTTTCCACTTGAAGAAAATTTTATCCTCATGAAATTTACTTTTCTCAATGTTATCTGTGTTATATCGATTATGGACTCTAAAGGAACAATCCAGCTTTTTGAATTCTCAGAAATATCCTCATCAAGCTGTGTTTCGGAATAATCCCAAAGCTGTGCTACTTTAACCTTATCTTCACCAAAATATTTTTCCCTCTCTTTTGGTGAAACATACAGGTATCTTGGAACAAAAATGAGATTTTTGTTTGTTAGAACAAGAATTCCTTCTTTATTTTTATTGAAGAAACCCATCAATCCCAATGCGATTGCCCAGATTTTTGGCAATGCTGCAACCATATGTTCATCATCTTCTAAATTTACTCTCACTGTCTATTAGATGGTTTACTGCTTCAATTTAGTCTATCTGTAGAAAATATTTTTTACTATTCTTTTTTACAAAAAAGAGGATTTGTTGCTGTTTGTTTTATTGGTGTGTTCCAGATGCTTCAAAATTGAATCCATAGGTGCCAGCATGTTTATTCTCTTTCACTCGCTTGTACCTATAGGCACGTTCTCCAAAGTAAATTGCAATAGTTATTGCAAGAGTTGCAGCTGTTGCGATGAAAATTTCAATACCTGCTTCTGACATGCACCAAATTACCCCTTATCTAGTATAATAATTTTTCTTAAATTTTTTATAATTTTAGGATATATGTTGAATTTCTAAAAATTGGTTTCTAGTTTGATAAACGATCAGGCACAATTTTGTAATTCTGCATAATATCACAAAAAAAAATTTCTAGGATAAAATACCTTTTATAGTTGCAGTACTGACTTCGTAGAGATGTCAGGAGCAATACAAGCAACATCATTTCAATTTGTTACTAAAAATAAGTGGCCGTTAGTTTTCGCGCTAGCAGGATTAATTTTCACTGTAGCTGGAGTTACTGCAATTCAAGACGTACATGCTCAATTTGGTCCATTAAACAAATTAGCTGATCCAAATGCAACTAGTGAAATACACTGTGCTCAACCAATGAAGCCAGCAGGAACTGGAACATTTGGAGGATCTAATGCTCCATGTATTGACACTGGTGATACCACATTCATGTATGCAGCAGCAGTCTTTGTCATGATAATGACACCAGGTGGTGTCGGTTTCTTGTATGGTGGTATGACAAGAAGAAAGAATGCTTTAACAGTAATCTTACAAAATTTCATGGTATATGCAATAGTTAGTATTCAATGGGTAGTATGGGGTTACTCCATAATGTTTGGTCCAAGTGCAGACTCGTTTGGTTTTATTGGGAACCTTGATTGGGTTGGGTTGAATAATGTATCACATAATGCTCCAGCTGATGTTTATGCTCCCACTATACCACATTTGGCATATGTGATGTTTCAGCTCATGTTCGCTGCAATTACTCCTGCATTAGCTATAGCAGGTTATGCAGATAGAGTGAAGATGAGTGCATTTATGATACATGTAGTACTATGGACTACTTTCATTTATGATGTTGCAGGTCATGCAAACTGGTCATTAGGTAGTCAAGGTACAGCTCCAGGCTGGTTGTTTTCAGTTGGTGCATTAGATTTTGCAGGCGGTACAGTCATTCACATTACCTCAGGATTTGCAGGATTAGCAACCGCAATGTTCTTAGGAAGAAGAATTGGTTATGGAAAAGCTCCATTTGAACCACATTCAATTCCGTTAGTTATGTTAGGTGCTACTTTACTTTGGTTCGGATGGTTTGGTTTCAACCCTGGAAGTGCAGGTTTTGCAGGTTTCTTAGAGACTCAAGCATTCCAAAACACAAACATTGCAACAGCTGTCGCTGCAATGTGGTGGGTATTTCTTGCATGGGCACACACTGGAAAGACTAGTGCAATGGGTGCTTCTGCTGGTGCAGTAGCTGGCTTGGTTGCAATTACTCCAGCTTCTGGATTTATTGGAACTTACGCTTCGATTATAGTTGGATTCACTTGTGCAACAGTCTGCTTCTATTGTTTGATAATTAAGAATAGGAGAAGAATAGATGATGCATTGGATACATGGCCAGTACACGGTATGGGCGGTGTTGTTGGTGCACTAATGACTGGAACATTCGCTGAAAAACGAATAAACCCATGGGGTCATGACGGTTTGTTCTTTGGTAATCCATATGCATTGGTACAGAATGCTATAGGAGCAGGATTTGCAGCAACATGGGCATTTGGTATCACTCTCTTGATCTGGAAGATTCAGGATGTGATTTGGCCAGGTGGTGTAAGAGTAACACCAAAAGAAGAAGAAATAGGCCTAGACATTTCACAAGTAGGAGAACGAGCCTACAACATGAGTGAAACCTAAAAGAAACACTTTCTTTAATTTACACTTTTTCTCTCATTTTAACATACAACGATAGTGTTTTTTTATGCAGTGTTTGAATTATACCAAAGTCTGTTTTGGGATTCTTTTCGTAAACTTAGAAACGGTAAAAAGGAGTAGACTTTACCTTTCATTATCGATGGTTGATAGATGGTTAGTTTTTATCATATTGGAATTTGTAAGTGCAGCTGTTGGTTTCGCATGGGGACTTGGACTTGTAGCAGGACAACCACCCGCACCACTTTTTATATATGTAGGTGGTTTTTTCTTCTCACTTGGAGTCTTTGCAGCTACAAGATGGGGTTTTGAAAAATGGAAGGGAAAACAAAAACCAAGAAGATCAAAAAAGTAAAAACAATCAATTATTTTCTTAAGTCAGATGATCTATTGATTTCATTTCTAGCATTTGAATAATTTAGTATGTTTATATCAATCACAAACTGGTAATACGACAGAGAATATTTGTCAAGTAGATCTGTACGATGGGGAAGAAAGAAAAGATATGCCATTGCATCAATTGTTGCAATATTTGGAATATCTGTTTCAGCTTATTATGCAATGGAAAACGGTCCGTATAAAAACACCAAAGCATGGAATTTTGATTCTTATAAAGACAATACCGTTCCTGAGGGATTTTCATATTTTCAAACTGATTTACAAAATGACACTTGGATTGTAAAATCTGATCCCTCTGCACCATCTACACCAAATGTGCTTGCTAAACTAACGAACAATGATGCCACATCAGATTATCATATACAGATAATGCCGGATGGAGTTGACAGTGTGAACTATGAAGCAAGTGTGCAAGTTAAGATTAATTCTGGAGAAAAATCACAAGCAGCTGGGTTGGCATTTAGATTTACTGACACTAAGCAATATTTTGTTCTTGTTGCTGATGCTGCAAATAAAACATTCTCATTATGTAGAGCTGAGCCAGGAAAACTTCTATGCCTTGTAGACAAACAAGCAAATGTTACTCCTGATCAATGGCATACTATCACTGCTAGTGTGTCTGCACAAGGAATAGGAGGTTATCTTGATGGTAATGAGCTTATCAAGAGATATGATCAACACTATCAGCATGGACAGCTTGGGTTATGGACAAAAAAAGATACAGCTGCCTACTTTGATGATCTGGAAATAAAATACTAATCTCTCAATTAAAAGGTAAAATAAATTCTATTTTTTAGTGAATATTTTATCTATGATAAATTTGACTATTAAAAAAATTCCAGTTATGGCAAAGATGTATTGGATGACTGATAATGCATTAGTTATGTCTGAATTATGAAAAATGTCTGATACTGGAGAATTATGATCTGAAGGATGTATGACCTGTATGATTACTGCTATTATTATTAGAATTATGGAGATTTTAAGAATAATACTACTCAACACATTTTGAAAGAAACGATCATCATTAAAAATTTCTATAAATAAGACAAAACTACAAATACGTTGGATTTGATGATTTCTAAAAATGATTAATATGCGTGGTCAAATGATACTGGCAATAATTCCTAGTTTTATTACTCAGCTTATAGCTTTTTACAGAATTAGAAAACTCACAAAAGGGTTGGTTATGGAATTGATTATTTTTCTTGGAGATGTTTTGGTTCAGGCAATTATTCCATGGCCATTTGGAGTGATTTTTGTTTTACCATTAACTGTGGGCGTGCCTGTATACTTTGTAAGAAAATGGACTTTGGAATACAATCGTATGCCTCCTAGTATGTTTGACTAAAGTCAGTACGATTCAATAATCCTAGCAGAACGATATGGATGTGATCTGAATATATTTTCTAATATGACTTTGATAAAATGAAAAGAGAGGGGGAATTTGTTTTAAATCACTTGCCACGGTCTTGTTGCAAACGTTACAACATAACCAACGCCAATTATTATCGACTGATAGACTATGTTTGTGTATGGAATTGGTTTTACGATTGGGTCACCTGTAACTACTATCGTTTGTCCTGGACCAAGTCCTGGGCCTATACTTGCAATGTTAAGCTGCGTATGCATGTGATATACTGCTGGTTCTAGAGCCTTGATTGTCAATTTGTAAGGAATGACCGAGTTTCCTGGAATGTCTATGACGTTACCAGGTGGGTCTCTTGCTACAATCTCCCATCTGTTACCTGCATTAGGAGAGTCACCATATACAGTATACCAGCCTCTTAGGTCTCTTTGTACGAGACTTACGAATTTGCCTGATACTGAGAGGATGTCACCTGTATGGACTGATTGTTTTGACCAAGTTTCATCATCTATCCTAACAAAACGACTTTGTAGTTGTGCTTGTACACCATGCGCTTCTGCATGCTGAAACATTTGAGCCAATGATGGTCCAACTGCTCCAAGTGCTACAATTACACCAAGTGCTGCTACGATTAATTTCTTATCTACCATATCACGTAACTAATGCATCAGAGAAAGAACAACGATATATGTTTTACCCTCATAATAAGAGATCCAATCCAAATATGAGAAAAATATTGATAAAAATAATGATAAAAATAATGATAAACATTGATGATAAGCATTGAAAGTATGTTTTTTTTATATAATAATTACTTGTTTTTTAGAGAAGTTTGTACTATGATTTTCAATAATAGTTTAAAATATTGTTATAAAATATAAAAAAAACTGTCAATTTATTACTCATGCTTTATATATTAAAATCTCATCACATATTGTATGGCACAAATGCCCGCACTGATTCCAAAAGAAGTCGAGATACACAGACTGAAAAAGCTCTGGTTAATCGTCATCGCAATGGGATCTATCGCTGCTTCAGTGGAAGTAGACAATTTCGTTGATGGTTCACTCCATCAAACATCTATTAGAGATAGTGCATTTACACCAGCACACTGGTGGTTATACAGTCACTTTATTGCTCTCCCATTAGGTTGGGCAGCAGCTGGAATGTATGACAGAAAAATACCTATCCTAAGGGGTCCAAACAACTCCATGAACACTGGCCTTAAGATGACCATCCTTGGTTATTTGGCAACAATGTTCACAATTGGTGTAAACGAGATGTGGCACTTCTGGTATGTAGAGGAAATCTTTGCAGTACCAAACCACTGGATGTTTAACATGGGTGTCGTCGTTGCTTTCATGGGTGCACTTGCCTATGTAGTTAGAGTATATGCACGACTAGTCGAGCTTGGAGCAGAAACCCCAGGTGAGAACCCATACGTTGCAGAAATGTACAAGATGGCCCTAGAAGGTAAATTGTACAGTAGATCCATCCCATAGAAAAAGGCGCGCAAAAGCGCATTTTTTATTATTTTTAGATCCCTAAAGCGTAAAGTATTTTCTTTTCATCTAAGAAAGACTTAAAAGCATACGGATTAATAATTACCCAAATGACTTTACCAAAAGGATTTGGTACTGGTGGCGGAGCTTCCAGTTCCGACGTAAGCAAAATGATTGGTAGACGTGTAGAAGATTATTTCGGAATAATCACTGGCATTTTCATTGCCAGTTGGGTTGGAACATGGGCTGGCGTTGCCGTAGCAGTTACCTATTATCCATGGGCTTATCCTCCAGCGAGCGCACACTTTGCTCTAACGGTGCTGACGATTATTGAGTCCATTGGTTATTTACTATGTGTAAAGGTTACAACCGAAGGTACTGCAAAGGAAAAAACCTACAATGGTGCAATCGCAGGAATAATTACAGCTATCGCGATAGCAACAATCCTGACTGACAGCTTCTTCTTCGGTGGATAGGAATTTTCAATCCCCTTTTCTTTTAATTTTTACAACCCTACTAGAAAGTAAAGACAAGAAAATTACAATCTCGTATAAAACCTGATCTCACTACCTACGTAAAATTTTATATATAACACATCTATCATAGTGGCTAATGGTCTGGCTAAGACGATGTACTCACTACTTGTTTATAGTAGTGGTAGCAGTCAACTCTACCTTGTTGACCATTAATGCCGGAGACTACATATTCTATACTGACTGGGCGTGGACTTCATTTGTGATATTTTCAGTATCACAGACACTCATGCTTGCTGTTGGTGCCGCGTACTACCTTACATTCACTGGAGTTCCAGGAACTGCAACTTACTATGCACTGATAATGACGGTGTATACGTGGATTGCAAAAGGAGCGTGGTTCTCACTAGGATATCCATATAGCTTCATAGTTGTACCAGTATGGATTCCGTCGGCCATGCTGATGGATTTGGTATATTGGGCAACAAAGAAGAACAAACACTCTCTCATTCTAATGGGCGGTGTACTCTGTGGAATGTCTCTGCCAATGTTCAACATGATAAATCTCATAACGATAGACGATCCGCTAGAGACTGCATTCAAATACCCAAGAACTACATTGCCTCCATACATGACTCCAATAGAACCCCAGGTTGGAAAGTTCTATGATAGTCCGGTCGCGCTAGGTGCGGGTGCCGGTGCTGTCCTGTCAGTTACAATGACAGCATTAGGTTGTAAATTGACAACGTGGACATACAGATGGATGGCAGCTTGGAGTAAGTGGGACTAACTTCCCTTTCCTTTTACTTTATTTTATTACTAACAGGTAATCCTATAGCTAATTTTAAAAAAATCTCATTATCTTGATTAAAAAAAGCTACACAACGTGTGATCTTTTATTGTCATATCGTGCAAAATAAAATCTTGTTACTATTGTATATTGAAACAGCAATACAAACAAATCACATCACTTGTACCAAAACCGTTTGTAAAATGGGCAGGAGGAAAAAGACAACTTTTACCCATATTGTCACAACATACTCCAAAAAATCTCGATACATATTTTGAGCCATTTTTAGGTGGCGGAGCAGTTTTGTTTCATTTGATATCTCAGAATTCTCAACTAAAGTGTTTTGTTTCTGATTTGAATTCTACTTTAATTCTTTCATATGTTACAATTCGTGACAAAGTAGATGAATTGATAATATCATTAGAAGAACACTCAGAAAATTACTTTAAAAATCCTGAAGAATACTATTATCGAGTAAGAGACAGTAATCCAAAAAACCAGATTGATAAAGTTTCAAGACTCATATTTCTAAACAAGACTTGTTTTAATGGTTTGTACCGAGTAAATAGTAAGGGGAAATTTAATGTGCCAATAGGGAGGTATGTAAATCCAAACATAGTAAACAAAGAAAACCTTCAGGTATTAAGCCATGTTTTACAATCAAAAAGAATTTCAATAAAATGTGAAGATTTCACTACTGCTCTTAGGAGAGCACAAAAAGATGATTTTGTATATTTAGATCCACCCTATCAACCAGTGAGCTCTACTGCAAACTTTACTAGCTATACAAATGATAACTTTGACTACAAAGATCAGGAAAGACTCTTTATAGAATTTAAAAAACTTGATTCTAAAGGTTGCAAGATTATGCTTTCGAATTCCAAATCACAAGAAGTAATAGAACTATTCTCAGAATACTCTAATAATATAATACAAATAAACACAAATCGATTCATCAATTCAAACTCAAAGAAGAGAACTGGGTATACTGAAATCTTAATAAAAAATTATTAAAAACCCTAAATTTTATTCTATACTGATTTACCTACAATGATTTTTGCATAATCTTACCGTATGTATCTACAAGATAAAGTAAAATCATGGGCAATAATACACTAATTTGATATCTTGAGCCAAAATAAAAAAGAAGAGGCATTAAAATTAGCAAAAACGATAAGTGTGGAACTTTTGGATGAGAAAAAATCATTACATGAGATCTTACAATCATGTAAAACCATTTGTAAATACTTGGGAATATCTGATAAAAATACATGGATAGATTTAGAATTAAATGGTTATCTTGGTTTATACAAAACTAAGGATGATCTTTATGACAATCTTCCATCATATAGGAAGACTAATTGGTCATTTTATGATGTTTATGGAAGTGCGGTACCACTACCACCTGATATATCAGAACTTTTTGGAAAATCTGTAATTTATCAATCCATATATGAAATTGAAAATAACAGTCATCTTATAATCACAAGTCAGTATCTTGAGAAATTTAATGAATTCATTACAAAACATGGAATGGATCATGCCTCAAAAAACTTGAGAATTCATGAAGCGCGTATTTCAGACAATGAACTCAACAAAGTAATAGATGGAATAAAATCTAGAATCCAAGAATTTTTGGATAACTTGATTCTAGTTTTAGAATGATTTAGACTTGCAAAACCTGAAAAGTTAATCTTCTAGTTTTACGTTTAATACCTATTGATTGGGGTTGCTATTAAAAAAATTGTTTTATACATTACAGTATTGGATTATATGGGATGCAATATTTTTTGTAGTGTATGAATACATTTGGGATTTCAGGCGGATTATTATTAGTAATTATAGGATTGGCAGTTATTGATTATGGTTTAGATCCTAAAGTTCCATATGCGTATCATGCCTTTTATCTTGGACTTGCTGGAATTGTTGTGGGCGGAGTTATCATGTGGGCAAACAGTAGAACACCTAGAAATCCTCTTTTAGCGCAACCATATCAAGTTGAAACTAGAAAATCACTTTCTTCTGTAGATAGCATCAAATATCGAAATCTATATGAGGAATCGCCAGTAATGCAAAGAACTGTAAATACTGATGGTATAATTCTTGAATGCAATCAAAAATATGCAAAAAACTTTGGTTCTTCAAAAAATGAGGTCATAGGTAAATCAATTTTTGATCATGTGGCAGAGCAAAGCATTAAAGAAATACGTAACACATTTGAGTCTTGGAAAGAAACAGGACGTGCTGAGAATAGAGAAATTTGGTTTAAACGAAAGGATGGAACAACATTTCCTGCATTATTAAGCGCTAATAACATGTATGATGAAAGAGGTAAGCTAATTGGAAGTAATACGGCAATCAGAGATATTTCGGATATTTATGAGGCTAGAAAGGTTATACAAGATCATGAAAGACAAAAAATTCAACTAGAAGAATTACAAAAAATGAATTCGCTTAAAGAAGAATTTTATTTATCTCTTTCACGAGAATGTAAATTACCTTTAGAACCAATAAAACGATACTGCGAATCACTTAATGATCCTATTGCTGCAAATCTAAACGCTCAACAATTGGAAGCTGTAAATGAGATTTATAATAATACAATTAGATTAGAAAGAATGCTTGAGGATATGTCTGACGTTCAACTGCTTGTTGCTCATAAAATGACCTTCAGCAAAGATGAATTCAAAGTTAATGAATTTATGAAAAGTGTTGTTGACATTAGTGCTCATATGATGAAGGACAAAAAGATTGAATTCGTTGACACAACAAAAGAAAAATCACTTCTTCAAAGTGATAAAAATAGGTTAACACAAGTTTTTGATAACTTGATACAAAATGCAGTAGACTTTGTACCACAAGAAGGGGGTAAAATCGAGATCGGTGCCAAAAAAGAGGATAACGGTATTCGTTTTTTTGTCAAGGATAATGGTATGGGAATATCAGAAAAAAGAAAGGACTCTGTTTTTAAAAAATACTACCAAGTTAACCTATCTTTAAAAAGAAGATATGGTGGAAGCGGATTCGGATTGGTAATCTGTCGTTTAATAGTTGAAAATTTGAAAGGGAAGATCTGGTTTGAAAGCAAAGAAGGAGAAGGAACTACCTTCTATTTTACAATTCCTCTCTCTATATAAAATAGAAATTTAATATTGCAAAAAATTATTGAGTCACAAACTCAAATAATATCTTAAAACAACGAAAGCTCCGAGCGGGATTCGATCCCGCGACCTTTACCTTACCAAGGTAACGCTCTACCAGGCTGAGCTATCGAAGCATGACATGGTCGCTTTACTGAATCCTTATTAATCTTACTTGGTCTTGACAAAATTTTTTATAAAACGTTTAATTTCCACAACTTTATGCTAATAAAACGCAGGAGTCGCCGAGCCTGGCCAAAGAAGGCCTAGCCTTTGGACGCGCGGGACTTAAGATCATAAAAATGGGTGATCCCGTCTCTTAGGGGTTCGTGGGTTCAAATCCCACCTCCTGCACTTTTTTTATCTTTGATGTTTAATTCCACGGGCATTTAGAACTTCATAAACATCAGGAAGAGAAAACACAAAGCCAACATGAACACAATCTTTCTCTTCACAGAACATGCAGTAAAGTTCTCCATTTTGAATTGCAACTTCTGCAATTCTGTTTTTGATATTATCTTTTACTACTACTCTGTTATCGTCAACTGAAATCTTTTCAAGTTTAGGTGCATATCTTGCAAATGTCTCATCTTTTTGCATCAAGTCTTCCATCATGAAAGTGATGTATCCAGCAAAGCTGTTGATGCCCTTCATTGCAAGGTCATCTCTATTTTTCTTGTAAACATCGTGGAACTTGTTGTATACCACTTCTGAAACTGTTATTGATTTGAATCCTGCTTTTGGCATATTACTTACCTATACCGTACTTTAAAGTACAAGTATTTAATGTTTTTGTGCCTAAACATCTCATCACTTTGTTGTCATATTTTAATTCAGAAACTCGTAAAAACATGAAAATAATCAACAAGCTACAACAATTCTTTTTGACATAGAGATTCAATGAGAACACAAGATAAAACCATATTAATAATATACAATTATGTTTTCAAAAAAGTATGTGTTATGAAAAATGCTAAGTTGTTATAAATGAGATTTATGAAACCTCATCAGGTTTACAGACATCATAGTCTGAGATATAAAAAATCTTCAGGTTGTGATCTCACTTAAATATTTAGTAGCATAGATGCACATTTTTTATTTATCAAATTTGTATTATGAATTATAGTGCGCTCGTAAGCAATTACAGACTACACCAAAGTACTGAATACCAGACCATACCAAGTACCTGATCGCAGGAGACCTGAAATTTCAGGTTCCTGTTGGTTAATTTAGTAATGCTATATACTAGAAAAGATATTTTTAAAATCATTGGTTCGTGGTTATCAATCTGAAAAGATAAAAGAAAAATTAATTGATGTTCTACGTGATTCAAAAACCGGCCTTTCCGGCATTGAGATTTCTGAAAAATTGAAAATAAATAGATTAACTATGACAAAATATCTTCAAGTCTTTGCTGCAGAGGGACTTGTAAAGCAAAAAAACATAGGAAATGTAAACCTGTGGTTTGTGGAAGAAGGTGTTGAATTATTTGAATTTCCTGTAGATTTTTTCCGGGTAAAAAACAAATATCTACAGTATGTGCTCTCAGGTACTGGTAAAGAATCTCATAATATACTCAGAAATTCGCTTCATTCTGGCGCCAATCCTACTAAGATAATTACAGAAGTAATCATCCCTGCAATAGAATCTGTTCAAAATTCGTATGATGCTGGAAAGATTGGTAAATCTGAAAAAAATTATCTTGATGACATTATCTTAGGTTCTATTTATCTTGTCATTCTAGTTGAACAGGAAACAGACATAAAAAAGAATATTGTTGTTTTTTCGACAGATTCCAAAAATTCACTTATGGCACAAGCTGCATCTGCAGCTTTTCATGTTGAAGGTTGGAAAGTGTCACAACTAGGAGATATGTCGAGTGCTATTGATGTCATGTTTGACATAGATCTACAAAGATTTCTAAACAAAGTATGGGTAAAAAAACAAGGTTTGATGGTAGTTGTTATTTTTTCCTCTACAGAAAGTACAATCAAGTTTTTTTCTCAAGCTGTTACTGCGTCAAAAGCAAAATTTGGTAAGGCTTTACATTTAGTTTTTTGTACAAAAATAGCAAAAAAGACTAAAGAAGAAGCAGATTTTGTTTCAGAGGATATTGAAAAAGTACTACAGTGGTGTCAGACAGTTTATGAAAGATCACAGTCTTAGTGGTCTAAAATCTTTAATATCTTAAAAGGAGCATTTGCATAATCAAATCCCTGCTCAGCTGAAATTAACAAAACATTTTCATCCACTGGGAAGCTCATTACTATAGCTTTTTCTCTATATGACATGGCGAATTTTACTGGACCCAAAACATGATCAAACTCACGCCTCATCTTTGTTCTCAAAACTAACTCCATGTATAGCATCTCATCATCCTTTGAATCCTCAAGAGATTTCAAACCATCCCTCATTCCACCAGCAAAAAGCCTACCTTTCTCATTTATGGCCCCTGCAAATCTTATCTTAGGGTCGGTTTCAATGACTTGCTTGCATAATTTCTCATAATCCATTGTTGATTCTCCTACTATATTGCATGAGACGAAATATCAAACTGAATATCAATAATAAATGATAATAGCCGATCTATTTATTGCGATCTCTTGTACATAATTGGTATGGAATCTGGTGCTGAATATAAAAACAAAATGGATCCTAAGGAAACTGTAGATTATTTCAAACACCTTTCATTGTTTTGGACTGATATGTCATATCTTATTTCAAGTAAGCCATCTGCGTTAACGTCTGCAGGACCTATGCGAAAGTTTTCTCTGCAGACTAAAAAACTAGCAACTGAAATGATAGAAGCAAATGAGGATCTTATGGAATTTAATACTAGACTTGCTGAATATTATAAACAACTTTCAGATACTTGGACTGAATCACAAAAAAGATTCAATACCAAAATTCCAGAAATTCCAAACGATGTAGAACATATAGAATCTTCAAAACGTGTGTGGATTGACATATTTGAAAATGCATTTACGCAACTTTTTGACTCTGAAAAGTTTGGAGCGAATTTTGGCAAATTAATATCAAGTGAACTTGAACTTTCAAAACACTGGAATAATATGCTTGCAGTATTACTTGAATCTGTAAATGTTCCAACTAAAGATGATTTGAACGAAGTTTACAAAGAGTTACACTCATTACGAAAAAGAGTTAGCAAATTAGAAAAAAATGAAAGGAAATCTGGAGTAAAACACAATGGAAAATGAATTAAAAATAGATCCAATACTTATTGAAGAATTTTTAAAATTTAATAAAAATTTAATCGATGCTCCAAAAATGGTGCCTGCAATTGATGAAATTAATCTTGAGATGACCCCATACGATGTTGCATATTCTGAAGATAAAATACGTCTCTTACATTTCAATTCTTCAACTCAAAAACAGAATAAAATCCCAATTGTTATTGTATATGCATTGATAAACCGATATCATATTTTAGATATTCACCCACAAAAAAGCTGGATTAAAAACCTCCTAAATCAGGGATTTGATGTCTATCTAATAGATTGGGGAACTCCAACTAATATTGACAAATATCAAGGCTTTGATGATTATGTTAATGGTTACATAGATAATTGCGTTGATTTTGTATGCGATGAAGCAAATGTAGAAAAAGTCACTCTACAAGGTTATTGTACCGGTGGTACCCTGGCCACTGTTTATTCGGCACTTCATCCAGATAAAGTGAAAAATCTAATTGTAACTGCTCCTGTAATTGATGGTAAAAAAGACACTACAGTTGTTAGTAATCTTGCCAAACATATGGATGTGGATGAGATGGTGAAAACAATTGGTAATATGCCGCCTGAATTCATGTACTATATCTTTTCTATTTTGAAACCGTTTGAACAGGGAGTAGAGAAATACATACACTTTTTCAAAAATATACATGACAAGAATTATGTTGACAATTTTCTACGTGTTGAAAAGTGGTTGCATGATACTCCCTCAATACCTGGTGAACTTTTCAGGCAATGGATAAAGGACATTTACCAAGAAAATCTACTAATTCAGGACAAGATGTATGTTGGAAACCAGCTTGTATCACTCAAGAATATTACAATGCCAGTATTCATCCAGGTGGCAGTAGGGGATCATTTGGTTTCTCCTGAGTGCAGTATGCCTCTATACTATGCAGTAGGAACTGAGGACAAAACCATGAGAATTTATCCAACTGGTCATGTTGGAATGATAGCAAGTTCATTTTCGCAAAAAAAAGTTCTCACCGAGCTTGGCCAATGGCTAAGTGAAAGATCAAAATAAAAAAAGGAAAAAATTCCTTATACTAATTTCGTGTTGGTGTACATGCAGAGATCCAGAATTGGAAAAGGTTCTCATTTAATCCTGCAAATGCTTTTGCATTCTCATTGAATGCTTTGACATTTTGTTTTGTTGCATCAATTGCAGCTAATATTACCTTATTCTGAACTGCTCTTGCTTTGATTACCTCTTCAGTTACATCATTTACGGCTTTTACTACTGCTGCTGGTACGTTTGTATTTATTCCAGCTTTAGTTGCAAATTCTTGCTGTAGTGAAATAGCTGATTCTATTGCATTTTTCCATGCTGAAGTGTATTCTTGTTGAAGATTAGTTATTGATTGTAGGTATTGTGGTGCTGCTTTTTCGATATCCTCGAAAAACTTTTCGGCATTCTGTTTGTATGTTGCGTAGATCTCTTTTGTTTCTTGTGTTGTCTTACTCATTATTTCACCCCCTCTTTTTGATTTTTTTCTCGATAGGAATGATTACAACTTGAATCAGGTCTCCCTCTTTTAATCCAAGTGCATCTCTTTCAGCTTCGGGAATCGAAATTCTTCCATTGCTTCCAACTGATGTCTTAAATGCACCCCATGACACAAATTGTGGCATTGTTTGTGCAAGTTTGAAAGCACTATCCATTGCTTTAGATTGCATACTGCCTAGATTTTCAACAAAATCAGATTGGCTTTTTGATCCTTTGTTTATAAGATCTTTTAATGTATCCACAGGCTCAAAACCTTCTGGTTTATGCTGGTTCATCATGGAACCAAATGTTTTCATAAAATCAGCTTGTGCCTTTCCGCTTTTTTGTATCCATTCTTTGAACATCTCAGTTGGATCATATTGAATATTGTTACCAGTCATTGGTTTCTATTGGTAATTATGGTATTTATACCTGTTGGTAATGAATGGATATTATAACCAGTTACTGGTTTAAGAAATTAAGTACAATTTGTGAAAATTTGACTGGCTCTTCAATATGCGGTGTATGACCACAATTTTCCATAATTTTTAGTTGACAGTTTTTAATCGAAGAAACAAAGTCATTTGCATATTTGACAGGAATCATGGTATCCTGCTTTCCCCATATCAACAGGGTTGGTACTGTAATATTTGGAAGTCTGTCTGTTATCGGTGGGGAATTTTTTAGTGCTAGTATAGTTGACATGAATGCCATTTTTGCATTTGGCAGTGTCATTCTTTTAATAAAGCCATCAATTGATTCAGTAGTAACGTTTTTGGAGCCAGTCATCATTTCATATGCAGTTTTTACAGTATCATGACTTGGGTATAGAGCGGCCATTGAATAGGCATCTAAGGTAGGAGTAGACGTCTTCATTATTCCAGCAGGTGATGATAGGACTATTTTTTCAATCATTTTACTTTGTGTTATTGCACATTCTGCAACAATTTGGCCTCCAAGTGAAGTGCCAATCAGGCTTGTTTTCTTTATGCCTAGACCATCTAAAAAATCAAAAAGGAACTTTAAGAAAAACTCTGGTGTATAATCAGTAGAAGGTTTGTCACTATATCCGTAACCTGGTAGATCAGGTGCTATGACACGGTACTTTTTACTAAGAATAGGCATGACTGCTGCCCATCTTTCGGCAAATCCTCCAAGGCCATGAATAAGAACAATATTTCCACTTGAGCTCCCTCCATCAAGATATCGGATCTTGTTTTCCCCTACTTTGACATATTCTTCAGATATCAGATTCGTTCGTAGATTTATGATGAGATAAATCTTTTCAGGAAGAAAAATGGGCCGAATGGGATTCGAACCCACGACCTTTCGATATCTGAAAAGATATTATCAGTCGAACGCTCCAGCCAAGCTGAGCTATCGGCCCAAGAAATTTTTCTAGTCAACGGTCATTTAAGTTTGCTGGCTTTTCCATTTGATGGAACAACCCATAGATGGATCAAAATCTTTCTCTATTTTCTTTCCAGACAGTAGTTTTTCTATATTATTGATCATAGTTTTTTCTGTAGCCGTATCTTCTGGGCTCATGGCATTGTCAATTCTGCCATGAAAGACAAGTTTTCTTTCATGGTCAAACAGGAAAGGATCAGGAGTACAAACAGCACCATATTTTTTTGCAATCTCCTGCGTTTCGTCAACAAGATATGTGAATTTAATTCCCTTTTCTTTTGCAAACTTTTTCATATTTTCAAAACTATCATCAGGATAGTTTGTTGGATCGTTACTGTTTATTCCAATCATCATTATGTCATTTTTGAATTTATCATAGATCTCATTTAGCGCCTTTGTCTTTGCTTGTACATATGGACAGTGATTGCACATAAAGACTACAAGTATAGTCTTGTAGTTTTTGAATTCAGAAAGATTGTGTTTTTTATCATCTATTCCCAAAAGTGCAAAGTCAGGAGCCTTGTCGCCTTTCTTTAAAACGACTTCTGATTTTAGTAATACCATAAAAAATTGTAAGAATAATGTCAATAAAATCTTTGTCTGTATAAAGGCAACAATTAAAATCTGCACAATTAGCATCCCATACGATGGGCTGGTAGTTCAGCGGTAGAATACCCGCCTTGCACGCGGGGGGTCAGGGGTTCAAATCCCCTCCAGTCCATCTGTTTTATCGTTCAAACAAGTTGATAGTATCAAAAAGACTCTTGCAGAACAAGCTGGAATAAAATTAGAACGTGGATAAAATAAGATTGAAAATCTTATCAAGCTAGCCTCATAAAACAATTCTAATTGAAAACTACCGTTTTACTATTTTCTATTGTTATACTTCTGATATGTCATATGTTAGAGGTTGAAGCGATTCAAGTCAATCAAACAGCATGTGATCAGACACAGATTTCGGACTGTACAGAACAAAATGTTATAGTTCAAAAACAGGACAAACAAATTGCGAATTTAACAGATCAAGTTATTGGATATAAAAATGCTGAAAATGAAAATTCAACTTGGAAAAATATTGGTGTAGCTTTTGGTATTATTGGCTCTATTGCGACTACTATAAGTACAGTTTATGGAATAAAAAAGAAGAGAGAAATATCTCGTTTGCAGAGCAAGACTGAAAAAGCTAAAGAAAAATCCTATCGGGCTAAAACAGAAGCAGAAAAAGCTAGAAAAGCTGAACATACTACAGGAGCTATAAAGAATTTTTTTGATTTGTTTAGAAAATAAACCCCAAAATTGAACAGAACTTAAATCTTGAATCAATTTATAATGTGTCTGTAATTAATCTCCTAGATGGTACTTGAATTTGATACAAAAATGCTGTTGTATCTTGGTATAATTACAATAGGGATTTTTTTATTGCCAATCGAGCATGATCCCCCGGTATACCTTATAGCAGGTATTGTTATGGCAGTAATAGGAACAATTTTAGTTATTATTAAGGTAAAGAAGAAGTAAATTTTTATTTTAATAAAAACTAGGCTGTTTTAAATTTAGATTGTGTTTTGAGTGTCTCTGCTAATTTTGCAAATATCTCATTAACCCCCACATCGTTGAAATTAATAGTCACGTTTTCTCTGATGATCTGTTTTTCAAATCTCTCTTTGATTGCAAAAATTACAGATCCCCAATGTAGTATTTTTTTTAATTTTTCTTGAATTACTGACTCCGTATCTGGTAACGCGCCCATTGAAAATACAATACCGTTTGCCCAATTTACGGTAGGTATTCCGCCTCCCATGGCTCGATTTTGAGAAGCTACCATTTGAACAAAATCGTCAAAGCGGTATTCTATGATTTCATGAACTACAAGCCTTTTCCATGGCTCAATTATTATCTCCAAACTCAATTCTTGTAATAATGAAGGATGGATTTAAATACCATATTAGTTTTTTGATGGATAGGTAATTTAAAAATGCAAGATTGGTCACAAGCGGGCGTATACATTCCTTTGGCAGTAGGATTGATTCCTGGATTCATTTACTGGTGTGTAATTACCGCTCGTAGAAGCAAAAAGTAGATTCGTAAAAATCTTCATTTTCTTTTTATATCATGAATCAACGCAAGTTTAGTAAAACCTTCTAATCCTCATTGTTTAGATTATGATATACAGTATATGAT
>QYQE01000023.1 GCA_007280335.1 Nitrosopumilales archaeon | reverse complement strand
ATCAAATAGTTCCACCATCAGTAGAAAAAGAACTAATAACTCCAAAAATTCCTACCACCCGAAATCAAACACCGAGAAAAATAATGACAAACACCCAACTTCCGAACAGAACTATATTTCAAAATACTTATTACTTGAATACTAAATTTTTGGGTTCAGACTTGTGAAGACTCGTTCCTCAAAACTTAAGAATAACTCGCAACTCGAATGAGTTTGTTGAGTAATTATACGGTAATAGGAGGAAAGGCTTCCGAAGACCTTGCTAAAAAGATAGCAGCAAAACTGAAGGCAAAATATATCAAATCTGAATTAAGAATTTTCCCAGATGGTGAAAGTAAAATTACTATTTCTGGAAAGCCAAATGGAAAAATCGTAATAGTTCAATCCACATATCCTCCAGTTGACTCTAACCTAATCCAAGCACTTTCGCTTGTTTCAAAGGCAAAAAAATACTCGTCTCAAGTCATTGCTGTAATTCCATATCTTGGATATGCAAGACAAGACAAAGAGTTTCTGCCAGGAGAGCTAGTTACCATGTCAATTGTTGCAAACATGTTCAAAGCTGCAGGTGCAACCAAGGTCATAGTAGTTGATATCCACAGCAAAATGGCTCTGAATCATTTCAAAATCACTGCAAGAAACGTTTCTGCCATACCAGAATTGGTAAAATATTTCAAGAAATTAAATCTCAAAGATCCTCTTGTGGTTTCACCAGACCTTGGCGGGATTGCAAGAGCAAGAGACTTTGCAAATCAATTTGGTGTAAAATTCATTGCACTAAAGAAACATCGTGACAGAAAGACTGGAACAGTAGAGATTAGATCAAAAGACCAAAAACAAGTCAAAGGAAGAGACTTGATTCTAGTTGATGACATGATAAGCACCGGTGGAAGCATAGTAAAGGCTGCAGAGTTTCTAAAAAAACAAAAATGCAGAAATATCTATGCAGCTTGTACACATGCATTACTGATTGGAGATGCAGAAAAGAGAATCAGAAAAGCTGGAGTCTCAAAAATAGTCAGCACAAACACAATTCCTGGCAAGACTGGTCTGGTTGATGTATCCCCTATAATAGCAAAGGCAATCGTATAATGCCACAAAGCTTCTTTGTAGTCTCTGGAGAAAATGTCGAGCTTGCAAGAGATGAGGTGATTGCAATATCAAAAAGCTATGATGCCAAAACATCATTCAAGACAGACTCTAGACTAGTAATAACAAACTCTACCATTCCATGGAGCAAAATATCTCAAAGAGCTACATTTGTGAGAACTGCAGGAAAAATAGCAGATACATTTTCTGATTTGTTCTCAGAGGCGGATCTATCCCTTATGCACAAACCAGAAACATTTGCCTGTAGAACAATCAATCTAACAACAAAAAAAATGAATCTATCCGAGATAGAAAAAACAGCAGGCGCTGCAATAAAGCAGACTTCGGGAGCCAAGGTCTCCTTGTCAAATCCATCACTAACTGTCTATCTTATTTTTACAGACTCGCAAAGCTATATCGGATACACTACCAAGATTTCAGATCCTCCAAGGCCAACAAAAGTAATAAAATCATCGTCGGAGCTTCACTGGAAGCTTAGCAGAGCTATGGTGAATCTATCAGGGTTACATGAAAAAGAAACTTTGTGCGATCCCTTCTGCGGATCAGGAACCATATTGCTAGAGGCGGAATCAATGGGAATACATTCCATTGGGATTGATTTTGATGAAAAAATGTGCAATATTGCAAAAAAGAATCTGTCCTCAAATGGATTTAATTCTAGAATAATCAATGCAGGATACGAACACCTGCAAAAGATCAAAGACAAGGTAGATGGAATTGTAACTGATCTACCATATGGTAATTCCTCAAAATCCTCCCAGTCTCCAAAAAAACTCTTACATGATTTTGTTTCCATATTGCCAAAGAAAAAGAAGATTGCCATCATGTACAAAAAGGGAATAATGGACCAGATAGAATTAAACCCAGCAAAAAAATATGATATCTATAGGCACAGGAGCTTGACTAGAGTGATCATAACAAAATGAAGCTAGTATTTTTGGGAACGTCGGCAGCAATGCCAACAGAAAATCGAGGCATGACATGCATCTGTCTAGTCTTAGACAAAGAAATTTTGATGTTTGATGCAGGTGAAGGCGCACAGGTCTCTTTTCTAAAATCAAAGATTGGCTGGAACAAAAAGATGAAGATCTTTGTAACACATTTGCATGGTGATCATGTGGTTGGGATACTGGGGTTATTGCAGACAATGTCTTTGCAAAACAGAACCGAATCAATTGACATCTACGGTCCAAAGGGGATAGAGGATTTTATGGCAGCAAATCTAAAGGTGCTAAATTTTGGTCTTACATTTCCTGTTAGAATAATGATGATAAAAGAAGGAGTGGTGCTTGATGACGAGTCATATACGATACATTGCTGTGAGGCGGAACATTCCATTCCTGCATATTCGTATGTGTTTCACGAAAAGGAAAAGCCCGGCAAGTTCTATCTAGAAAAAGCAAAGGCGTTAGGAATACCAGAAGGCAAGCTCTGGCATGAGCTTCAAAGAGGCAATGAGGTCAAGGTTGGTGATAAAACATTCAAGCCATCTGAAGTAATGGGTGAAAAACGACCAGGTAAAAAAATTGGAATATCTGGTGACACAAGGCCAACAAAAAAGCTTGAAGAATTTTTCAAAAATTGTGATTACATCACATTTGATTCCACATATTCAGACGAACTAAAAGAAAAGGCAAAGGAAAATTTCCACTCTACAGCAAAAGAGGCTGCAGAGCTTGCAAAAAAAGCAAATGTCTCAAACTTGATCTTGACTCACTTTTCTGCAAGATATGATGATGCTGAGATTCTAGTAAAAGAGGCACAAACCATTCATGGTTCCGTAATAGCAGCAAAGGATCTTTTAGAAATAGACATAAAATGAAATGTTTGAATCAATAGCTGACAAATTATCCAAAGCAGAAAAAATTGTTTTTGTCACTGGTGCTGGCATATCACAGGAAAGCGGAATTCCTACCTTTAGGGGAAAAGATGGCCTATGGAGAAAATACGATGCCATGCAGCTTGCCACAATAGATGCATTTTATGAAAATCCAAAGCTGGTATGGGAATGGTATGAGGAGCGAAGAAAAAACATACTTGCTGCAAAGCCAAATGCAGGACATGTTACTATAGCAAATTTAGAAAAATACAAACAGGTTCGTGTCCTTACTCAAAATATCGATGGATTGCACCAGAGAGCAGGAAGTAGCCAGGTCTATGAGTTACATGGAAGCATTGTTACAATAAAATGCACTGTCTGTGATTTTAAAGAAAAAATAGCAAATAGTTTCTCAGAGCTTCCACCTATCTGCAAATGCGGTAACATGTTAAGACCTGATGTAGTATGGTTTGGTGAAGCATTACCGCAAGATGTCTGGAGTGAAGCTATGATGCAAGCAAATTCGTGCAATGTAATGTTTGTAGTAGGGACATCACTTGCAGTATCGCCTGCAAACTTGCTGCCAGTATATGCAAAACAAAATGGAGCTACTATAATTGAAGTAAATCCAGAAGAAACCCCAATGTCTAAAAGCATGGATCTTTCTATTAGGTCAACATCTGCAAAGGCACTGCCTGAGCTTCTTTCAATTATATCAAAATGATGGTATAATAGTTAAATTATCTAGAGGTAGGTTTGTTTTCCATTTTTCTCATATGAATAATGAGATATGAGGAACCAGCAACTATTCCACCTTGCAGAATTTTACTCATAATATCGATAGCACCTACGTCTCCTTGCAAACCTACTACGGGCAAATCTACTGTTCTTGATAGAACATACAATACGATCAATGACAAAGAACCAGCAAAAGTTATGATGTATGGTTTTTTGTTGTTTTTGTTTTTGAGCATCCAAATTCCAAGTGGAATGTATGCTACACCAACTGCTAGGAAAAACATAGTTTGCACTTTACCTCCTAGATCAATTTCATTCCATTGGGATTTGTCAAGATCACTTGTCGCTTGTGGATTTTCCGAATTTCCTCTTATCTCATGAAATCCACCTCCACTTTCATCCGTTAATTGTTGATATCCTGTAACAAGATAAATTGCAGATATTGACAACATGATTGCTGCTACAAGATAGACAATAATCTGAGTAGATCTCTTATTCATGGATGCATCACAGTCTTTCTTCCACTTTTATTGATTTTTTCTTTAACATGAAATACACTGGCGTACCAATGCAAATAGAGGAATAGGTACCACATATCAGGCCAAAAAGTATTGCTAGTGCAAAATTATGCAAAGGTTCTGCACCAAACAAATACACACAAACAGCAGCAATTACAACAGTGATGACAGTATTAATTGATCTTGTCATCATTTGCCAAATGCTTTGATTAACAATTACATGTAGTTCTTCATGATTTTTTACAGTGTGAAGCTTGAGGTTTTCACGTATCCTATCAAAGATTACAATTGTGTTGTATGTTGCAAATCCTATTACTGTCAGTATTGCAGCAATGAAGGTTACATCTATCTCCAACTTGAATATGGCAAACATGGCCAAGACAAAGAAAGCCGAGTTTAGTACAGAGACTGCACTTGCAATAGAAAATCTCCACGAGAACCTTATTGCAACAAACACTACAATTGCAGCAATGGCAGTAAGTATTACGTAAACTGCTTTTGTTTCCAAATCTCGCGCTACTGCAGGATCATATGTGTTCTCTACATACACAACATTTTTTGTATAATTCTCTTTGAAGGCATTGATGATACTATTTACATCATCTCCCTTTAGGACATTATCGAATCTAGCTGCAATTTGATTATTGTTTTGACCTCCAATTGCCACAGTAGCCGCTGGAACTCCTGCATTTTCCATAATACTTGTTGCATCATCTTTTGTGATTGACTTGTCTAGTGTAATGTCAAGAGCAGTTCCTGCCTTGAAATCAATATCATAATTTAATTCCGTTGTAAATAGCATAAACGCACCTATTGCACCAATGACAGCAGAAATTGCAAAAAACTTGTAACGATGTTTTACAAAGCTAAAATGTTTTAGTGATTCAACAGACTGTTTTATCCTCATACCGAAAAAGGATGGTTTTTTTACAATGTCACTTTTAACGAGCAAGCTCAACAGCAGTCTAGAAAGAAAGACATTGCTTACTATGCTGACTATGATACTAAGTATCAGAGTAAATGCAAATCCTTTGATTGGTCCTATACCTGCGAAGAAAAGCACTATGGCAGCAATAGCAGTTGTAATGTTAGCATGCATGATTATGTGAAAGGCATTATGTTCACCTTTTTTTAGCGCATCAGCAATTGATTTGCCTTTTCTGAGTTCTTCTTTGATTCTTTCGTATGCAATAATATTTGCATCCACTGCAATTCCCATTCCAAGAACAAAAGTTACTACTGCTGCAAGTGATAAGACTCCATGGAACACGTTAAAGGCAAGAAGAAGAAGCCACAGATAGGTCACTACAGTAAAGCTTGCTACAAATCCTGCACCGCGATAAAATATTATCATAAATGACAAAATGATGCCTAGTGCAACTATTCCAGCCCAAAATGTAGATTTTAGGTCTGCGCTACCTAGTACACCACCAACAGTCTCTGAATATTTTTCTGTTAATTTTAGCGGTAAATTGTTTTGAGCATCCATTATTGATCTGACCTGTGCATTACTTGATACGCCAGCAAGGTCTACTCTTATCTCATGATCTCCCTCTATGCTTACCTGAGGTTCAGAGACTCCAAGCGAGTTTGCACGTGCAGCCAAGATATTAGCTGTTGATAACAAAGCAGCTTTGTCAACAAGTTTTCCAGATTGAAGCGGTTCTGCTGTGTAGAGTATTTCGTATCCTCCTTTGAATTCTAGCCCTATTGTGGTGTGAGATATCAGATATGGTGTAGTGTAAGCTATGACACCTGAAATACCAAGTATTATCAAAATAAAAAATGAAAGTGATTTTTTTAGCATAATTAAAAACGATTCCTAATTAACGTCACATATTTTGATATATATCATGTCAGGTGCAATCAGCTAAACTCTATTTCTTCAATACCTTAGATTTACTGACTGTATCAAAATTTGAAATCTCTGAAATTCTTGAAAGAATTTGATACCTTTTTCTGTAATGATAAAAATACGATTTCTATTATCCTTAGTTGATTTTACTAATTCTGCATCTATTAGCTTCTGACATTTGTCAACTACTGCATAGTGTGAGAGATTTGCTCTTCTGGCTATAGAAGATATTATTGCACCTTGTGCACCACAATCCATAGCTACACCTAAAATGTCTGCAATTATGCCCATTTCTGAACGGTATTGTTTTGATATGTTTAGTTTTTGTGTGAGTACATTAAGCATCTGGGTTCATCTAAAAAAAGAATAATTTTGTATATTATATTTGAGGTACAGTTGACTAATTGAAATTTTTTTCTTTATTATTTTTGTTTTTTTACTATTGCCAAAAAGAAAAGTCCCAATATCACAAATCCAGTTATTGATAATATGGTTTCAATGCTTGCAGATAAATCCAAGTCTGGAAGAAACAGATCTAATCTAGGAATTATTGCCCTAAACGCAAAAAGCCCAAAGGCTGCAGAAACAAAAAGTAGCCTTTTCATCTTAGTACGCTTGTATGCTAATAGTGACAGAGCTAGCAAAAATGCTGCAAATATTCCACTTGCAAAATCTAATGATGCTGGAAGAACAGGTTGTTCTCCTCCTGCTTCGGATATGCTATTTAACATTAACAGAATATTTCCTAACATCATTTCCTATCCTTCTCCTCTGTCCTAGATGCAAGTTCCAAGAACATTTCTGCAAGGCTATTGGATAGCTTGTCCCAAATGTTTGGATGATATGTCTTTACTAAAGCAGCCACACTTTTGACATCTATTACATCGTATTTGATAATTTTACCGTCTTTTCTTGATGAAACAATACCAGATTCTACAAGTCTTGACATGTGCCAGCTTATGGTTGGGAGTGAAAAATTCTTGAAGTTTGCAATGTCAGTTTGTGTTGAACTTGGGTGCTCTATCAAATACATTAGAATATCTTTAGCTGTTTCCTGTCTCAAAAATGCAAGTAGTGTATGTTGCACATCTAGTATATCAGATGTGTAATAATGTCGATGCAAATTAATCCTCTTTGATTTTATCCTACCCGATTTTTCCAGTATAGCAAGATGATGTTGGGTAGCACCCATCGCTAATTCTAGTTCTCGGCAAATCATTCTAAGGTGAGCCCCTGGATTGTTTTTAATGAATTCATAAATGCGTTGTCTATTTTCTGAAGTTTCTTCATCATTATCTCGTGCATTACGCAATCTACTTTCTCCTTCTTTTCCACCAAGAAGCTTCACTCATAAAGGTTAATCATGCTATTGGTGCAATCATCTAATGTCAATGTCATAATGATCGTATTTTCAAGTAAATTTGTTTGTGTCATTTAGCCTAATGTCCCTCAACTATAATATACAAAAAACCATAACCATATTTTTAAGAGGTGAAACGAAACAACATGAAAAACCAGAAAATGCTCTTAGCAATTCCACTGATGGCAATTGCAGTAATAGCCATAGGATTTGGGATGACAAATAATGTATTTGCACAACCAACCACATCAACCACACCAACAACAGTTGACCCACAAGACGGTCCAAACGAAGTACAGACTGCAGATAATGGCGCAGACAACCAGAAAGATGGAGAAACAAATGATGACCACAACAGCGCAAGTGAAGGACCAAACGGAGACGGTGACGGAGAACAAAAAGACAGTACTGAATCAGGAAAGTAGAATCTTTCCTCCTCTTTTTTCTAAATCTCATATTTATCAAAATTTATGCACTTCCTATTGTAACTATAAGCTCAATAACAAATCCAACACATAATCCAAAAGTTCTGTTAAGACCCAGGGTACAAAATCAAATATTCGTCAGGGTTATCTCTTTCCTTTTTTGCCTTTAATGCATCCTGATATTTTTCAAAATGTTCTATCAGATATAGCGTGTTTCCTGCAGACCCAAATGGGTCTATTCCTACAAGATTAAATCCAGATCCAGGGGTAAGTGCCTGTTTTTCTTTCTCTAGTATTTCGGAGCTCATTGCAAAGATTTCAATTATGTTATAATTATTTTATTCGTAAATTTTTAGGGTTTTGTAAATATTCCAGATATGCTAGAATTTTGATCATTTGCAGGAGCATATACAGATGCATGCAAAGTACCATATTGTGAACTTTCTACTGTCATTTCTATAATGTGTGGAGTGTTTGATACATCTTTTACTTGTGTCTGAAATTGTGAGGAAGTAAATTTACCTGAAAATATTTCTTTATCAGAATTTCTTAATGTAACAGTGACATCGATGGTTTTTCCAGAAGTATCATAATAATTTATTATTACATCATTTCCTTTGTTTGATGCAGTAAGTTGTAAAACATTATAGTAAGCAGGTATTACAGAAGAATCTGAAGTTACTGAGTTGGTATTTATCGAATTAGAGTTACCAGAACCAGGTGGTATTGGATATGGATCAACAGTTATAGAACTTGGTTGGTTTACAGGCACTGGTATGTTATCTTTTGGCTCTAATTTTGTAACTGAAACTGGATCATCAATCTTGTATGGACAGTTTTGAACATATAAAATGTGAGTGAGTTCTGTTTTGTTATTTATGGTATCTGCAAGTCCTGGTACTGAAATTTTGCACGTTCCATCAGATTTGTCAAAGACCTGACCCACAAAAGTTTGCTTGTTTACGTATTTCGGATCCAGCTGGTCCAAATTAACAGGTTTAATGTCAGTCAAAGTTTGATTCTTTGTATTAGAATTAGGCAGCACTTTATCTGCAATTATCTCAAATGAATGGAAGCTAGGATTCTTAGTCAAGATAGGAACAAGGATAACTGCAGTTACTACTATAATTCCAAGTATGATTAATTTTCCAATCAAGCAGTCTCAGATCTTTTAATTTTAATAAAAAACAGATAATGTACACTAGTTGAGTAAATGTGATAAAAATTTGTGCTATTCAGTAGATTCAGGAACTAGCCAGTCTATTACTTTTTGAATCTCTTCGGAATGCATTATTATCTTAATTGGCCCCATGGGAGATTCTTCTGCTTCTTCGCATATTGCTATCACATCAACAAATGCAGCTTGCTTGTTCAGATAAAACCACGTGGTGGTATCATGAGTATGAAATCGCATCTGTCGTCTGTATGCTCTTGTGACCTTGCGGGATCTAATGGTGTCATAAATTTTAGCAAGAGACTGAAGATCCTTTGAGGTAGCTTTGATGCTACCATCTTCATATTTGAAATTTGCATCCAAAAGTACATGTGATACTGCCAATCGAACTTTTTCTGGATCTTCAGAAGGATTTACAGCTGCGTATGCTTCTATCTTGCAGGTAACATCAGGAATTTTCACTTTATCCAACCTTTTATGATATTATAAGAAGAATCAATTAGTTGCGGAATTGTGAGATTATTGTTGGATATGGTTTCATCTGCAAGTGCAATTGATTCACTCATCCCAACTCCTATTTCTCTAGAATCTCGCTTGCTAAATTCGCCGCGATTTTCCGGATCATCTAATCTTTTTCTATTAGTTAAAAATCCAAATCTAGTATCGCCAGATGCATGAATTGCAAGAATCTTTACAGTTCCGAATTTTTTTAATACATCAACTTCTGGAATGGAACGCACTCCATCAATTAGAATAACGTCAGATTTTGAGTTTACAATTTGATCTTTTATTAATTCTGCAACTGCACCAGGACCATTTTTTTCTCTAATCTCAAGCATCAGCTTGCCCAAATTTTCACCCGTAGGATCAATCTTTCTTCTAGTAGCTTCTGCTCGAACAGCGTTACCCATGTTTATCTTATCAAATCCTTTTGATTTTAGAGCATCAGCTATTGTAGATTTACCAGCTCCTGGCATCCCAGTAAGACAGACGATGAGCTTTGTCACGCTAGCTAGCTGAGAATTTCCAGTCTATGAAGCTACCGGAAATCATTATAAACAGATTGCCAAAAAACTTGTGATGCGAACTTTTGTAGCTGTAGAAATTCAAAATAATGAAGTACTAGATCATATTGCAAAACTTCAATCAGATCTAAAGATCAAAGCAAAACCTGTAAGCAAAGAAAACATGCACTTTACGTTACTTTTCTTAGGTGAGATGGCAGAAGAGATTGCTCCAAAGATAATGGATGTATTAAAGTCAATTACATTTAGCCCAATCCAGATAAGCTTTAGTGGAGTTGGCGCATTTCCAAATTCTAGGTTTCCACGTGTCATATGGATCGGTGTCGATGAGACTGCAGAACAAAATCTTGTCAATCTTGCAAAACAAGTCGAAGAAAAACTTGCTCCACTAGGATTCAAAAGTGATAAACCATTCAAGCCACATCTGACCATCTTTAGAATCAAAAACAATATTGATGATATTTCCAAGGAATTGGACAAGTTAAAGACAATTCAGCTAGGCCATGATACCATTACTGAGCTAAAATTTAAGAAAAGTATCTTAACTCCTAGCGGACCTATATACACTGATTTACAGGTGATAAAAGCAAAATGAAAGTTTTAGATCAGGTCAAAAAATTCACCATACCTACTGCAAAAGAACAAGAAACAATGAAAGAACTAGCAGAATATTCACTACAATTAGTAAAAGAACAGGCTGCCAAATTTCCCAATGTTGTAGGAGTAGAGATTGGCGGTTCCTATGCAAAAGGAACTTGGCTTCAAGGCGAAGTTGATTTGGATATATTTGTAAAACTAAAAAATGATACCGATGAAAAAACTTTCGAGTCAGTTGGAAAAAAAATTGGTTTTGATGCTCTAAAAAAATTCAAACCATATGTCAGGTATTCAGATCATCCATACGTAGAGGCATCTGTTAAAGGCACCCTAGTGAATGTGGTACCCTGTTATGACGTAGAAGCAGGACAATGGAAGAGTGCTGCAGATAGGTCCTCTTTTCACACAAAATTCATACTACAATCACTTGACCAAGCAAAAAAAGACGAAGTAAGACTGTTGAAAAAATTCCTAACTGTAATGGACATTTACGGTGCAGAGATAGCCAAAGAAGGCTTTGGCGGCTATGTAGCTGAGGTTCTCGTATTACACTATGGAAGTTTTCTTGGAGTGTTAGAGGCTGCTTCAAATTTTGTACAAAACCAAATCATAGGAAACCCAGCCAAGAAATTTGAAACACTGCTTGTAATAATAGATCCAGTAGACAGCAACAGAAACCTTGGAACTGCAATTTCAGCAGAAAGTGTGGGTAAATTTGTTCTATCTGCACGATCATTTTTGAAAAAACCTTCACTGTCATTTTTCAAACCAAAACCACTACGCCCAAACAGAAAAAATCTTGATAATACCATAATTATCAAATTCAATTACAAACCTCGCAGCTCTGATATAATTTGGGGTCAGGCAAAGCGAGCAACAACTGCTATTTCAGGCCAGCTTGAGCTTGTGGGCTTTGATGTATTGCGCAAGTCTTCTGTCACAGATGAAAAGTCTGAAGCTGCAATGATTTTCTTATTGCGTTCACCAAAAATTGAAAAGTTCATGGTAAAAAATGGTCCCGAAGTTTTAAGAAAAAAAGAATCAGAAAATTTTATTGCAAAAAATCACAAAAACAAATTGTTGTGGATTAACGAGTCTGGAAAAATTTTATCTTTGCAAGACAGATCATTCCATGATGCCAAACTTTTTTTAAATAATCTTTTAAAAAAAAATCTTTCAGCGTCTGGTGTACCAAGTGGTCTGGTATCTGATATCAAACGAGGATTTAGGGTATTTGATGGAAAACAAGCTGCAAGCAAATCCATTAAAAAGGCTCTGACGGAGCTAACCACTACAGATGGATTCTTCTTTAGTTCCCCTTAGCAAACTTGCCATAGAACCATATTCTTCAATTCTAGGTTATCCAAAAGCAACGAGAGGTGAGCTCTCAAAACGAATCACAGAACTCAAAAAGCTTGGAATTAAAGGAGTTTCATTTACTGGAACGACTACACTAAACAACGTACCTGTTCTTGGCAAGGGCTATGTTGGTGTTGTAGTTTTATCAAATCAAGGAAAAAAGTCAGTGGCCTTGAAAATTCGCAGAATGGATGCTAGTAGACCTGAGATGAAAAGTGAAGCAAAGCTTCTAAGGCTAGCAAACGAAGTAGATGTTGGTCCAAAGCTGATAGACAGTAGCAAAAATTTCATAATAATGGAGTATCTTGAAGGCAAAAAAATAATCGATTGGATTTGGGATCTAAAGGGTAAAGGTAGTGCTGCAAATCTTAGAGCAACAATACGAAAAGTACTTGAAGATTGTTACAGTCTGGATAAAATTCGTCTTGATCATGGTGAGCTAAGCCACATTCACAAACATGTTATAGTTGGCAAGAAAATTTGCATAATTGATTTTGAAAGTGCTAGTGTGAATAGGAGAACATCAAATGTCACATCAGCAACTCAGAGCATATTCATTGGTTCTGGTATTGCAAATATGGTAAAAAAAAAAATCAAAGTTCCTAATAGAAAAAAACTAATTGCTTCATTAAAAAAATACAAAAATGATCAATCACGTGAAAACTTTGAAGATGTGTTACAAGTATTGGGATTACAAAAAACATGAGTTTGCAAAATCTTAAAACAAATACTCTCAGACTTTCACTAGCTATAATAATTTCTGCATTTGCGGTAGAGCTTACAATAGGAGTATTTTCAAACAGTCTTGCACTAATCACAGATAGTATTCATGCTGTTTTAGATTCGATTGTTACTGCCATTTTGCTTGTTGCGGCAAGATGGGCTGCAAAACCACCCGATCGTGAGCACACGTATGGCCATGGCAAGATTGAGACGATGGGGAGTTTTGTTGGAGGTATTATCATTGTTGTAGTAGCAGTCTTTTTCATCTACGAGTCTATTTCAAGAATGCAAGAACCGCCTCCCACTGTAGTTCCAGGAGTAATGGCAATTGGAGCAGCAGTATACACACTTTGTTCTGATGTCTTTCGAATTGGAATTCTTAGAAGGACATTGAAAAAAACTGAGGGTCCTACTTTACGGGTCGATTTTTATCACGCATTTATGGACATGGGTTCCACATCGGTAGCGCTAGTTGGAATTTTGTTGGTCACAATTGGTTATTACCAAGGAGATTTTATTGCGGCATTAATTTTGGGAGTGTTTCTTGCTGCACTTAGCATAAAGTTGATTCACAAAAATGCTCTAGAGTTAACTGATGCCATTCCTGCAGGCATGGTAAAACAGGTACAAGATATTGTAAGCAAAACAGATGGGGTAATGAATACAGACTCGGTTCAGATGCGTAGATCAGGTAGTGAAATTTTTGCTGAGGTAAAAATATCTTTGAGTGGTGCAGCAAGTTTTGAAGAAGCTCATAAGATCAGTAGCGATGTAGAAAAAAACATCAAAAGTTCTATTGCAAATTCCAATGTTACAGTTCATTTTGAACCAACATGGAAAGATGTACCGATTGATTACAAGGTAAACCATGTTGCTTCTGCAGTAAAGGGAGTAGAAGGAATACACAATGTAAATTCTACAACTTCAAGTGATGGTCTCTTCATAAGTTTGCATGTCATGGTAGATAGAAATATGCATCTTGAAGAAGCTCATAAAATTTCAGATGAGATAGAAGCCCAGATCCGAAATGCAGTTCCTAACATCAATCACATTACAATTCATCTTGAACCCTATGTCTCAATACCAAAGAGTTTACCTATTGAGGATTTATCAATAGAGGAACAAATTACAAAAACTATCAAAGAATATCCATCAGTTAAAAAAATTGGTAGAGTTATAACATTCCAGCTTCAAAACATTTTCAAAATAGACATAGATTGCTCATTTGATGGAAATCTATCAGTTGAAAGAGTACATGACATTGTATCTGAAATTGAATATAAAATAAAAAATCAAATTAAAAATGCAGTAATTACAATACATCCAGAACCAAGCTAACATGATAAACCATAAGGCAGTTGGCTTTCTAAAACAGGATCCAAATCTTGTAAAGATTATTGAACACATAGGAGATTATCAGATTAAGAAAAGAAATAATCACTTTACAGTTTTAGTAGAGTCCATTATATCACAACAGCTTGCAAGTGCTGCTGCAGAAGCAATATTTGGAAGATTCAAAAAATTTATCCAAAATTTCCAACAGCTAGACAGATACTAGATACAAAAGATACCAAGCTGCGCTCAGCTGGCCTTTCAAGCATGAAAGTAGAGTATCTGAAAGATTTGGCACAAAAAATTGAGGATGGAAAATTAAAGATGAGAAAATTATCTAAGATGAGTGATGATGAAATTATTGAGCACCTCACCCAAGTAAAAGGAATAGGTAGATGGACTGCTGAGATGTTTTTAATATTTTCACTTGGAAGACTGGACGTATTGCCTACAGGAGATCTTGGGTTAAGAAAAGGAGTGCAGATGGCATTTTCTTTGCCAGAATTACCAAAACCAAAAGAGGTAGAGAAGATCGGTATGAGATGGAAACCCTATCGAAGTGTGGCAACTTGGTATTTGTGGAAGAGTCTTCAAAAATTTGATAAAATAGGATAATGTATGGGGCCGGCCGGACTTGAACCGGCGACCTCTAGCACCCCAGGCTAGTATCATACCAAGCTAGACTACGGCCCCTCAAGTTGCCTGACAATGGTGAAATTATTAAATCGTGGGATTTGTTGAAAATAAAAAATTCTCTTCCAAGATTGCAATCAGAGTTTACTGTATTGCATCATAAAATCATGAACAGCATGCAGGATCATTACAAATTGTAGCAATCTTTTCGCCAGCATTGGTAATGTTTGCAATTAATTTTGCCGTCTCTTTGTTAGAAATTGAATACATTGTCATCTTTCCGTTTCCTCTTGAATGAATTATGTTGCATTCCTTTAAGGCTCTTAGATGATGAGAAACTAGTGGTTGGTCTTTTTTTAGTTTGGTAACCAAGTCATTGACACAAAGTTCCTTGTTCTTTTGAAGCAGTTCAAGTATGCTAAAGCGTGTCTCATCACAGATACATTTTAGCAACGTCAATCCATTCATATCAATTAATGTTTATATAAATATGGATTTATATAAGCATTACATGTATGAGACAAAAAAGATTCTTTTTGTATGTGTAGAAAATGCTGGAAGAAGTCAGATGGCAGAAGGTTTCTTTAGAAAATTTGCGTTGCCAGAATTTTGGCCACAAAGTGCTGGCACAAAACCTACCAATGAAATTAATCCACTTGCAGTTCAGGTAATGAAAGAAGTTGGAATAGACATAACCGAACAAAAGCCCAAAGTACTCTCTGATGAGATGATAAAAAAATCTGTAATGGTTGTAAACATGGGGTGTATGGATAAGGAATCATGCCCCATGCTGTTTGTAAATGACGTAATAGATTGGAATATTCCTGATCCAAAAGACAAGCCAATAGAACAAGTTAGAAAGATCAGAGATGAAATTGAAACAAAGGTAAAGGAGCTTGTCGCAAGTCTCTAGGCTAAACGGTTTATCGTCTAACCAAAAAAAGTTCTTTGCCGAACTAATTGGTACTTTTGTCATAGTTGTATTTGCTACTGGTTCAGTAATTCTAGATGCAAAATATGCGGGAACATTTGGTTTATGGTTTGTTGCACTAGCACCTGCTGTTGCTGTTGCTCTGATGGTTTATGCTTTTGGAAAAGTTTCAATGGCACATTTCAATCCTGCAGTAACAATAGGCTATCTTGTTACAAAACACATGCCAAAAAATCTCTTGCCAGTATACTTTGCTGCAGAAATAATTGGTGCATTTCTAGGAAGCATCTTTGTGAAATATTTTATAGGTACAGAGACAAATCTAGGAGCAAACGCACCAGATTATCATTTTCCCTTACCTCTCATATTTGGTGTCGAAATTCTAACTACCGCACTATTGATGGCCGTGATTCTGGTAGTTGTACATACGAGGGGATTGAAAGGATTTAGCGGAATTGCAATAGGCGGTATAATAGGTCTTGATATTTTCTTTTTCTCATTTATCTCAGGTGCATCTATGAATCCAGCCAGATCTTTAGCACCAGCTCTTGTGTCTGGTTATCTTAATGATCTCTGGTTGTACTGGACTGCAACCTTTGTTGGTTCTGGAATTGTTGGATTTATTTACAGAAAAAAATTTGTAAAATTAGTTTAAAATTACAGCCACTTTGCCAGTCTGTCTTTTTCAAATTTTTCCTTGTCTGCAAAGTGTTCTTCTGATGGTTGCTGGAGTAAGGTAATAGGATTTGGAGTAGCAAACATGTCTACTTGTAGATATCCTGCAATTTTTTTGCCAACTTCTACAAAACATCCCCCTTTACCATCAAAGATCTCTTTTTCTTGTTCACTTTTTATTTTTGATACGATATTTCTAGCAACAGTAACGCCTTCTCCTTCTGCAAAGACTCCTGCCTTTGGGACTGCAATTTTATCTGTAACCATGATTTGATTTACATCTCCTATTGCATAAACATTTTCAAAATTTGTTTTACAGGTTCTGTCAACTGCAATGAATTTTCCTTTTTCTGCAAAACCTGCTTCAACTACAACTGATGGAGCCTTGTGTGGTGGAACAGAGATAAGAAGATCAAAACCAGCTACAGATTCTTCAAACTTGAGTGTCTTTGGTCCAACAGAGATTGTTTTATGTGATCCATGAAACTCTATGTTTTTTGATTTTAAAAGTTGCAATAGTTCTTCACTCACTTGAGGGCCACCTGCCGGAAGTGTTATTGAAGTTGGACTGTAGAAATCAATTTTTACAGAATCACTGGCACCAGTATCTTTTAGCATTGATCTTATGAGAAGAGCTGCCTCATAGGGAGCTGGCGGACATTTGTAAGGCAAGCCCATTATTGCTATTGCTATCTTGCCTGATTTCATCCTCTTTATTGCATCACGAATTTTTGGGACGTCCTTTAGCTCATACAAGATTAATCCATTGTTTGAAAGACCTGGAATTTGTTCTGGTGCAAGATCAACTCCAAGTGCAATTATCAGATAATCGTATGGTAGTTCTTTTGATTTTGTTGTAACAGTTTTGTTTTGTGGGTTTATCTTGATGATTTCCT
>QYQE01000040.1 GCA_007280335.1 Nitrosopumilales archaeon | reverse complement strand
GTGGAAACATCAATTAACAGATTAAAAAAATCAATTGAGAAAAAAAGTCATACTTTAGAGCAATGGTTCAAATAAGTAGCACGAGATCTTTATTTTAAATCTAGTTTTCAAGCTTTTTGCGTTTTTCTTCTATTCTTTTCTCAGCTTCTAGACGTTCAAGCTTGTACTCGTTTAGGTCTACAAACTTGATTATGCTGCCAAGATTTGGATGCACTTTTTTTATCAATTTGAACATGTTTTGGGCAACCTTTCTGTAGTCAGGATGACCTTGTGGTACAGTTCTAAGCTCAATCAGATGTGTTGCTTCCCTTAAATTTAATCGCATAAAAAATGGATAATTGTACGCAAAGTTTACCACGTATTGTGCTTGTTCTGGCATCTTTTGGCATATTGTGTCAAAGACTTCTTTTGACTTGCACATACAGTCTTCAAAATCCTTTTTGATTCCTAGTGATACTATTTCATCTGGAATACAAAATCCATGATTTGTTGTAAGCAATTGTCTTTCTAATGTTAAGATTCTATGTCTATGAAAATCACGGAACATTCCAAAGTTTGTTAAAAAATCAAAAGTATATTCTGTCATTTCAAAGGCACGGGGTGGCCGGTGTCTTCTATTTTGGCGAAGATTGGTAAATGACTGTATGATTTTTTTCCTTGCTGTAGGACCAATCTTCTTTACTTGAACAAGTATGTCATTGTATGAAATTCCTTGTGCTTGTTCATATAATATGGCAGAAATTATGTTCTCTTCTGCCTTTTTCATTGATTCAAAATCAATAAGGTTGACAAGAAAATCACGACTCTTTTTGGGTTTAAGATGTTTTTTATTTAAATTAATGGCTGTTGTTTTTAGATCATCTAGATATTTTTGTAATGCCTTACCATACTTGTCACCTGCTCTTTTCACAAAAGACTTGATGGTAGTATCGAGCTCCCGATGTATCTTTGATGCAAGTGTTCTTTCTTCTTGTAGTCCTGAGCTATGCAGTATAGTAAGTAAATACTCAAACGCTCTACCATTTCCAGTTATTCCAACATTTGTAAGAGTAGATGCAGGTAAAATACCGCGTAGTGTGTCAAGTGCCTTTGCCTTTATTGTTGCATTGTAAATTCTTGTGGCTGATTTAATATCTTCCTCATTTGAGAGGCGTGAGAAGGAAACCTCCTCTCCCGCAGTATTTTTAAATTTTTGATTGCTAATAGGCTCTCTTTCTTGAATGTAAGAAATCATTGGTTGTATATTTTTTGAATATACTTCAAAATCAAAGTTACATGATTCCAAATACTTGTCTGCATATCTGGAATTCATAATACCATGTTCTCTAAAAAATTTGTATTCGCCATTAATTTTTTTATCCCATGTTACATAACGCGAAGATTTTTCAAGATATGACAAACCAATTCTGCGGTCTTCGATTTTTTTTACTGCAATGTTTGACAATCCTTCAATGGCAATTTGTGCTTCGCCAAGCTCAGCTACAGAGTCATCTCCATATTCAAGTAAAACTCTATTGTAAAATTCTTCACCACGATTTTCGTTTTGTATAAATTCATCAAGAAAAATTTTTCGCATGCTCTTGTCAGATCTACTATATCTTGACATTAGTGCACCGCGATCAACTTGTCTTGGTGTAATGATTGCAAAGACAGAATCTTCTACATTTGAAAAATGCTTTGATAAAATTTCTTTTTCAGAACTAGAAAATTCAGACATTATGATCGGACAGCTGCCCAGTTATAAATAATCTACTTTTTTCCAATTTGAATTAGATCAAGTGAATTATGCATTGTAGAATTATGTTTTGATTGCCAGCGAAGCAAAACTTCTTTAAATGATTCAGCTTCCGATTCGTCTTCGGTATACATCAAAGTCGTTATCCACTTGCCAGTACCGGCTGTTCCTCCAATAGAGTTCATCCAAAAATTGGTTGGCAAATTTTCAAAGGATTTGTTTTGTTCATCGCGGCTTAGGTCTACCCATCTTTTTGATACAAAATGCAGAATTTCGTCTAGGTCTTCTTTTTGAATCATGATTCCGGTACAAAAGAAAGGAATTTTAAAATTGCGAAATTTTCCAAAAACCCTCTCATAGACTTAGCTAAAATGATCTTACCAAAACTCGAAAGCTTGTTAACACTTTGTTGATTATATTGATTTCAAAACCTGTACACAATGAGCAAAGAAGAGATCGAGTTTATCGGCAAGCAAGTTAAGGACATGTACGGCACTTTTATCGGCAAAGTTGTCGGTACTATAACTGATATCGACGGAAGTGTACAAACCGTAGGTGTTGATTGTGGTTCTGAAGGACTTAGGCAGATACCATTTGAACAACTGGTCGTACAAGGGGCTTTTGTAATTTTCATCCCTAGGTGGAGATTAGAAGCTCAAAGATTGTTACGTGAAAAGGGTCTTACATTACGCCGAATACGAGCTTTGATAGACATCGTATCTGATAACGACGACATGAAGGAGGATGCCGAGCTCATCCACGAAAAATACAAGATGAAGCTGCTAACTCTAGAAGAATCTGAAAAACAGATCAAAGAAAAACTAGAACACAGACTGGCAGAGTTGGATAGCCAACTCAAGTCAATCAGAATGCTTGTGTTTGATGCCAAGTTGCAATACAAGAGCAATGAGATTTCAGATGCAAAGTATGAATCTGTGAAGACACAGACTGTGGAAATAGTGGAACACATAGAGCATGAAAAGGCAGAAATTGTAAATATTCAACATAGAATATCCGACCTTTCCGTGGAAAATGTGGAGCGGACAGAAAACCCAAAGGAACAACTTCATTCAGCCGCCGTTTCGTACTTGGGAAAAGTAGAAAGCAACCCGATTACAGAGCCAACTAAAACTTTGGCACCAATAATGCCTAGCCCAGCGATTACTAATATAACTCCCCCCACGCCATCGCAAAAGCCTGTTGCTATTGGAGCCGACGGTGCAGAAGATTCTCAAGATTCAGATTGGCTTAGTAGGATGTCATCCCAATAAGTCAAAAGAATAGGATGTAGGGTTCGCTCCGACCTCCTTTTGGACAAATCTTTTTTTTTAAGAGACAGACAGATATCTTATTGAGTGATTATTTAATAGGTCTTGGAAACAACGATTCAAAGACAAGAAAAAAAGCAGATGAAGATTTTGTAACATTCTGGGCAGATCAGGCCAAAAACCTTCACTGGTTTGAGAGATGGCATGATATTTTGCAATGGGATCCTCCATTTGGAAGGTGGTTTGTTGGCGGTAAGATCAACGCCTCATACAATGCACTTGATGTAATCGTACAAAAAAATCCAGCAAAAACTGCTCTTTTGTGGGAAGGCAAGGATGGTGAGAGTCGTGTCATAACATATCATGATTTATGGATTGAAGTAAACAAGTTTTCAAATGTACTAAAATCACTTGGAGTACAAAAAGGAGATAGGATAACAATTTATCTTCCAATGGTTCCAGAATTATTGGTGTCCATGCTTGCATGTGCAAGAATTGGTGCAATTCACTCTGTAATTTTTTCTGGATTTAGTGCCAAATCAATTAAAGATAGAGTAGAAGACTCTGGATCAAAAATTGTGATTACTGCAGATGGAGGTTTCAGACGTGGTAATGTTATAAAACTAAAAGAGACAGTAGATGAAGCAATTTCAGGTCTTGATTTTGTACAAAATGTAGTTGTATTAGAACGCGCAAAAATTCCAATAATAATGTCATCGAAGGACAAAAAATGGTCTGATCTTATGAAATATGCATCACCCGATTGTGAACCAGAAAAATTGGAAAGCACACATCCGTTATACATACTCTATACTTCTGGCACAACAGGAAAACCAAAAGGTGTACTACATGGTACTGGAGGATATCTTACACATTTGTATTCTACATTCAAGTGGATTTTTGATATCAGAGACTCTGATGTTTATTTTTGTACAGCTGACATTGGATGGGTTACAGGACACAGCTATGTGGTATATGGTCCATTATTACATGGTGCAACCCAAGTGATGTATGAAGGAGCTCCGGATTTTCCAACACATGCAAGAATGTGGGAGATCATTCAAAAATATAAAGTAACAATATTTTACACAACACCCACCGCACTCCGCATGTTCATGAAGTTTGGTGATGGCATTCCAAACTCTTATGATCTTTCGTCATTACGTCTGCTTGGAACAGTTGGGGAGCCAATCAATCCAGAGGTTTGGAAGTGGTACTATGATGTTATAGGTAAAAAGAAATGTCCAATTGTTGATACTTGGTGGCAGACAGAAACTGGCGGTGCAATGATAACAGCTGTACCTGGATTGGAGACGATTCATCTCAGACCAGGTTCTGCTACGCGACCAATTCCAGGAGTTGACATTGCAGTAGTAGATGAAGCAGGAAATGAAGTTGCTCCGGAAACCAAGGGATATCTTGTAGTTAGAAAACCATGGCCTGGCATGCTTTTGACATTGTGGAACGATGATGAAAAATACAAACTAGCCTACTGGTCTAAATACAAAACGAGTTACTATTCAGGTGATTATTCCATCAAAGACAAAGATGGATATTTGTGGATGTTAGGCAGAGCAGACGATGTTCTAAAAGTTGCAGGTCATAGACTTGGAACTGCAGAACTTGAAAGTGGGTTTGTATCGCATAAATCTGTTGCAGAATCTGCAGTGTGTGGCATTCCACATGATGTCAAAGGAGAAGCAATAATTGCATTTGTGGTCCTACGGGATGGTTACTCAGGTAGTGAAACTCTAAAAAATGAAATCATACTTCACATAAGAAATGTCATAGGTCCCATAGCTTCACCTGAACAATTGTATTTTGTTACAAGACTCCCAAAAACACGTAGTGGGAAAATAATGCGAAGACTACTAAAAGCAATTGCAAAGGGAGATGAGATTGGAGATATCAGTACATTAGAAAACGAAGCTGCAGTAAGTGAGGTACAAATAGCCTTTGAAGAAGTAAAACAATCTATTAAAAAAAATTATACTAAATAGAAATTATCTGAAGCTTGGAATTTTCTGTGATGTTGAACTTGTCAACAAAGCCGGCAGTGACCTCTAAAACATATTTGGCGTTCTTTCCAGCGCCATTGTCAACAGTACAAGTTGCTGTCTCAATTGCAGACTTGCAAGGAGCTACATTTTTTGCTATGTGGACTACATTTCCAGATGAATCAAACCAAATTATGTCCAATGGAAACTGCATGTTTAGCATCCATATGGGTACTATCTGCTCGTTGTTGAACACAAAGATCATTCCTTGATCATATTGAAGTTGTTTTTGGAACATCAAACCACGGGTCTTTTGTGAATCTGTTTCAGCTATCTGTACATCTAAAATGACATCATCAAGCTTTATCGTTCCCATTGGAAACTTGGTTTCGGCAAGTTTGGCATCAGATGGTATTGTTAACACTCCCACAACTCCTATTATGACTGCTGCGATTGCTATAGGGATTAGAACTTGGGCTCTTGATGCCACATCATATGAAGAAAAAGTTCTAGTTAAAAACCAATGGGGATATAGACAAGAAAAGTTTTGTATCTATGTATGTATGTTTTTGCTAATAAAAATAATAAAAATTTCTAGATTATCTCATATGCTCTTTGATGTCGTTAATTGCTCCAAACGTATTCCTAGTTTCATGTCCTACGTCTGAAATGGTAGCTCCGTTGTAAACTTTGTCCATGTACTTTCCAGCTATGATCATAGGAACCGCCACTGCATTTGTTATCATTAATGGCTCTGGAATCCAAAACAGAATGAATCCTATCTTTTGCAGTTTTTTCCCAGGTGCAGATGCACGTTGTAAAGATCCTAGAGAACGTGCAGTTCCCCTGTCATCTAGACTGGCAAGCCCTGAATAAATCTCAGTCCTTCTTTTGGCGGATTCTCCGATTTTTTTAATTCTAGCAATATGCTTCTTATAATGTTCGTCCATTCTGGGAACTCCATTTTTTGATAGTTAAAATTCCATGGTAAAGATCAATCACAACGAGGTAAAGATTTCTTATACAAAAAGAACAGATTATATCATTCAAGGTATATCTCGACAAAATATGAAGGAAAAACGCGCTGAAAGACTAGAGTCTATAAAGGCAGCTCACAAGTCAGCCAAGGCTGATTCTAGTTCACGAATGGAAGATTATCTAGAGGTGATATCCGAACTAGTAGAGCTAAAAGGATATGCGAATACGCTTGATATTTCTAGATACATGAATGTTAGCGCACCTTCGGTGACAAAGATGTTGCAAAGGCTTGATGAAAATGGATACTTGGAGTATGAAAAATATCGAGGAATTAATTTGACTTCAAAAGGTAATGCTGTTGCAGCCACAATACGACAAAAACATGGAATACTATTAGAATTCTTTAAGATGCTTGGAATAGATCATACTGCAGCAAATAAAGATGCAGAAGGAATAGAACACCATCTTAATCCAAAAACGATAAAACAGCTACGAAAATTTATCACGTATTTGAAAGCAAATCCAAAAGTTCTTAGTAATTTTGAGTGATTAATTTCATATAACTATTCTGAGATCTTGTTTTGACATTGCTGCCTTCATTATTCTTTTTCCACTGTCAGATTTTTTAGAAATAATTATCTTGCCATTTTTTCCAACATATGATGACGTTACAAGTTTGTCTTTTACATAGATATCTGCAGACATTCCTGTTTTACTAGTATCTACTTCAAGTATCATATTATTTCCTGATTCAGACATTTCAAACCACTCGCCTTTTCCAAAAGAAGTTTCCTCTTTTGACTCTACATCGATATGTACCCCAAGAGTTTTTTCAAGATCGTTTATAGTAGCACCACCGCGTCCAATTATTGACGGCATGACTTCTTTGTCTACTCGCACTCTTATGCTATTATTTGATAGGATCTCAATCTCTGCCTCAGAATCAAACCTGCGTATTGTCTCTCTTATTTTTGATTCTGCTAGTTTTTCTATACCTCCACTTTTTGCTTCTTTTGAGATTGGTATGACGATGTTTTCCTCACCATAAGTATAGATTTCATACTCTAAATTATGATTCTCAAAATTTCGTACCTCTATTACTGGTCTTGCCAAGTCTTGTTCGGTCATGCCAGTTGGAACTTTGACTTTGAATTCTAATTCATACACCTGAGCAATATTTCCAGCTTTTACAAATACCACTGTATCTAATATGTGGGGAATCATGCCAAGCTCAACTTTGCCAATAAATCGCTGAATTGCATCTAGTGGCGCATTTGCATGTACGACTCCAACCATACCTACACCTGCTAATCTCAAATCTGCAAATACTCTAAAGTCTTGGAATCTTCTAACTTCATCAAAGATTGTATAGTCTGGTCTTACTAGGAGCAAAATATCTGCCGAATTTTCAAAACTGCCATCAAGATGAGTATACTGAGTTATCTTTTCATTAACTTGTAAATCTCTTGGTGATTCAAGAGTTTTGACTATTTTGCCTTTTTTGGAATAAAACTCGGCAAGACTAGACGCAAACGTACTTTTTCCAGAGCCGGGGGATCCAGAAATAAGAATGCCTTCGGCTTTTTCTGAAAACCGCGTCATTAACTTTTCAGAAATAGTGTACTGTTCTAGAGATAATTTCACTATTGGGTGTGTTATGGTTATTTCATAACTGCTTGAAAAAGGAGGATGTGTTATTGTTGTTCTATAGTCTTTAAACTGAATTACTAACGCTCCTGGTTTTGAAATCTCAACTTGTCCTGACTGATTAACTCTTGACGCTTCAAGAATCTCTGTTGTTATATCACTTAGATAGTCTTTTGTGAGAATTTTATCCTCTAGATCTACAAGTGTAAATGCGCCAGGCTTTCCTCGCTTTGCCATGGGGTTTGTTCCTTCTTTTAGGTGGATACTCATTGTTTGAGCATCAAAAAACTTCTCAAACTCTAAACCTGTTGTTTTGATGTCCGGCTTTGAATATCTGGTTTTTATGCCTTCTACTTGGGCAACAAGTGCTTGAACATAATCTGCAGTGTAAAAGGTAGCATCATTTCTCTTTGCAATATCTTTTATTATTGCATCTATTCTTCCATGGCTTGCAAGTTTAATATCATCCATGCTTGGCCTTTCTCCTTCAAATCTCAAAGTAATGTTATTTTTTTCAGACAACTCACGAATTTTTTTTATTTCTCCCAAACCCACAAATCCGTATTCTTTACTTTGTGAAGCTTGAGATTGGAGCTCATCAAGTACTGCAACTGGGATAACTATCTCACAGTTTTTTAGATTGCCTGATTCAATTAACTTTGTAATTTCCCCATCTATGATAATACTGGTATCGACTACAATCTTTTCCATCGGTTATTGAGGTTCTTTTGCGCTTTTTAATCATAGCTATATAGAAATCC
>QYQE01000030.1 GCA_007280335.1 Nitrosopumilales archaeon | reverse complement strand
TCCTATTATGATATCATTATTACAGACTGCCCTCAAGCACTCTATCGCAGACAAAATTGCAAGCCTACTTGTTTTTGGATTGCTTGGGCTTGGTACATTTTCTACCTTGATTGAGAACTTGCCAAATTTACCTTGAGCTACTATCTCATGAGTGTTTTTGTCAGTATTTGGGTCTGCAACTATTCTCACTTTGGTGTTAAAGCTTCCAAGTCCAGCCAAGCTAAGAAGAGCTGCCACGTTAATGTTGGCAGGGAAAAGTTGCACAGCTTCTTGTGCTGTGCCGTCAAAGAGTATAGTAGACTCTTTAATATTTTCAATATCAAGTTTCGAAGTTTCAAAGAATTTTGCACCTTTTAATGATCTTGGGCTTTTTGTTGTAACTAATGTAATCGATTCTAATTCATCTTTTACAGAACGTATACCATCTAAACCTAAAATTGCTCCAGATGGAAGATAGATTGATCTTTTGAAATCCTTACAGCCTTCAATTATAATATCTAAAATAGATTCGTCTAAAAGTGCGCCAACACTCATGATCATCAGATCTTTTCTGTTTTGTAGTATACTGAGTGCATTATCCCTGACTGCATCTTGGGACGCTGCTTCTACAATAATATCAGTTGGTGCAGCCGCAAGCAAACCTACGTTTTCAGTGATCTCAGGTTTGTCCTTTAGTTTTGTTACTAGTAATTTTGAGGCATCTTTAGAAAAATCAAAAACATGAGTTAGTTTAGCTGGAATCTTTCCTGAATCAATTGCCAAGGCAATTTCAGTACCAATTGCGCCACACCCCAAAAGTCCGATTCTCTTCAAGATAATCAACCTTAGAGTGAACCCTTGTTAAAGCTATTAGTAATAGGAAAAATAATCCTACATAAACGAGATTAGTACATAAATTGAATTATGGAATTAATCCTGTCAGATATAATGAAAAGAAGGTCAATGAATTGAAACAATCCGAATCTGGTCTAATGGAGAGATTTCTCTTCATAATAGCCAAGCAATGGATAGCTGGTGACACCATGGAGCAAGCTTTGGAGTCTGCACGGCTTGCAAACAAGCATGGCATGGATGCAATAATCAACAAGCTTGGTGAACATATGACTTCAAAAAATCAAATTGAGAACACCGTATCAGAATATCTTGTTCTTGTTGCTAATTTACACAAATCCAAAGTAGAAGGTGGTGTATCAATCAAACCTACACAGATAGGACTATCAAAAAACAAAAAGGAGTGCTCTGAAAACTTTAGCAAAATAATAGAAAAGGCATCATTATCGCAGTCTTTTGTCTGGATTGACATGGAGTCATCCGAACATACTGATGACACCATAGGGATCTATGATGAATTATTTGACAAATACGAAAGATTGGGCATAGCACTTCAAGCAAATCTAAAACGAACATCAAAAGATTTGGCCGAGCTGCTAAAAAAAGGAGCAAAAGTTCGTCTAGTAAAAGGAGCATATCATGAAGATAAGAAAACTGCTTTTCAGACAAGAAAAGAGGTTGATGAAAATTATAAGAAATTAATGATAATGCTTTTTGTTAATGGTAATGAGTTTGGTATTGCAACGCATGATTCTAAGTTAATAGATGAGGCCATACAATTGTACAAAACTCATGAAAGAAAATTTGAATTCCAAATGCTCAAGGGAATACGAGATGAATTAAAACCAATTCTTGTAAAAAAAGGATTTTCAGTATCGGAGTACATTCCATATGGCACCAACTGGCTTCCCTATTCTATTAGAAGATTAAAGGAAAGAAAGCGAAACATTCTGCTTTTGGGAAGTTCTTTTATTCATTCACATCGAGTTTGAGTCTGCTCTCTCATGAATTGAAGAAGGTAGTAAGCCCCTCCAGCTCCTTTACCTGAAATTCCAGACTCTTTCCAGCCAACAAATGGTTGGGCTCCAACCATTGCACCTGTGGTTGCACTTGCAGCCCTATTTGCATAAGTTACACCGGCTTCAATTTTTTCAAAGAACGCTTCAATTTCTTTCTGATCCTTGCTAAATATCCCAGCAGTAAGACCGTAATTGGTTTTATTTGCCATTTTTATTCCTTCATCAAAGCTATCAAACGAAATAACACAAACAAATGGCAAAAACAATTCTTCTGTTATTAGATCATGTCCTTGTGGAAGGTCGGTAACTATTGTCGGCTCTACAAAATATCCGTGTTGATAATCTGAATCCTTTAGAACAGAACCGCCAAATACAACCTTTCCATCTTTTTTTGCAACGTCAGATGCTCTTTGGAATTTTTTTACCGCAGCTTCATTGATTACGGGTCCCAAAAAAACATCTTTTTGCCAAGGATAACCTATCTTGAGGGATTTTGCTTTTAATACCAGTTTTTCCATAAACTGATTTGCGATATTTTTTTGCACATAAACTCTGGAACAGGCACTACACTTTTGTCCACCATATCCAAATGATGCACGTAAAACTCCCTCTGCTGCTTTTTCAAGATCTGCAGACTCGGTAATTATAGCAGGATTCTTTCCTCCCATTTCAGAAATAAATGGTCGTGGTTGTTTCTTGACAAAAGCTTCAAACCCTGACATTCCAACTTCTTTTGAGCCAGTAAAAGCAATTCCATCAACAAGTGAGCTTTCAAGTATTGTTTTACCTACAACACTTCCTGCGCCAGTAACAAAATTCAAAGCTGCCGGAGGAAGCTTGTGATAGATTGATTCTACAAATTTGAATGCTGAAAGTGGAGTATCACTAGATGGTTTTAGAACTGCAGAGTTGCCCGTAATGAGAGCGCCCGTAGTCATCCCAATTGCAATAGCAGATGGAAAATTAAATGGCGATATTATTCCCCAAAGACCATATGGTTTGAGCACACTTCGCGTCTTTTCATTGGTACTGACACTCTTTGTTTCCTTAGAAAAGCCTTGATTTGATTCAAGTTGGTCTGAATAAAACCTAAGAAAATCAATTGCCTCATCTACATCTCCCATAGATTCAAGACGGTTTTTACCGTTTTCAAATGTCATTATAGCAGCAAGTTGGAATTTATCAGAGGACAAAGTGTTTGCACATTCCCTAAAGATTTCAACTCTTTTTTGATAAGGAATTTGGCTCCATCTTGAAAAGGCATCTTTTGCAGAGTCTATAGCATGAAGCGTATCTTCTTTTGTTGCCAATGGAAAAGTTGCAATAACAATTCTAGTATCAGCAGGAGATCGTACTTGGAATTGATTATCAGAGTAAATTTCTTTTCCTCCTATTATCATAGGATATCTTTTTCCAAAATCTTTTTTTACCATATCAATTGCCTGATCAAATTTCCTGTCGAATTCATCAGTAGAGTTGTTTAATACTGCACTAGCCCAAGTTTTTTCATTTTCGAACACGGCAATCTTATGTATCTGTACAATAAATTAGCTCCTAATTTTCTTAGCCATAAATGAAAATAGCAAGATGTTGTATACCATACATGCGTAAAATATGCAAACGTTGTAAAACTGAATATGAGGATAATGGGTATCCCGTCTGCAACTATTGTTTAGAAGTACTGGACAATTACGAATAAGAGTTAGACAAAAATGGATTACGTCTTAGCTTGTACACTAATCTGTTTTAAACGCTAAACATTTTATGCTTGTATACAAAGTGTGCTTATGCTTAATACCGTATACATTGACGCATTAAAAAAACGCGAAGAGACGCTCTCTATTTTAAAAGGTGAAAAATTTGAGCATATCATAGAGGAAGCCAAGCACAATTGGATAGAATACATGCCACAGAAACAGGATTGTGAAATTGCCGGAATCGACAGTAGCTACAATAGCACAAAATTTCAAGGTTTAGAACTATGGGTAGTTACAGCAGTAGCTATAAAATCAGATAGCACGGTGATTTCAGAATTTCATAATCATGGTCTAGGTACGCCGTCACCCGAACTTGAGACGCAGGCCAGTAAAATGGAAATAGGTGCATGTACCGCATCTGTAGATAAAGCAGACGTAGTAATATTAGATGGTTCATTATATTCTCAATTTCTAACCAGACAATCCGCCCTTAGTTCCATGATTACAACAGCCATTAAAAAAAGAAACAATGTAATATTCATATCAAAAACTTCTTCAGCCAGAAAACAGTTTGAAAAATTTGGTTCTTTGGCAGGAGATATTTTTTACTATAATCACGCCATAAAGAAACCAGGTTTTAGTAAAATTTTTGTTGACAAGGAATTAGGGCCAGGCAAAGTTATCTCATCAACATATGCAAGATTAAGTGACTCTACACCGTTGATAAAAATCGAATTATTTGGATCTGATCATTATGAGGCAGAAGTAAAATCACTTTTAGACAGATTGTATAAAAACAGTGTTTCCGGATATCCGTATGCCTTAAAGCTTGCACACAACAAATGCAAGATAACGTATACGGATCTTGCACGACTTGTTAGTCTATATGGACTAGGAAATGAAATTGGATCAAGGGAGGTACTAGGATGACAATCGGAGTTGTAATAGGAGAATCAAAACCAACCGAAGTTACCGCACAATCATCTAAACCACTTGCGGTAGGAGAATACGTTATTATTGATTCACAAAATGGAAAGCTACTCGGATTAGTAGAAAGATCAGTTGTTTCAAGTGATGCGCTAACAGATGTACGAAACTTTGACGAAGCTATAGAAAGTAAAGAGGTGGCATCGCTTAATTCTCGAGATAAAAACTATAAAGTAAAAATAGGAATTCTTGGATTTTTAGACAAGTTACAAAAAGGACAAGCTGTTTTGCCTGCAATTCCGCCATTACCAGGATCTTCAATACTTGATGCAACAGAAGAGGATTTGGGCATAATATTTGCGCCAAAGGAAAATGAATGGATTAGAATAGGATCACTTCTTAGAAATTCAGAAACTGAAGCCAAAGTAAACCTGAACAAAATTGTTTCAAGACACATAGGCATACTTGCTATGACAGGCATGGGAAAAAGTAACCTGGTATCACTCATTGCCAAGCAGATAGCAACACTCCAAGGAACACTAATAATTTTTGATTATCACAATGATTATGAAAATCTGAATCTGCCAAAAATCAACATAATGACAGCTAAAATAAATCCAAGATTATTACAAGCAGACAAGCTTGCTGAAGTAATAGAGATTAGAGAAAATGCAGACAAGCAACAAAGAGCATTACGTGAAGCATTTACGGATTCAGTCAAACAAGCAAAAGATTTCTGGACAGCACTAGAAGATAGTGTTTCATCATTTGGACATACAACAAAAGGATATGCAGATAGTGCAAGTCGAGTTCTTGATAAAATTGATGATGCAAAACATAGGTTTTCTGATATTTTAGATCCAGATTGTGGAGATCCAGTTGATTTGATAAAAGAGGGCAGGGTTAACGTACTAAGTGTTGCTGAACTAAGTGAAAGACAAGCAAATGCAGGTTTAGCATATTATTTACAAGAGTTGCTAACAGCTAGAAAAGATGCATGCTGGGCAAAAAGAGGAAAAGAATCTTCAAGAAAGAACAATAAATTTTCTGCACCTATTTTTGTAATAATTGAAGAAGCACATGTTTTTATTCCAAAAGGAGAGCACACTGACACAAAATACTGGGCATCCAAAGTGGCAAGAGAGGGGAGAAAGTTTGGAATTGGACTTGGTATAGTATCTCAAAGACCTCGAAACATTGATCCAAATGTACTAAGTCAGATGGGTTCGCTTGCCATAATGAAAATTGTACAAGATGATGATCAACAACAAATTGCCTCAGCTGCAGAATCACTCAGTAAGGATCTGCTTTCTCAGTTGTCATCTTTGAACATAGGTGACGCTATTCTCATAGGACAATGGGTCAATCTACCAGCAATAGTACATGTTGATGAAGTAAAAGGAAAGACCGTGGGTTCCGATCTGAATGCAGTATCAGAGTGGTCAGAATCTACAAAGTTCAAAGAAATTGGCATTGAACCAACCCGAGGACTAATCCAAAAAGATCTATTGATGGACTAATGATTTTCTCTCATATCGCGGACACACATTTAGGGTTTGTACAATATCATTCAGAGGAAAGAGAAGAGGACGTATATTCTGCGTTTAACCAAGCAATTGACACTTCAATAAACGATCATGTAGATTTTGTAATTTTTGCAGGCGACATATTTCACGTACCAACTCCCAGTGGAAAGGCAATCTTGGTTTTAGCAAATGCACTAAAGCGCTTAAAACAAAATAATATTGATTCTTTTTTTATTCTTGGTGATCATGACATCAGCAGAATACGTGCAACACCTATACCGTTTGTTTATCACAATTTGGAATTTTCCAAATATATTGGAAATGGAAAACCATTCCAATACAAAGACACCATGATTTTAGGATATGATAAACGAAGAAAAAATGAAATTCATACCTTTGAGCAAGATTTTGCAAAGGCGGATGCCGAAGCAAAGAATCACATGGGTCACAAAATTCTTGTATTACATCAAGGAATTACAGAGATCAACAAGTTTGCAGGAGAATTAAATTCTACAGATCTTCCAAAGAACTTCACATACTATGCCATGGGGCATCTTCATGAGAGAGAATTAAAAAAATTCAACCATTTAGGCGGACCTTTAGCGTATCCAGGTTCTATAGAACTTACCTCAAGTGAAGGAATTAAGGAAACACAAAAAGGATTTTACGAAGTAGACATCTCGTCATCTGAAGCAAAACCAAATTGGATAAAACTTGACATCAGACCTCAATATTCAGTTAGAACTAGTTTTGACAACCTGACACAAGAAGTAAACAACTTATCAGAAAAAATACAATCATTTTCAAGAAAACCAATAGTTGAAATAAAAATTCATGGTGGCAACATAGAGACTGACCTTGTCCAATCACAAATTGCAAGACTATTTCCTCTTACACTACGGTGTTTTTGGAAAACAATAATGCCAGAAGAAAGTGAAGGTTCAGTGTTTATCAATAGACCTGCAAAAATTGATGATGAAATGTTAAAGCTTGCAAAAGATATTCTAAACTCTGAAAGTCTAGCAAATTTTGCAATTAACGATCTACTTCCACTTCTTTCAAAAAACCAGATCGGAGAAGCAAATCATCTAGTAATTGAAAACTTTATTCAATTCAAAAAGGACATGAAAAAATGTTAAACGAAATAGAGCTCGGTAATTTTCTTTCCCATTCCAATACAAAACTAGGATTTAACAAAGGTGTAACAGTCTTTGTTGGTCAGAATGGAGCAGGCAAATCAAGTGTCATAGATGGAATAACATTCGCACTATTTGGTCAACATACTAGAAATTCTAACAAGGGATTGGTTCGTCGAGGTGCAAACCAGGCGTATGCCAAGGTGAATTTCTCCATTTTAGACAGACAGTTTGAAGCAATACGTAAAATTGATTCAAAGGGAACAGTTTCTGCCCAGTTTTTTGAGAAAAAAAACGACACTCTCATACCGCTTGCATCAGGAGAAAGAAAGCAGTTTGGCGAATCCATGACAAAGACAATTGAGTCTTTGATAGGCATGGATTTTGATAAGCTTAAGGTAGCATCAATTGTTCAACAAGGCGAACTTAATTCCATAATTAATGCAGATCCAAAAAAATTCAAGGAATTAGTAAATGCCATTATCGGAATTGATAAACTTGATACAGCGTTTGAAATAATGAAAGATGTTATAGAAAACTTTCGTGTTTCTATAAAAGAGAAATTAGAATACGACGACCGAGATATTGAAAGCCTAAAAATCAAGATTGATTTTCTTACAAAAGAGATCAATCTAGCAAAGCCACAAAGAGAAGAGATGATCACAAGGAAGAAAATACAAGAAAATGAACTTGTTCAACTGCAAAATAAGATTGACTCAGATTCTACAAAAGAAATAAAGATAAAAGAATTAGAAACAAGAAAGTCGGAACTCGTTCAATATGTAAAAACTGCAATCACATCTCTTAAAAAAGAAATAGAGGAAAAAGAGAAAAAAGTCTCCGATTGTGATGGATGTTTTACCCACGCATCATCCAAAAAAGAAACTGAATCACAGATAGTAAAAATAGAAATCGAATTAGAATCATCAAGAAGAGTGATTCAAGAATTTGTAGAAAAGATAGGCAAACTAGATGGTCAAGAGGAACTTGCAGGTAAGCTAAGACTACAAGATGGAAAGTGTCCAGTTTGTGATTCCAAAGTAGAAACACTCAATCCCCTTTTTGAGGAAGAACATATTCGTAATGAGATTGTAAAAATACGAAATAAAATAGACTTACTGACAAAACTAGAAAAAGAAAATCGTGAGAAAAAACATGTTCTTGAGCAAAATCTACAAAAGGCACTCAGTGCGGAAAGAACGCTCTCAATACACGGAATAAGACGGCCTCAAGAATTAGCATACCTAAAAGAGGAAATATCTATATTAAAAAATAACATTCAAAAAATCCCGTCTGAATTTAATTCGTCAGAAAATATGATGCATTTGGTAATAGATCCTCATTCCGAGGCACTATGTAAAACAATACTCACACTTCAAGAAGAAACAGGTGGATTTGATCTAACAGAATTTAAAAATCTAAAAATTTCTTTTGATCAAAAACGCAAGTCACTTAGTATGATAGAACAAGAAATCGGTGCAATAACACAGAAGATACAGACGGCAGAAGAGCAACAAAAAAATATCTCCCAAGCATTAGAAGAACTTGTTTTAGTAAAAAAATATGTTTTACAATTAGAAGAGATACGAGGTCAGATTTTTAATAGGGACGGACCTGTTGCAACGAGTTTACGATCATGGGCACTAAACTTGATATCGCAAAAGGCATCAGAATATTTGGTTGCGTTTAATGTAAAGATTCAAAGAGTTTTGTTGCAGGAAAAAGCTCGAGACGTAGGAATTTCATGTTATTCTGGAAATACAGTTCTGGAACTTGATTCTCTAAGTGGTGGTGAAAAAGTTAGCATAGCATTAGCTCTGCGACTTGGAATGGCACACATTCTAGGTTCCTCTAATCTTAATTTCATCATACTTGATGAACCAACCACACATTTAGATGAAGAGCGTAGAAAATCACTTGTAGGGATTCTTTCTAATGCGTTTGAAGCTAATCTAGCTACAATATCTCAGTTCATTATAATCACACATGATTCTGAAATATTTGAAAATTCTAATGTTGACACAATATACAATTTTGAAGCAACACCTGAAGGAACAAAAGTAATACCGCTCTAACCGCCAGTTAGCTTGGCAAATCTCTCATTTTTGCTTAATTTTTCCATAAATTGCAAATTTGAGAGAGCGACAACTGCAGATTCTCGTACTGGTTCGCTTGAATCTTCAAGAGCACTTTGCAGTGTTTCTTTTGCTTCCTGAGAGCCTATAACTCCCAGTGCAATTGCAGCTTCATGTCTTACAAAGAAGCTAGGATCGTTTTTGACTGCATCTTCAAGTGGTTTTATTCCACTACTATAACACATCTGACCAAGTGAAAATGCCGCTTCATGTCTTACAAGCTCGTTTGAATCATTTTTTAAAACAGTAGCAACATGTGAAACCATTTCTTCTCCTCCAAAATCCACCAGAATGCATACTGCCCTTGTCCTTATGACAAAATCTTTATGATCTAAAAGATGCATGAAATACTCTTTGTCTTTTTTTTCATACCTCTCTTCCATTTCAGATAATAGTTCTAAGCGTGTGCTAGGAATAACTTCCATGCACACAATTTTATAAGCGAATATTTATTCATTGATAACATGTCACGCTTACGATATTGGAAGCTTTCCATAGATGAGTTTAGACAAGCACAGTATGATCCAAAAAAAGTGCTGGTATGGGAAATAAAATGCACCAAAGACGAACAGGGAACACACTTTGCAGTATTTTGCTATAGAAATGGAACACCTTGGGAATATACTTCAGTTCATGGAATAGTATTCTATTATAACATGATAAAGCGTGACGAAGTGGAAAAATTAGCCAAATTCCTAAAGGACAAGTTTGGTGGAGAGCAAGCAGAAAAAGGAGAACGCGTATTTTTGAAAGGTTGTCGTGAAATTTACTTGCCAAAAGATATTGCGGAACTTGCGGTAGAGCTTGAAAAAACATTTGAAGTAAGCACTGAGCTTACTGTCGAGCTTGAGAATTTTTCAGTACCAGAACAGGAAAAAAGTAATCTCCCGTCTAATAAAATACTACCCATCCCTGGACAATAAACACAGAAAATTAATTCTTTTTAGGAGTAATCTTAAACAATATCCAACCACCTGACATGATTACTATGCCAATCACCCATGTCGAGTTTGTGTCATAGCTTCCTTGAATTAATCCTATAATCACAACTATTAGTCCAATTATCATCAGAGGAATCGCGACCCAGAGAAGTTTAGTTGCTTTCTTAGGTGTTTTTTTAACCATTTTCTTACATATTTCGTTCCTAGGACACATTATAAGATTTGTCAACAAGCAACAACGCGGTTCAATATGTTTCACCATGATAAAAGAGATTTAATATGGTTTTTACCATTTTACAACATCCAATGGATGAACTAAAACAAGTAGGCGAACATCTGGATGAGATTAGAAAACGCGTACTTAGAATGGTTATTGCAGTTGGCATAATTACGTTTTTCATACTTGGTTTTCATCTTACACCTTTTGTTTACAATGGAATAACATTGTATTATCCAAACCCAAATCCGTTTGACAACATGGCCGCACAAGTTACGGTAGCAATGAAACATCAGTTACTGCCACCAACAGTACAACTAATCCAAACAGCACCAGGTCAGGCATTTTTTGCCCAATTTTATGTTGCTGTTTTACTTGGCATTGTAATAGGAATGCCAATAATTGTAAAAGAATTCATCGGATTTTTAACTCCCGCATTTGACAGAAAAGAAGCCAAGATAATCAGATCTCTGACAGTTCCAGTTGTTTGTCTTTTCATAGCGGGATGCGTTTTTTCATACCTTTTTGTTACTCCTTACATTTTAGAATTTCTTTACAAGTATGGTCAATCATCAGAGTTATTGACTTTCCTTAATGTTGTTGACTTCATTACATTTGTATTACAATTTCTTTTATCATTTGGTGTTTCATTTCAGCTACCGTTGATAATGTATGCAGTTTCTGCATCAGGATTAGTAAGCGAAAAGTTCTGGAGAAAAAACATCAGATATGCCATCATAGCTATAGTCATCCTAGGTGCAGCCATAACTCCAGATGGAAGTGGTATCACCATGTGGTTTGTTTCTGGCCCCATGATGGCATTATATCTCATAGGTATGTTTTTTGCAGAACGTCGCGCCAAACAGATTGCAACATTTAAATCTTAAGTTGCTCAAATAATACACATATGGCTTATGAACAAATCATATTAGTCGTAATAGTAATAGCAGCCTTAATCTTTGGTGCAAAAAAGATCCCAGAGCTTGCTCGCACCTTTGGCAAAGCAAAAGGGGAGTTTGAAAAGGGAAGACTAGAATCAGAAAAAGAGCTAAAGGACTTTAAAGATAAAGAAGATTTAAAATAAAAAACGCTTTTTTATCCACAAAAAAGAGATTACCATATGATAAAAAGATCAGATATTCAGAAAATTGTCAACGAATATTCTGATCTTACCGTAGGTACGCTTGGCAGTCATTCTGCACTTGAAATAATGGATGGTGCAAAAGACGAAAATTTGCAAACCGTAGTCGTGTGCCAAAAAGGACGCGAAGCCCCATACAAAAGATTCTCTAGACTTGCAGACGAGATCATAATTCTAAACAAATTCAAGGATATGCTTTCTCCAAAAATTCAAGCTCGTCTGCGCGCTTCAAACACAGTAATTGTACCACACCGAGCACTTACAGCTTATCTTGGATATCCAAGTGTTGAAAATAATTTCAAAGTACCAATATTTGGAAATAGATCATTGTTTCAAGCAGAAGAACGTTCACATCCAAAGAATCAATACTATCTGCTTGAAAAAGCCAAGATAAAACATCCCAAACTTTTCAAAGATCCAAAGGACATAGACAGACCTGTCATTGTTAAGGTACAGGAGAAATCTCGTAAACTGGAGAGAGCTTTCTTTAATGTTTCATCATATTCAGAATACAAAGACAAAGCAGAAATCAAGATTGGACGCGGACTTGTTTCAAGAGACGCATTAAAAAGTGCAAGTATTGAGGAGCATGTGATAGGGACATATTTTAATTTCAATTATTTTCATACTCCAATTTCAGATGAAGTTGACTTTTTAGGTATAGAGAGAAGACTGCAGACAAACATACATGATTTTACTTCACTTCCTGCCAGACAGCAACTTGAAACAAACATAGAACTACAAAATATAGAAGTAGGCCACACTCCAGCAAGCATAAGAGAATCACTTTTGGAAAAAGTTTTGTCTGCTGGAGATAAATTTGTCAATGCAGTAAGAAAAGAATATCCACCAGGAATCATTGGCCCATTTTCATTGCAAAGTGTAATCACGCGTGATTTGGAAATTGTAGTGTATGATGTATCACTTAGAGTTCCTGGAAATCCAATTCTTGCCACAACTAGCCCATACACAAAATACAAGTACGGAACTGTGTTTGGAGTTGGAAGAAGAATTGCAATGGAGCTCAAACGAGCTCAGCAAGAAGGAAGATTAGACGAAATAGTTACCTAGGCTTCCATCTTTTCTTTTAGAAGATTTTTTCTTACTAGGATTGGAACATTATAAAATGATGCAAGTGCGATTGCATCAGAAGCACGATAGTTTCGCATAACAAGTTCATTTTTTCCAGTAAAATACAAGTTTGCACGCAATACGCTTCCGCTTTCATAGACTTTTATTCTAACCATGAGCAATTCGTTTAATTCAGAAATTTCTTCAATCATGTTGTAAATTGTTGGTATGGAATCTCTTTGCCCTTCAACAAAATTGGTTATGTGTCTAGCTACTTCACCCGAAAAGGCCCTCATGTGAAACTCCTTTCCGTCGTCTGATCTTAGAATCAGTAGACCCTCTACGCCATAGGGATCAACAAACCCTACATACGTTATTTTCGTGTCGACATAATCGGAGTCTTGAATCTCATTGATCTTCACGATTAATTTCTATCACTCAATCATGCAGATAAATCCTTTGAATTTTGTTTTGCTAACAATGGTTTCGTTTCTGGTAGGTCTAAACTTTACCATATCTTCAAAAACATTTACCATGTCAAGAAAAGGAAAGAGTCTTGGAACTTTCGGCGCAATAACTGGACTCTTTGTAGGGTGCCCAACATGTGCAGATACTACGTTTACAATGCTTTTCTGACTAGGGCCGGGGCTACTGGAGTCACGTTATTTTTGACAAGCTATGAGGCACAGCTTCAAACTATTTTTATCGCCATCTCAATTCCAATCTTGCTTCTTACTCCTTTTATCATGGCAAGAAACATTAGAAGAATCAATTCTGATAGTTGTGCAGTAGACTCTAAACAGTGATCTTTGTAACTTGAGGAGTCTTCCAGTCCCCAATGTCATAACCATCACGCCTGAGATATTTTAGAGTAAGCTTGTAGACTAGCTCATCGTGATCAACAGTTTCCAAAATTTCTGTCCATAAAATAATTCCTGTTTCGTTAATTTTTTTGGCAATCTGTACAGAGACTGTTTCAGCAATTTGCCTACATTGATCAAAAGTCTTTCCATTTTTGTATGCGCGTGTTCTTGTGTCACAACTGTTCATGTCATTGTTTGCACATGGTTCAATAAAAAACATCTTTTACGTATAGAATAATAATTAGAGATAATACAAATTACTAGTTTAGAAACTATGGTTTCAATAAATCCGCTACAAGTTTTTTTATGGACATTCAGACGCAGAGAGCGCGATGTTGTAAATCTCTACAATTCACTATCTCCGCTAATGCAACTTGCTACTGATAACAACATGCTTAATTTTGGATATTGGAAAAATAATCAGGCAGATCCACTTGGAGCACAAAATGAACTGTGTAAACTAATTGGCGAGATTGCAGATTTGAATTCTGCAAGCATCGTCATAGATGTAGGAAGTGGTTTTTCTGCACCCGCAACATATTGGAAATCACAATATGGAAATATCAACATCACATGCATAAACACCAATTTTCAACAATTAGTGTTATCAACAAAATTAGTTGGCAACAATATTTCAGGTATGAAAGAGAACTCGTATGCTCTTTTGCAGACAGATGATGTTAGATTTGTAAATGCAACTTCTACTGCATTGCCTATTTCTAACAGTTCTGTAGATAGAGTAATTGCTTTAGAGTCTGCACAGCATTTTAGGCCGCTAAGTCAATTTGTCAGAGAATCAAAAAAAGTGCTAAAAAATAATGGCATACTCATAGTTGCAATACCAGTTACTAAAATTCCATCAAAACTAGCATCATTTATGAAACTTGGGATTCTTTCATTAACATGGGCGTCAGAACACTACAGCCTGGATTATGTCAAATCCACAATAATTAATGGGGGATTTCATATCGACGAGGTTCAATCAATTGGTCCTTACGTGTATGATCCCTTGGCGGAGTATTATATAAAAAATAGAAAACAGCTTAGAGAAAGAATTTTGAAGAAATATTCTCCATATCTTGAAAATATTCTCTATAAATCATTATTAAAAATGAAGCAAGTATCCCAAAAAGGAATCATTGATTACGCATTGATAAAATGTAGACCAAACAGCATTAGTCAAGAATAGATTTGACAGAATGATTTGTAAGATGTATCATAAAACATTATGAACGTTTAAAGGGACTCCATGATTCCATAATGCAATGAATTACAAGGTAATCTATACGGTCTTGGCAATATCCATACTTCTTATTCCAACGTACATTTATCAAAATTCAGAAGCAACTCCAAATGGAGCAGTTGCCTTTACAATTAGAGGATATGAAAATCTAAAAATTCAAAATGGTTTGACAATCCAAGGCAATAACTATACCTTGACTGGACCAATAAACAAAGTTAAAACAACTACAGTCACTACATTTGAACTAGTAAACATAAAACTTCTCATGTGGGATAAATTGGGTGCTGCCCAAAAGAAACACGTCACGTTATACATGAATCTGAACGGAGTGTCAAGAGAAATCAAAGATAGTGATACGTATATCATATTTGATTCTGGCAAACCACTACAAATTGTTGATCCACACAAATATTTCGTAAAAACAATGATATCTACATCAAACAGTGGCAACTACGTTACTCTAAATTATGACATTGTTTTTGTAAAATCAATGCAAAAATCTGATCTCATAATAAGCGCTTGGGATCAAAGCAGATATGTTGAAAACACCAAAGTGGCAGATGCACTTCAAGTAAGATAGCATCCCATAGATTTTTCAGTTTAATTTGTTTATCATATAAAAAGCACGCGCTCATCAAAGAATAAAAATTAATATTTTCAAGGATATAGGTGTTAAAGATGGGTCTTTTTAAGAAAAAAGAAGTTGTTGAAACAAAATGTAAAGTATGTGGTTTAGAGTTAAATGATCCTGAAAGATTAGAGAGGCATATGAAAAAAGCTCATCGTCATGCTTCCCAAAAAAACTTTGATGAACCCGGCAGTGGCGGAGGAATGTGGTAAAAATATCATTTTTAAAAATAGAAAGATCATATTTAGAACTAACTATATTTGAGAAAATTCTTGATCACCGTACCAATAAAATTATTTTGTTACAGAGAAATTTTCAAAGCAAGAGGATGTAGTAACAATTCTTGGTTGTCCTCGAGATATTAAATAATCTAACAGACTTTATAATTTCAACAATTTCTGGCTCTGGATATATTGGCATATTTTTGCTTATGATTGCAGAAAGTGCACTAATACCAATTCCAAGTGAAGTTATTATGCCATTTTCTGGGTATCTTGTTTCCTCTGGCAAGTTCAATGTAGTATATGTAATCATTGCAGGCTCTATAGGAAATCTAGTTGGTTCACTTGTTGCATACTACATAGGCTTTAGACTTGGAAGAGAATTTATTTTGAGATATGGCAAATATGTTTTGCTTCGAAAAAGTCATCTTGAACTTACAGAATCATATTTCAAAAAATATGGAAATAGATCAACTTTCATAAGCAGAATGTTACCAGCTGTTCGAACTTACATTTCACTCCCAGCAGGAGTGGCAAAGATGAACATCAGGAGTTTCATCATATACACTTTGATTGGTTCTATAATTTGGAATTCAGCTTTAACATACATAGGAATACAACTTGGTCAGGAATGGAAAAACATTCTACATTATTCAGATTACTTTGATGTAATTGTAATAATAGGTGCCATAGTAGCCATTGCAATCTTCCTGCGAAGTAGAAGGAACAAACCATCTGATATGCTCTGAATTTAACGATTCTTTAATGTGTTCAATTCTTGTAAAATAAACTTGAAAACTGCATCATTATCAAGCAACACGTAAGGAATTTCGTTTTCTTTGCAAGCTTTGCCAACCTCTGTATCTTCGGTAACCATTACCATACCATTTTCTTCGGCATATTTTATGACTGAGTAATCGCTTTGTAGTTTTTTTCCTTCCGCAATTAGTTTTTTAACGCTATATGCTTCAAAACCCAATTCTTTTAGTTTAACATCAATTCCATCATACATCTCATCAACCAGCACTTTCATTTCTTTGCACTATAGAACTGTAAAAGTTCCTATTTGTACGCTTTGCATGTATAATTATCTTATTTTATCAAATAGGATAATTTTTAATTTAGATTTTGTTCAATTAAAATTATGACTGGATTTGAAAAGGATTGTCCCGTATGCAGTAAAAATTTACAAGCTTGCTGGAATATACGATGCACATAGGCAAAGATCATAGAGACATACCGCCAGACAGGATTTTAGAATTAGGAAAAGAAAAGAAGCATAGCGTTAGAGAATAAAGTCTGTTTGGAAAAGGTTTGAATTACACAAAAATATAGTCGCTTAAAACTATAGCATAACACGACCTAATGTTATCTAACTAAAACCTCGACATCCTTCACAAATACGTGTATATAACTGAAAAATTGTTTTTATGCCAATGATAAAAACAGTAAGTGTTGCAGGGTTAGAAGCCGAAGGAACTCCGTTTAAGAAGCCAAGCGTACAGCTTGATGAAGCAGCACGTACTATTTCCCTTGGAAATCTAACGTGGATTGAATGTGTTGTTGATAGTATTACTGCTGAGACACCAAAAATTCTTGAAAACCTTGGCATAACCATGGACCCTGCTGTTCTCTTATCTGGATATGTATCAAGTTACGAAGACGGGGGAGAAACATTAGGTTTGATGCTTCCTTTTGTTGTAACGGGAAATAATAAAACACAAACGTCACCAATTTTGATATTCATAAAAAAAGACCTCATAGTAACAATCCATGATGATCATGGAGGAAAGATAGCTAGACTATACAATTATTCTAGTACTTTATTACGAAAGCTCCCAAAAGATCCACAGCACTGGGCAGACAGACAGACCATTCTATTAGCAAGAATAATAGATGAAATTAGTGAAACAAACTTTTCTATTTTACGATTAATCGTAGAGAGAACTGAGCAATTAGAGCTTGACCTTGCTGGTTCAAGACAGATAGAAAGAGATCTTTCCCTTGAGCTCTCAAACATGAAAACATCGCTTCTTACTTTTCTTAATGCAGTTTGGGCTACCTATGATACCGTTCAGAATTTGAAGTACGGTGATGCAGATATGATTTCAGATGATGATTCCATTCTTACAAAGTTCGAAGTCATACTTGGCAGACTAGACCGTCAGATCCAAATGTCAGAAAACCTGATGCAAATGATTGCCACTGGAATTAATGTAATACAGACCCAAGTATCCAATAAGCTTGGACTTCTCATAGTTTGGTTCACAGTTGCCGGAACTGCAGTGTTAGTACCCAACACACTTGCAACGGTATTTTCCCTATTTCCAGATCGCACAAATAATTTTGTTTGGATGTTACCTGCAATAATCATATCAACCATATTATCAGCATTTGTTACTTACAAATACACAAAACGCTGGAGAGTAAGAGCTTTTGGCATGAAAAAGTTTAAAAAATTTAAGAAGAGATTCAGATAAAAATTAGAATTATACCTCAGAAAAAATTGAATTCTAGTAAAATGTTTTAATGACCAATATTAGAGTAAAATTCCATTAGGTTAAAAAAATTATCAAACATAATCTTAAGGATTAGATTTATCAAAATTTTATATTAATTAAATTGAGATTAATGTATTAAGCCGTTGTTCCCCAGCCGCGCTCAGTTAATGCTTGCGCAATATGAGAGCCTACACATGCAGGTGAACCATCTTCTATCTTGATAACTAGAGTAAAACCTTGATCACATTGCACATTTTTTGCAGGAGTACCTGATTTGAATTGTTGCAACGGAGATAATATTTTGTGCATATTTGTCATATTCATATTTTCATTCATGTTTCCAGTCATGTTTGTACTAGTAGTCACATTTGCATTCATTTTCATATTATCACTCATGTTAGCATTGTCTGCATATGCATTATTCAAATAGCCAATTACGCCAAGAGCACTTACTGCAGATAGACTTGCAAATAAAATTACATAAGACAAAGATCTACGGGTATTGTCCATTAAAATGTGATGCCAGTATGACCATTAAAAGAGTTTCTATATCATCAGTTAGAGATTTTGACAGTTCTACTAAGAAAGAGAGCTAACCCAAATCTTTCTGCTTTATTCCACTTGTTTCAATTTCATACCTAAGTGGCGGTGGCAATTCATGATACGCCTTGTCCACTAGAACCTTGATTTGATCATCTGGTACCTTTACTAACCGAAGCAAGTTACCACGCTGATGTGCATATGCGTTCTTCCAGAATCCAGCACCATCAAACGTGCCTATTTTTGGCAAATATTTAGAAGATTTCAAGTGTTTCTAGCATTAGTCTGTGCTTCTACATCAACTTTTTGCCAACAAAAAAACTTGATCTCTTATCAAATTGATAAAAAATCAAGATTCATAAACAGAGTCAGACATTATACGAGGAATTACGGAGAGATGCATGAAAAATTTTGGTACCCTAGAATATGTTCTTGACAGGTTTTCAAGAAATTGGAGCTGGAAAGTAACAGGTCCTCGTGCAGTGATAATGGTATCAAGAGTAATACCGCAATCATGGTATGGAGACGGCCCTAATGAAGCAATAATTCCAGATACTGGTCAAAATGTCCAGAAGATAAAATGGATTAATGAAAGATATCCATTGGAGATTCTTTCAAAATCAACATGGAATAAAAAGATCGCACATTCCCGTGAAAAAAAGAAAAAACCAAAAAAAATTGAAAAATTACGTCAGGTAAATCCAGGAAAACAATTCAAGGGAAAGCTTCTTAATTTCCAAAAAGAAGGACTAGACTTTCTATTAAAATCATCAGGAAATGCATTACTTGCAGATGAGATGGGTCTTGGAAAAACTGTTCAGACACTTGCTTATCTTGCTACCGAGAATCAAACTTTTCCTGCACTTGTAATAGCGCCTCTGGTCACTTTGAATAACTGGCAGCGTGAGATTTGGAAATTCTTGAAAAAAAAGAGTAAAAATGGACGATTGTTAGAAAATCAAGTACCAACTTCCACCCTAATACGAAATGGCAAGTCACAAGATTTGGGTAAGTTTGATTTCTATATTATCAACTATGATTTGCTACACAAAAGAATAGATGATTTATCAAAACTAAACTTGAAAACAATTGTCTGTGATGAAGTTCAGCATCTTCGTTCAAAATCTACAAAAAAATATTCAGCTGTTAAAAAATTAACTGCGTTAAAATCCATCAAATACAGAATCGGTCTTTCTGGTACCCCAATTTATAACCGGGGTTCTGAAATCTGGCCCATAGTTGATATACTAAGACCTGGTCTACTTGGCAGTTTTAAGGAGTTTTGTGAGTATTTCTGCTATGTAAATGAAAAAGGAAAAGCCATAGTTCTTGAAAATAAACGTGAAAGTTTAGGTGAAGAGTTGAGAAAACATGTTATGATAAGGAGAAAAAAGTCAGATGTTCTAAAAGAGCTAAAGGACAAAGTTCGTTACAAGGAAGTAATTGATGCAGATATTAATTACTACCAAAAAGAGCTTGACAAGATATGGAAACAATTAGAAGAAGATCAAAAAAATGCTGAAACTGCATTTGATAAATTCACTTCGTATAAGAGAGCAATACATAGCGAAAGACAAGCAGCGGGAGTTGCAAAACTTCCTCATGTAATAGAATTTGTAAAAAACATCATGGAGATCGAAGAGAGTGTCATCGTATTTTGTCACCACAAAGCAATTCACAAGCTTCTTCACAAGAGCCTTGGAGAATATGCGCCTGCATCAATAATTGGAGGTCAAACAGACAAGGAGAGACAGAAACACATAGACATGTTCCAAGCAGGTGAAACAAAACTAATGATTGCAGGTCTTAGAGCAGGAAATGTAGGAATTAACTTGAGTCGTGCAAGATACGTTATTTTTGCAGAATTGGATTGGAGCCCTGCTATTCATAGACAGGCTGAAGATAGACTGCATAGGATTGGACAGAAAAATACCGTTTTTGCATATTATTTGATAGGCAATGGTACACTTGATGACCATGTAGCCGATGTCTTAGTGGACAAAAGCTATGAAATCGATGCGATAATGGATGAAAAAATAGAATCATTTGAAAACAAGGAAAAAGCAGAATTAATCCTAGCACAAATTCACGACAAGATAGCCTCAAAGCGATAAGATATTTTTAATCTTCTTTTACTTTATTTTTATCAAAGAAATCCTGTGGTTCTCCTAGTCTTTGTGTTAACCAGTTTTCAAGCTGTTTTATGATTTCTGCCTTTGTAAACTTGCCATCTTTTGTGACAAAACGATCTTTTTTAGATTCTCTAAAGTTTTTATAATTCATGCTGTTTAACATGTCTTCTACCATACCCTAACAGATGTAGTTTTTGTTTTATTTGATGACATGTTATAATAAATTATATAT
>QYQE01000081.1 GCA_007280335.1 Nitrosopumilales archaeon | reverse complement strand
TTCCATATCTGAGCTACTTTGAATATCAATAATTAATAATATATGGACTTTGTGATAGAAACACTAGTTAACAGCCGTTTTTCTGATACCAAACCACTTCAAAACCTCTATAAATTAACATGGATATGCAGTGCTATTGACACTTACTAATAGAGAAAAAATCATCATATCAATATCAAATTCTATTGCCTTGTATTCACAAAAATTGCAAGATGGTAAAATTCCTCAAACCCAATCTGTCATAGATTTTATTCTTAAAACCATTCCTGAAAGTTCAAAGTCGGAATTATCAATGGAATTAATTGATGACGTGTTTTCTTTTATTTCAAGCTCCCACATGGAACTTTCATAAAGAGCCGCCTGTAAGGAAAATTATAGATGACATCAATAGCTACTCTTGGTTCTCATTGCGCATTACAGGTCTTAAAGGGAGCAAAAGACGAAGGATTCAAGACCATACTTGTATGTGAAAAAAAACGTGAGAACCTTTATCGTAGATTTAAGTTCATAGACAAACTAATACTGGTTGATACATTTTTAGAATTATCAGAACAAAAATGCTCTTCACAACTAAAAGATGAAGATGCAATAATAATTCCACACGGCACACTTATTTCTCAAATGGATTCATCACAAATAGAGTCAATTAAAATTCCGATTTTTGGCAACAAATGGATCCTCAGATGGGAATCAGATAGAAAAATGAAAGAAAAACTAATGATCGAATCAAACCTCAATGTTCCCAAGACCATACCAAATCCAAAAGATATCAGCTCATTAGTGATAGCAAAAAGACACGGAGCAGCTGGAGGTAAAGGATATTTTTTGACTACAAGTGAAAAAGACTATGTCAAAAAACGTGACAAGTTAATTGCTCAAGGCATTATCAAAGGAGACAATGATCTATACCTACAAGAATATGCATTTGGTGTATCAGCATATCTTCAATATTTTTATTCGCCATTAACTGATGAATTAGAGTTTTTTGGAGCTGATAGGAGATATGAGTCAGATATAGATGGACTTGGAAGAATTCCAGCACAGCAACAAATTGATATTGATTTGATTCCATCGTTTAATGTGATTGGAAATAGTCCAATAGTCTTAAGAGAATCACTTCTTGACGAAGTTTATTCCATGGGCGGGCGTTTTGTTGATGCTGCAAAAAAACTTGTTACTCCTGGAATGAACGGTCCATTTTGTTTGGAGGGAGTATACGATGATAATGGAAAATTCACCACGTTTGAGTTCTCTGCACGAATAGTTGCAGGCACCAATCTGTATGTAGATGGGTCGCCTTATTCGACATTTCTTTATAATGAACCAATGAGCATGGGAAGAAGAATAGCCAGAGAAATCAAGAAGGCTAGAAAGGAAAATCAGCTTACAAAAATTACTACTTGAGTAATTTATGCACCGCTAAAGGTAATTATCAAATCAGTGAGAAAACCAGCACATAATCCAAAAAATATTCCTGCCATCATCACCGCATTTGTAGTCTGTTTTCTGCCCGAATTATACATGAGCATTGAAACATAGATCAATGCACCACCAGCAATTGATAAGAACAGTATGTATGCAAATGTAGAATTCCACAAACTTCCCAATATTGTACCAATAAATGTCGGTCCTCCCCCAATCAGACCTGCCAGAATTATGAAACGTATTTTTGGTTTGTTAACAAGACCAGTCAAAGGTCCAGCTATTCCAAAACCTTCAGTTGTGTTATGAGCACCAAATCCAATTATCAAAAGTATTGCTAGTCCTATCTCTCCTGCAATATATGACTGACCTATAGCTAACCCTTCGCTAAAGTTATGTGCACCTATTCCTATTGCAATCATCATAGCAAGCTTGTATGCATTTGCTTCATGGAATAGTTGATGTAGATGATCGTCGCCTACTTTTAGATTTTCTAAAGAAAGAATTTGCGGAAAAGATTTTTTCAGCATTTTTGTTTCATATAACACTAATCCTAAAAGACCAATTGCAATACCACCAAACAACGCAAAAAGATTTAGTGCGGCATCACCCCATGTAGATTTTCCTTGAAAAGCCGCAGTTGCAGAACCTTCAGCGGATTCCCATCCATGACTAAAAACATCAATGATAAGGAATACTAAAATTCCCAGTGCAAATGCATTAAGAAATCCTTTCTTTTTAGCACTAAGATTCTGAAGAGTAGCTATTGGTAGACCTAGAAAAATCGTGAATCCTGCTATAGAACCTAACAATATGAGCTGCCAGTAATCAATCACTAACCATCACTTTATCACCAATTAGGGCAAGCTAACTTTATTTAAACGAGAAACTCATTCTAAAATCTTAGAATGAGTTACATGTCATTTAAATAGTTAGGCTAACCTAACTAAAAAAATATTGAGAAGAAGACATTCACTTTCACAGTTAAAAAAATATGATGTAAATCAAAAAGTCATTGAAGCTCTAGCAGATGCGCAGTCAAGAGTTATTTTGTTTTCCATAATCAAACATGGAAAAACTGCTATGGAGTTATCTGAAGCGCATAGAATTCCTCTTAGTTCAGTTTACAAAAAGATTTCAGATCTTGAAGATATAGCACTTGTTAAAGTCGATAAATGGAGACTATCAGACAACGGGAAAAAATTCAAAATTTACAAAAGCAGAATAAGTAAAGCAGATGTAAGCATAAGAAAGCCTGAACCAACGATTACCCTGACTCCAAATGATCAAAAAGAGTAGCTGAATAACTTCAGTATACTTTAGTGCTTTTCGTGATTTGCAATAGTGTATAGTGCGGCACTTTTAGCAGCTAGTTCGGCAGTTCTCTTGTTCTCAGAACTTCCTATTATTATTACATCGTTGTCTTTAGGCTCTAATTTCTTTATGATCAATGAGTGTATTTTTGGATTATTTCTCAATAAATCTTCACGTGTATCGGGCATTAAAAGTCTACCATTTTTAAATATCAAAGTGGTTGCCCCTACAGCCCCCAACTTGATAGCTGCGTCCCGTTGTTCAATGCCACTCCTAATGTTATAGGCAATATCCTTTACTAATACTGCATAGTTGAATTTTCCCAATGCAATAGAGCATTTGAAAATATTCATCTCATTTGGAATTGCACCGTGTAATTTTGCATACACTGCTTTCCCTTTATTTGTGGACCACATTCCAGCATTAGAATTTTCTACCAAGCCTGACATTTTCATATGTTTTACAAGCGTCTTCACGGAACCCTCTCCAAGACCAAGTTCATGCATCAATAATGATCGGCTTATTCTTTTCTTGTTTTCCATTAATTGCATTGTTTTGAGCACATGAACTGAATCAAAACTCAGCAATCTACTAGGTGCATATCTTTCTGCTACTTTGGAGAGTAACCGCAATACTTGATGCATTTGTTTTCATTCCTGTTTAGATCGCCAATTGTATTTAAATTAATTTTAGGACAGCAAAGAGTTGGATAAACCATCCAATCGCTTAAATACAATTCAATTTCTAAAATAGAAAATGACAAACATTTTGCAACAACTAACAAAATCAAGTCACGGAGTTCCAAAATTAGCAGTGGGAATTCTTTTGGTATTGTTCGGAGTTGGCTTTTTTAGCGTGGGATTCGATCAAGGTCAGCTGTTCAGTTTGATTGAGGGTCCAAATGCATACGGCGACATGTATCTTCACGAATTCTCACATGACATGAGACACGCATCAGGTTTTCCATGTCACTAGTGGTTTTTAATGAAAACCTCACTTTTTCTTGCCATAGTTCTAGTTTCTGGCTTTTCTGCAGGACTCATTCATGGTCTTGTCAATCTTGCAGTAGTTGAACCATATCTTGATACCGCAATAGGAATGGAAAATCAGAATAGGTTTTTAGAAGGACAAGCACAAGACATCCCACAATTTTGGGATGAGTTTAGCAAGTATAGAACATGGCAAAAAGAAGGCGCCGTTCTATCAGGTGGAATCTTAGGACTTTCTACAGGTGCGTTATTTGGGATAGTATTTGCATATTCACGTAACAAACTTCCAGGTAAACACAATGTCAAAAAGGCGCTTGTCCTTGCAGGAATAATGTGGTTTACATTATTTTTCATTCCATTTTTGAAGTATCCTGCCAATCCACCAACTGTGGGAGACCCAAGCACAATAATGCTTAGAAGTTCATTGTATATTGCATTCATAGCTCTATCTGGTCTTGGTGCTCTTGGTTTTGCAAAACTTTACAAGAGATTACAAAATAGAAAATTTCTCATACCTATCGGGTATGCCGTTTACATGATTATGGTATTTCTATTAATGCCTCAAAATCCAGACAAGATCACTGCTCCGTTAGATTTGGTAAATGGTTTTAGAATAGCTTCTCTCAGTACAATGACACTATATTGGATTGTTAATGCTGTAATACTTGGTTTTCTTTGGCAAAAATTTCAGCCAGATGTAGTTACAACAAGAACCTAACGTAACATTTCAAACCCACAACTCAACACAAAAATTCATATAAATTTAATACTTGATTTAACGTCCAACAAAACGATATTCTTGTCACATGAATATAGAGATAGAGTGTACATAAGAAAGGACATCATTAAAAATTTAGACAGATATACAAGGTTTGACAATCTTAATATTTAATTTAAAATGCAACACAGTTATGAACAGATACTATTTGTTTGCTATACCTGCAATTATTACAATTGTAGCGTTATCGTATGCGCTGTCTCCACATCAAACCCAAGATACCAAAGTAACTCCCCAGACACTAATGCAAAACGGTTCACCAGTACTAGGAAGTCCAGATGCTGCAATTACCATAGTAGAATGGGGTGACTATCAGTGCACCTATTGTCATGCATTTTATAAAAATAGCGAAGATTCACTTATCAAAGAATATGTTGATACTGGAAAGGTCAATTTTGTATTTCGTGACTTTCCTCTCAATGGTCCAGATTCTGTTCTTGCAGCAGAGGCATCGTACTGTGCAAATGATCAAGGCAAATATTGGGAATATCATGACGAGTTATACAAAAATTGGGCAGGAGAAAAAACTGGCTGGGTAAACAGAAACTCACTAGATCAATTTGCCAACACTGTAGGCATAGACACAACTCAATTTGACAAGTGCCTTGACGATAAAAAATACGAACAAAAAGTTTTGGATAATCAAAAATTTGGAGAAAAAATAGGAATCAATGCAACACCAACATTTTTGATTTTTGATAGTAAGAATGGAACTAAAATTATAGGAGCGCAGCCATTTTCTGTGTTTAAGCAAGTTCTAGATTCATTCTAACCAAACTTAATATTCATAATCTCAAGAGGTCATTTAATGGTCAAACCTACAATTCAAAAACAAGACTCTGTAAAGATGTATAAATTACGAAAAACGTTAGAGGAACTTTCAGATAAATCAGGTCGTGGAACAGAACTTATCTCATTATACGTACCACCAAAGAAAGCATTACATGAAGTAATAAACGCATTACGCGAAGAACAAGGAACTGCCGATAACATCAAATCTGATCTTACAAGGACTCATGTTGTTGATGCACTTTCACGTGTCATACAAAGATTAAAGCTATACAAAAAACCTCCAGATAACGGTCTTGTTGTTTTTTGTGGTGCACTTCCTGCAGAAGGAGGAGGTCCAATTGGCAGTGAGGTCATCAAGCTTTATGAAATAGAACCACCAAAAGAACTGCAGACATTTCTTTACAGATGTGATGATCATTTTCATGTTGAATTGATGAAAGACATGTTAAAAGATGACAACATGATTGGATTTTTGGCAATTGATGCAAAAGATGCAGGATGGGGTTTGTTACATGGTGACAAGCTTGAGGTATTATCAGAAACATCATCTGGAGTAGCAGGCAAACACAGACAGGGCGGTCAATCAGCAAGAAGATTTGAAAGATTACGTGAAATGGAGCTTAACTCATATTATCACCGAGTTGCAGATACAACAAGAGAATATTTTATTGATATTTATCCAATAAAGGGACTAATAATATCAGGACCAGGTCCTACAAAAGAGACCTTCATAAGAGAAGAATATCTGGAATATCGTCTACAAAACAACATAATAGCAACCCTTGATGCATCATATGCCGGTTCAGAAGGGGTTCGCGAAGCATTTGCAAGAGCACAAGAAGTATTATCAGATTATAGAATGGTAGAAGAGAAAAAACTTGTTGAAAAACTTTTCCAGGAAATTAATTTTTCAAGAGGGCTTGCAGTATATGGATTGAAGGATATCATTGATCTTTTAAAAAGAAATGTCGTAAACATGGTGCTTATCACTGATGATACCAATCTACGAAAACTTGATGTCACATGTAGAAGATGCCAAAATGTACAAACCGAGATTTTGGAGCGACCCAAACTCATACAAAGAACTCAGGAACTTTTAAGCTCGCCATGTCCCAATTGTAGGAGCATGGATTCTGAATCTGTCGAACATGACATCGTAGACTATTTATCATTAGTTGCTGGCGAAACTGGTGCAAAACTAGAGGTAATATCAGGTTCAACGGAATATGGCACAATGTTATCCAGTATTGGAAAAGTGGGAGCATTTTTGAGATACAACCCAAATCAGTAACTCGATATGTAGCATAGAATTTTTGTAATAAAAAATCAATTTCGGTAGCTCTAAATATTTTATAAAATTAATCCACACCATGGAACATGTATTACCTGAAGAATTTGATTCTAAAATTCTAAACAACGCGAAAAAAACACTGGTGTTATTTTATGCGGATTGGTGCCCTTATTGTGCAAATTTTAAACCTACTTTTGAAGAAATTAATTCAGATAATTCACAGAAAAAGGCCGCGTTAGTAAATGAAGATGAAAACCCACTTTGGGACAGATTTAACATACAGGCAGTGCCTACAATGATCGCCTTTCAAGATGGAAAAATCATTGCAAGAAGAGATGCTAAGAAACATGTTGGTTTGACAAGAACAGACATGGAATCCATAGTAAAGGAACTTTAAGACCATTTTTATTGAACATACACGCTTGCAATACATGCTAACAAAGTGTAAGGTAAGATTTGATTTTACGACAACCGATTCTGCTTACTACATAGGTGGAATGTACGATCCTTTGATCGTACTGACAGACATTGAAGGAAAACTGCCTGCACATATACAAAAATCTCAATATAAAAAAGATAAAAATTCTGCAAGAATATCTGCGGAATATTTCATTAGTTATGATGATGTAAATCTGCCAGCAGAAGAGGCAAAGGGTTCTTTTGCAAGATTTGTGGGTGAAGATCCATATGAAAAGTTATTTGAAAACGATATTGAATTGGTAAAAAACCTAATAAAATCAACGTATGGTGTAAGCAAAACCCAGAATAATAAAATTGAGCATAAAATAATACATGAAATAACAATTTAGCCAAGATTTAATTTCATTACAAGACAATAATCCTTTCACGTAACGTTATTTTGTAAATTCAGATAGAAAATATTACTGAACTAGTTCTACCTGTTTTCTTATTTTTAATGCAAGCGTTTCTAGATCATTGTCATTTGGAATCATTCTTTTTGTCCATACTGTACCGGTGCTAGAATATCTGGGTACTATGTGCACATGAACATGTGGGATTATCTGATTTGCCGCTTTTCCATTATTTTGTGCTATGTTAAATCCATCTGCGCTAGTAATTTCCAATATCGCATGTGCAATAACAGGAATCTTTGAGAATAATGAAGAAACACTCTCTGTATTCATATCAGTGATTCTTTCATGATGATCTCTTGGCATGACAAGCGTATGACCTCTTTGTATTGGATATTTATCCATTATAGCAACATGAGTTTTATCTTCATAGACAAAATGAGCGTTTACTTTTCCTGCTATAATATCACAAAAAAGACAATTCATGGAATACTAGGTTTTGGCATTTTATTTAAATTAATGCAAAAACGATTGTACCATACTAGTCAGAATGATTTGAAATCAGTTCATCTAAGACTTTCTTTATTATCAAAAGTATTTTTTTTATCATGAGACTTTTTGAAGATCTTGATATGATCGTACAGACCAAATGAAAACAATAGGTATGACCATAAAAATAGAATATCAACTGGATGTCCAGTATAATATGAACCGTCTAATGAAATATATTGAAAGCCAGTATCGGCAACGATTTCAAATATCATTCCGATTAATAATAGTGACCACAAAAAGTTTACTTTTCCTCTAAAGAACAATGTTACACCAATCATAGATGGAATTAGAACAATTGCGTCTGCTATTGGATAAATCGCACCCAAAATAATTGCAAATTCTGATTCATCCGAACCGTTTTCAAGTGTCATATATAAATTTGGAATCAGAAATGCAACAGCAATCATCGATGTGAGTACTATCATTTTTTTTGATATTACATTTTCGAATGGATGTAGATATAGTAATGAAAATATAAAATAAAACGGATATCCTAACAAATAGAAAAAATCAGCACCAGATGGAAATGGTTTTTCCTTGTAAACTAATTCATTAACTAACCATACCTGTTCTGCTACAAACCACATTACAGCAAATATGGTAAAAATAAGCCATGCTTTTCCATGACTACCAGTTAAACCATTTCTTTTTGTTAAGATCCCTGATAGAATCACTACAGACGCAGGCACTGGTATAAAAATCAGATTTGTAAACAGGCTTGCTGTTTCTTTTCCAAATGACTCAGCTATTAGAAATGCAAGACCAGTAGCAACTAAAGAAATTAACAGGTATTTTTGTGATTGAAGTTTTTCTAACCGCGTTTCCATTTTCACAACTGTACCTTACAATAAAATTTAGTTATGTGCTATAAATTAACATCGCACCAAAGAGTATTACTGAAACAATTGATATGTGTAATCAATTAGAAATTGAGTTTTATTCGCCTTCAGGAAATTGATAAAATGCAGGTATGTTAGTTGGAGGATTACCATACACTAACGCAATTTCATCGTGAGCGTGTAGTGGCGTATCTTTTAAGCTTGTAGTTACTGCTTGTCCATTCACATAGATTATTGGTTCTCTATCAGTTGGAGGCATTCCTGTACTAGTAGACTTCCAAATGTCAAAGAATTGGCCTAGTGTGAATCCTCTTTCTTGAGGAGACTCGATGTGTATTACACCATTTGTAGCGTGAGTGTGTAACCAATACAGACAGGTATTGTCTTCAATTCCAATAAACGCAGGAACGGTTAACGGATGACCGTCAACAAAGATGTCAAGGTGAGCGTGTACATGAAAAACAGAGTATTCAGTAATATCACATTCAATTGCATCTACTAGTGGAAAATTACTCGCCTTGGGGTTTGGGTGATCTAAGTTATAGATAATAACTGCCAATATTGCCACAATAGCTGCAATTATGGCTATTGCAATTATCTTATTTTTTACCTTACTTGGTCGTTTTTCAGCATCGTGTTTTTTGTTAGAACCTTCATCTTTGTTTTTGCCCATTGCCTGGTCATATTCTATTTTTCAACTTATTAATTCCATCGAAATTTTTATGCTTAAAGGTATGAGCCCCATTTTTACCTGTTCAGTGAAAATATCAGAGAAAGGTCGTTACTAGATACTGTTATTTAGGGTAAAAATTTGACTTTGATCAATTTATGGGCAAAAAAGATCGAGAGGAGCGAGTAAAGGAAAGAGAGAGTTATGTTGAAAAACATCAAAAACAAAAGACGAAATACAAACTGATAGCTCTTGGCGTCTTCGGAGGCATCATAGCAGTTCTTGCAATTTCAAGTTATAATTTCTATGAATTAACTACAGTTGTTACTCCCAAAGGAGTTCCTCTCGGAGCAGGTCCTATTGGAGGAATCCATATTCACGCAGGATTACTAACAATGATTTATGGCCAGATGTTTGATTATTCTACGCCAGCTTATCAGATAAAGAGTCCCTACATATCATTTCAGAAGGATAATGGAGAAACCGTTCATATGCTTGCAGCAAATGTGACTATGGGGTATTTCTTTGATTCACTTCACATAGGGTTAACTAACAAATGTTTCATCTTTCCAGATAAGAGACAGTTTTGTAGTGATGACAAGTACACTCTAAAGTTCTACGTAAATCATCAACAAATACCAAGCCTACTTAAGTATGTGTTCAATAATAATGATAGAATTTTAATTTCGTACGGCAACGAGAATGAAACCCAAATAAATGATCAACTAGCAAGAGTTGATTCCTTCAAATTACTCACTTAGGGTTCTTTAAGAGCATCTTTTAGTCTGTTGAATTCTTCAATTGTTATTTCACCTTTGGCAAGTCTATTTTTTAGAATCATAAGTGAATAATCTTCTACGACATCATCTTCTTTTTCTACAGGTTTCATAGAATCATCATCATGTCCATCCGTTGATTTAAAATCAGAATTAAACCAAAGTTTATTTTTCTTTACATAGAGAACTGCAACAATTACACCCGCACCTGCTAAAGCAATAAGAGGATACAATATATTGTTAAAATCAACTGATAATAGTTTATTTTCAGATGTTGCCCCCGCATTAGATGTAGAAGCATTGCCTAAAGAATCTCCAAGATTCATATTTTCATTCAGTGAGATTTTCTTAGGTTTTTCTTGCATTAACTGTTGTAATCGTTTTGCATTTTCAATTCTTTTTTGGATTTCATCATAAATTGCTTGAACATCGGTGGTTTGTGTAGTTCCAGTATTATTTTGTGCTGATGTCCCAGATGAACCAGGTGGAATAGTTTGTACTGGTGCAGAGGTGGTTGTAGCGTACACCACATTAGATAGAGTACTTGTACCTGCAGAGTTTATTGCTGAGACTCTATAGGAATATTGTTTACTTGAAGTTAATCCAGTATCTTGATACGTTAGTATTGCGTTGTTTTTAATTACATTAAACCCATTTCCACTATCTCTTTCAATTTGATATCCTGTGATTGGTGAACCGCCGTTCATTGTAGGGGTGGACCAGGAAAGATCAATTTCTGTTGATGAAAAAGGAGTTGCTGTCAGACTAATTGGTGAAGATGGTGCAATTGACGAGCCATCAGGTGAAAAAATAAAATCTACAGTTTTACCAGATGCTTTATTCATAACGAATGCGGTGGCGTTGTAAATTCCCTTAAGTGAAAACTTTGGTTGATTATCTTGAGTGCCAGTATCAACCATGATTTGAAAATTGTTATTACTATCTGCAGATCCATACGATAAAAGCACAAAGCTGTTGTTAGGGTTATAGATCACAACATACACATTTTGAGAATCACCGGGAGCAGTTGTGCCAGAAAAATGAATCTGGTTCCCTCCCTTGTAAAATCCAGCGTTGGTTTGAAGCGATGTGACTTCAGCATATGCAGGCAAAATAACTGATGAAATCAATGAAGATACAAATAAAATTGAGAATAGATTTATCATACTAATCTTCATAGACTGTTTTCTACTTACATAATTATTAAAAGCGCGTAGAATTGATACTTTCCAATGTAAAGCTAAAACAATGCAAGCGTCTTTCGATGCATAACACCTCAAATAATCTAAATAAATTGTGCTTTTTCTCATTATTTCATGGTTAAGAAAAACATCTCCTATCTAAACAATTATGACTCTCAAAGGTATTAAAAAAAATTATTACAACGTCAGACTCTCACAGGTCTGAACCCACTAAAGGTTTGAGTCCGATGGTTTTCGAACTGACAGTTGGTTCGAGTATTGTAAGGCTCGACTACAAAATACCAGTTATGCCAGTTACTGATATGCTAAAATTATGCCAGTTTTCTCATCATTGTATTCAAAATGGAAATATCTAGTAGAAATGTAGTAGTAGGGCCGTCCAGAGCTCCTCACCGAGCCATGTACAAGGCAATGGGATTAAAAGATGAAGATTTTGAGAAACCATTCATTGGCGTATCTCATACTGGAAATGAAGCCACTCCATGCAATATACATCTTGGAAGGTTGGCACAAAAAGCAAAGGAGGGAGTAAGTGATTCTGGTGGCACACCAAGAGAATTTGCAACAATTGCAGTAAGTGATGGCATTGCAATGGGTCATGAAGGTATGAAAGCGTCTCTAGTCAGCCGAGAAATAATTGCAGATTCAATTGAGATAATGGTAAGAGCTCATCAATACGACGGATTAGTTGGAATAGCAGGTTGTGATAAAAGTTTACCAGGTACTATGATGGGAATGGCAAGACTAAACATTCCATCAGTTTTTGTTTATGGTGGCACTATCATGCCAGGAATTTATGAAGGAAAGCAAGTCACCGTACAGGATGTTTACGAAGCCGTTGGTTCCTATGAAGCAGGCCAATTAACTCTTGAAGCTTTGAAAAATCTTGAAAATGTAGCATGTCCAAATGCAGGTTCTTGTGCTGGCATGTATACTGCAAACACCATGGCATCAATTAGCGAAGCAATTGGAATTGCGTTACCTGGCAGTGCATCACCCCCAGCTGAAGATCCACGAAGAGAAAAAATGGTATACGATAGCGGCAAGGCAGTTCTAAATCTTTTAGAAAATGGGATAAGACCAAAAGATATTTTTACATTTGAGGCATTTGAAAATGCAATTACAGTTGCAAATGCAATAGGTGGTTCTACTAATGCAGTTCTTCATCTTTTAGCTTTATCACGCGAGATTGGAGTACGACTTACACTAGAAGATTTTGAGAGAATTAGAAAAAAGACCCCCTATATTGCAGATATGAGACCTGGTGGATTTTATGTAATGTTAGATTTAGACAAGATTGGAGGAATTCCAATTTTAATGAAGAGTTTGGCTAAGAAAAATCTTTTAAATGAAAATGTTATGACTGCAACTGGTAAGACTCTCAAACAAAATCTAGATTCAATTGCACTTTCATTTGATGCTAATCAAAAAGTACTCAAGCCAATTGAATCTCCAATTCATGAAACTGGAACACTGGAAATTCTCAGAGGTTCACTAGCACCAGATGGTGCAGTTGTAAAAGTAGCTGGAGTGCATGCCACAGAATTTCGAGGCAATGCCAAAGTCTTTGATAGAGAAGAAGACGCATTTGATGCCATTTCAAAAAGAGAAATAAAAGAAAATGATGTTGTAATAATAAGATATGAAGGGCCTAAAGGAGGACCCGGTATGAGGGAAATGCTCGGAGTAACTGCTGCACTTGTAGGACAAAAACTGGGAGAAAAAGTTTGCCTAATAACAGACGGGAGATTTTCTGGCGCTACTAGAGGTCTTATGATAGGTCATGTTTCTCCAGAAGCAGCTGTTGGTGGAAACATTGCACTAGTAAAAGAAGGTGATGAAATCATAATCAATATTGAAAAAAATACTTTAGATATGATAGTATCTGAAAGTGAACTTGCACAAAGACGTAAAGAATGGAAACCTAGAAGACCCAATTACGAAACAGGCGCACTAGCAAAATATGCATCGCTTGTTGGATCTGCTTCCGAAGGCGCCATTACAAGTCCGTTAAAACAAAATTAATTTTCAAAAATTTAGAAATCTACTGGGAGATGATACTGGCAAAAAAACCTAGTTTTTTCCCTAATTGTTTTTGCTGTTATTGATACGCCATCTTCTAGTCCATTCTCACAAATACTACAAACTGCTTCGTTGACAGCTGTTTTTAGAGCAGATACTTTTTTAACAAAATATAGATCCTGGAACAACAAAATTTTGTTCCTATTCTGCCTTGGGACCAATATCTGCGACATGTAATCATTACGTCAAGATCGAATATAAAGGTACCGTACTATACCGTAAGTTTCTGAGATTATAATGCTCCAAACTAGTGGCTTAATTTTAAATAGAGTTAGAACCGGGTTCTCTATATGGGTGACCGCATTTGGACATTCAAAGCTTAGTATAGTACCCCTAGAGTTTACTGGCTCCCAATTCGAACTATATAATAAAATTTCAAGAAATTATCACTATTCCTTTTTGTTTGAATCATTAACTGGTCCTGAGGAATTAGCAGAAACCTCGATTATGGGATTTGATCCATCAATTGTAATCAAAGGATATGCGGATAGAATAACACTACGTGACAAAAATGGAAATACAAGAACAATTTTAACAAATGATCCGTTATCGGAAATAAAAAAACTGCTTCATGAAATTCCCGATCAAAAATATCGTTATCTTGGCGGAGCAGTGGGAATAATAAATTATGATGCCATAAGACTATGGGAAAAAATTCCAGATTCACATAAAAAAGAAGACGTGCCATTAATGGAATTTGGAATTTACACGGATGGAATCTTGTATGA
>QYQE01000025.1 GCA_007280335.1 Nitrosopumilales archaeon | reverse complement strand
GTCTTAATATTGTCATTTTAAGAAATTTAAATGAAGCACCGTTTCTATTGATTTTCTGATTGTTGTTTTGAAAGTGTCTCAAAAATTAATTTTATTTTCTCTCAATGAGACAAATTCGATTTAGAAATTTCAAAAATTACTTTGGTTTCATTTTTTGTTTTTGAAAATAATTTTTGATTTGAAAAATTGTTTTTAATGCCAAAAACTCCCAAATGCAAATATTTAAATACAATTTTTTTGTTGGAACGACATTAAATAAAATGGAAAAATGTCCACTTTGCTGTGAATCACAGCAATCACAAACTGCGCTGGCGATTCACATAAAGAAAATCCATCCGCAGAGAAACATTGCGATGCAAATAGCGCAATAATTCTTTGCTTCTAGGATAGGTTCGTAGGATGTATCCAATTTAGGTTATCCACAAAGTTTCATATTTTTGTTATAAAATCAAGAAAAAACGTTGTTTTTGGATATAATGATACATGAGGCAAGGCATAGTTTTGTTAGCTAAATTTAGCATACTGTGAACCTCATTTCACACCTTTAATTAATAACAAATTTTCTTAGTCGTTACCATGACAACTTTCGCAAATAACTGGCAAAGACCACAGACACCAAGTATTGGTGAAAGATTCAATGATGCTATAAAACCAAAAGGTCCACTAAAACCAAGAATGGAGACTGCAGTAAAAAGACTCCAGACTCAAGTTTCAAAATTAGACGGCATGATTACAAAACTAAAACAAAGAGATGAAAAACTTTTCAAAAGAATTGTAGTTGCAACACAACAACATGACCTTACCACTAGTAAAGTCTTATCAAAAGAATTAGCAGAAGTACGCAAGGTAACCAAGCTCTTAGGAAATGCAAGAATGGCACTAGAACAAATTGAGCTCAGACTCAGTACATTCCATGATCTTGGAGACACTGTAGCTACTATCATGCCAACAATAGGCTTGATGAAGAACCTCAGATCATCACTAATCAAATTCATGCCCGAAGCAGATCGTGAACTAGGTGGAATGACTGAAATGCTCAACGGTTTGATGACAGACACATTCCACGGTGGCGACTTTGGAATCGATTCAGAGGCAACAAATGAAGAATCAGAAAAAATACTCCAAGAGGCAGCAGCAGTTGCAGAGGCAGCAGTAAACGACAAATTACCATCCATGCCTTCTGGCCAAAGCCAATCTTCTACTCGTTACATCTAGTCAGTTTTATCTGATAGCCTATAGCGAAGATATACTCTAAACAAAACAAAAGAGGCAATTAGGATTCCAGAGGCAACAGCATATGTTATTGTATATCCAAACGAATTTGCAAGCTGCCCAGTACACAAGGCACCGATAAAAAGACCAACTGTTGTAATTGAGCTATTTACTCCAAGGTATTTTCCTTCAAAACCATGTGGAATACTTTTGAAAAAAATAATTGAAGTTGCAGTACTAAAAATTGAAAAAGCAATGACCATTAAAGAAGCTGAAATAATTGCTATTACAAAAGACCCCTGCCCTATTGTTATTGGAATAAACAATCCAGCTATTACTACTGCAGCTATTCTTGGTACATATGATAACGATATGGAACGCTCCTCTCCCATTTTTGATATAAATCGTGGGGCCAAAAAGAAAACCGAGATCATCGCTGCAGTTTGAATCACGTAAATCAAAAATACATCAGAGTTTGAAAATCCATAATTTTTTAGAAATGGTGTAAATGCGGTAAAATAGATATTACTACCAAGATAAAATAAAAAGTTAGTAATATAGAAAACGCCTATCTCGTCAGTTACTCTCCCCTTGAAAATCGTAATTATGTGCTTGTAGTCATGCAGCTCTGGAATCCTTGGGAAGTCAACATGGAAATGTGAAAACACATATCGCAAACCATGGATTGAATGCGCTATACTACTTCTTTCCAAATGGAATTGGGATTCTTTGATTGTCATACTAAGACCCATTGTCGCTACACACGCTGCCGCACATATCAAAAAATATGGTTTTAAATCAAAATACACGCTTCCGATAGCACCAATTATCATGGCACTAAGCATACCAAACGTTCCAATTATCGAAGTTCTTGCAAATAGCCATCTCCACTGATTTTTATGAATGGATTCCATTACAAGTAATTGCGCCACAGGATTTTTGCCTACTATAAAGAAACCAAGTATAGGAGAAATTACATAAAGAACATTGATGCTGTTTGTAAAATACATCATAAGACTGCAAAGCATTACAACAAAAAATGAGACTAAAAGAACGGCGCGTCGTACATGGAATATATCTATTACTTTTCCCCAAAATATAGAACCAAAAGCTGAGGCTCCATTTTGAATAGCAACAATAATTGCAATTTCACCAATATTTCCTCCAAGAAAAATTACATACAATGGAATGACAGTACTTAGACCTTGACTGACAATGTTTGAAGGAAAAAGATACCATATCCACTTACTGTTCTTTGTACTAGACATTGATTTTGATACTCACAATGCAGTCCTATTATTGTATAATACATTCTAATAATTTCCATAAGTTTGTCGATTTTAATTAAAGCAATTGATGGTGGGAAAAATTTAATCATGCATGAGCGTGTTTTGCACACGCCAAGCGCCAGGTAGGATCTTTTTAGAGATCCATAAGTCTGTCGATGACCTTTGTCATCGTTTCTTGGGAGTTTTTCATCCCGTAGACCGGCTTAGCCCTTTTGTGCGGAAGGGTTTTTCCTTGACCGCATTGCCTGTTTTCTGCATGATGCCTATCTTGGAAGGATGTTCCTTTGATAGGGACATACTATACGTGATTAAATTATTTAAGGTTTTATGCAAATTTGAGTTTAAAATTTTAAGATTTTTTTAAAATATGTAGTTACTACATCATTATACAATTTTTCTTGAAAATTATTCAATGAATACTTTTATGATGCACTTGCATACAAGATGCGTGACAAAAGAAATGGATCTTTATCATATGATATACGAATCAAACTTGGAGAGCAAGCTTGAGCAGATCTTAATTGGATTGACAAAAGATAGTCAATCACCAGAAATTGAAGAAGCGATACGCAAGTTTCTGCTGTTCATACAACATGCATCTGAAAATTTTTGGGAAACATTCCACAATGCCAACACATACCAAGAAAAGTTGGAATGTTATTATCAATTCTCAAAAAATCAATGTCTTGCCACCGAGGTCTTGATAGGAGATTTGGATTCTGTTTCTTCTGAACTTGATATTAAGGAAAACCTAAGTTCAATGCTAAAAGAAAGTTTTACCTTCTAAGTTATAGCGAAGATTCAGATTTTGGACGTGATTCCTTAAATTTCTCTATCTTGCTGCCTTCTTCATTTACTATACTATCAATAGACATGAGTTTTTCCCGTAGATTATTGATTATAACGCCCACATCATCTGCTTCTTTTTCTACATCTGTTCTTTTTTGTTGTAGTACTTTGATCCCATGTCTTTCCTCATCAATATACTGACCCACCTTGAGCAACTTCTCTTTCAGATTTTTAATATCAACAGATTCATCCTCAATACTTTTCTCAAGTTTTGTACGCTTATCTTTGAGATTCTTGATTAATAGACCAACATAATCTATTGCTTCTTCAAGTTTTGTTCGTTTGTCCATAAGCGATCTTATTCCAATGTCTTCAGTTGGTTGACTCATGTTGAATTGTTCAATAGATTCCGGTATTTTTACTTGTTCAACGGCTTTGTGCTCAAATTCTGGAGATTCTGCCTTTTGAGGCTCATGGTGAATATCCTCAATCATAACACTGCCTTCGGGTTCATTTTCTGAGGAAAATTCATTTAATTTATCACGGTTTTTTTTGAACCTCTCAAACATATTGCTTATCAATAATGTAATTTGCAATATATAAAAAGTTAATAGATTTGCTCATTAGATACTTGACATAATTTCTCAAGTATCTGATATAATCTCAAGAAAGCAAATTGATTTTTTACAAAAACGGCAAAACCTGAATATAGTGTTGCTTGTAACTAGGCTAGATTCTTACTAAGTTTGTTTAGATTGTGAAATTGAATAGCTGATCAGATTTTATATGGTATAAATTCATGGAAATTTAGGAAGGAGGTGCAACAATGAGCTATAACGAAGGCGGTTTTGGCAAAAGCTCTGATAACCGAGGCTACAGCGGCGGTAGACGATTTGATGACAGGCCAAAACCAGTAGAAACTGGCAAGGAATACGACGTATCCATAACAGAAATTAGTAGAAAGGGAGACGGTATTACAAGAGTAGAAGGCTTTGTGATATTTGTCAAAGGTGGACAAGTAGGACAAAATGCAAAAATCAAAGTCACTCAAGTGGGTGGACGATTTGCTACTGCTGAAGTAGTAGGAGAAGGTTCTCCACAGCCTGCAGCAGAACCAGCATCTGAATAAGTGCTGTCCAACTTACCAAAACTAATTTTCTTTTCCTAATTTTTCTTATTTCTACAAACGTACAGTTTTCTTTTTAATTAATTCCACAATTTCCAGTTTTCTTTTAATGTCAATATTTGGCTCTATTGTAACATATACTGTTTTTCGCTTTGGATATACTATAATTTGAGTCACTTTTTCGCGTTCAATGTGGACATAGTTTACCAGTCCTAAGCTTTTGTCAAATTGCTTTCGCATCTTCCTTCTAAGCGCAACTTGTTTGCAAAAATGTTCTTCTTCTCTTTGGGTTTTAAGCGAAGTTTTTCCTTCCTTCATAATAGCTTCAGATATATTTCCTTTAAGATCTATTATTGCCGCAAACCTCATTCCAGGATCTATTGATAAAATGTCTTCTACGATAGGAATCAAGTACACTTTGCCGTTATCGTTTTTCAAGTTATGTCATGTCAGATTTTAAATTCGGTAAATATGTCTTGTTTTTTAATTATGTGATCGCTCATACCATTAATCATAACAAGAAAAGATTGTTGAATTTGTGGTAATAATCAAACTATTACTAGAACAGTCTAGTACCTAATCACACATGTTTTTGTTTAATTTTGGCGATCTAATATCTCTATTAACTTCATATTACTTCTTGTAGTCAAGTTGGCTACCCAAAAAGAGCCAGAGTAGTTTGGCGCGTTGGGTTATAATTCCGTAATCGGGGGTTTGAAGCCAAACCTCCATTCTTTTTAATTAAACAACTGGTAGAATTCTCTCCAATTTTAGCCGCCCCCGCCCACACAAATCAACAATTTTTGGCAATTTCAAGCTATGAAACAACCGTTCCGCTAGCCGTTCCGCTATGGCATTTCACGATGTCCCTGATAAAACATCTATTCCATAGAGATGGCATGTCAAAACAACAATACAGATCGGAAATGGGCATAATTTCCGATATTTTAGGTGTAACCATGGACGGAGGTACACAAGGCGTAATTGTGTCTGCTATCTCTAGACGAGCAAACCTGTCACACTATGCAGTGCTCGAAAAGTGTCAAAAACTAATTGATGCAGGCCTAGTAGAGTCAATGAAGGACAACAGAAACCGCCTCTTTATGATTACCGAAAAAGGGATCAGATTCTTCCAAGAATTCCAAAGATTCCAGAATATTGTCCAGACGATGAACCTAAGGTATTAAACTATGGAACAAAGGGCACAGTTGGTCCAAGCAGAGTATGCATTACCCGAAGGAATGCTTTTTGTAAGGATCACATATATTCTATCAACAATGGTAAACGCTCCTGTTGTAGCAGTATGCTTTTTCTTAATAGCGATCTCGTCATTTACCCAATATTCTTTTAGTTATAGTTCAACTAAGGTTCTTGACTTTACCATCTATGCAGATGGCACTACTCATGTTTTTTATCAAACCAACGTGGATCCACAATCACCAGATGCTATAGTGAATCTATTTGGGAAGACTACTGATAACTTTGTAACTCAGGATGAAAATGGCACTTTGCTTTCCAGTAAAATTGACACAAATTCAGCAATAATCCAAACGCTTGGATCTTCTGTGATTAAGATTGATTATGATACAGCTGACCTCGTAGCAAAAAGTGGTAAGACATGGACATTTCATGTTGATTCGCCTACCGATTTCTCTCTAGTCTTACCAAAAAATACAGTAATTGTTGGAATGAGTACATATCCACTTAATATGCAAATTGTTGATGATCAATCTCTTATTACTCTCCCAAGTGGTTCTGCTGATATTAGCTATGTATTTGGAGTTTTAGGTACAAGCCAAACTGCTACACTTGCTATAGAAAAAGCTCAAGATTTTATTAACAATATTAATTCAGAAGGAATCAAGACACCAATGGCTGCTGCAAAACTTGCAGACGCCAATTCCGCATTCAGTCAAGGCAAGTATTCAAATGCAGAGGTTCTTGCTAATGATGCAAAGAACATTGCTTCTCAAGAACAACAAACGACTCTTTCAAATCCAAAACCAACATCAGACAATACTTTATTTTTGATTGGTGGGGGTATTGCAGGAACTGTTGCAACAGCTATTGTTTTGATCAAAAGAACAAAAAATAGTAAACCGGTTAAAACAATTGAACTTTCTAAGAATGAGAATCTTGTAGTACCAGACAAAGAAACAATTTTTAGATTCAAACCTGAATTGCGCCAAGAGGACAAAGATATAGTGACATTTATTTCTGAAAATGGAGGCCAGGTTTATGAAAGTGAGTTACGCAAAAAATTCCTTTTGCCACGAACAACAACTTGGCGTGCGGTAAAGCGCCTTGAAAGAGAAGGAATTGTCGAAATAGAAAAAGTAGACCAACAAAACCTCATTAAACTACGAAAAATGCCGGAGGAAAATCAAGAATGAGATCATTAGCATTTGTTTTACTTGTTTTGGTTGGAAGTATGATATTAACAAATTTGTTACCCTTGTCTTATGCTGACTCGAACCTTGATACTTTACTAAGAATTGCAACACAAGCAAGAGATAACATCAATATCCAACTATCTCAACTTTCAACAGTACCTAATGAAACTAATCAACTCTATAAACAAGGTTCGAAAGAAACGGATGCGTTAATACAATCAATTTCGCAAAATGATCAAGCTTCTTCTAAGGAACACTTTCTTTCTGCAATGAAAATTTTCAAAGAGGTAAACGATAAGATATCATCTCTTACACCTACTATCACAAATGAACAACCTCCTCAAATTGACACATTGCAATTGAAGAGTGAAATCACCAGAACGCAAAAGCTTGGAGATAGACTAGAAACAATTGCTACAAAGAACAATGTGGAAATAGATTTCACCAAATTTAATGAAATAATGCAAGACGCAAGACAAAACCTTGATGCTGGCAACGCCGATCAAGTAAATAAAGATCTTCATACTGCAAATCAATTCCTTCTTGATGTTCACCAACTTCTTGCAGATGCTGCAAAAAAGAAAACACCCGATCGAGCTAAAGACTTTACAGAAAAACAAATTCAAAGACTAAGTCAGGTAAAAGAAACTAACCCACTAAATGTAACACGATCATTTGCTCCTCTCACTACACCCGTACCTCAAGTCACTAACGAACGTCAGACAGGAAATATACCTGATATGATTGTTCAACTCAAGCATCTTGTTTTAGAAGGTAAAATTGATGAAGCACTAAAATTGATAAAATTGATTGAGGCCCTGCAAACCCAAGAGGCAAGTTCCCAAATACCTATAACTGAAACACCAAATGCAACACAATCAGCTAATGTGAATAATGTCAATACTACAGAAATAACAAATCCAGTTAACAACTCAACTGTGACAAAACAGAATAACCAAACACAATCAGGGACAGCAAATAATGTAAATGCTACGCAGAATGTCAATGTAGCTAATGATAATCAACATCATGTTGACAATAAAAAATCGCATAAAGAGACTAATTCAAAAAATCATGATTTTAAAAAGATTAGAACTGATAATTCTGAAGACTAGCGGTACAAAACTACATAAACTTCATATATGTTTTTCATGGCAACTCATTACATGACTTCTAAACAAATTTCTGTTGGTATAGGTATACCAATGATTGTAGTTGGAGCTTTACTGGCAGTATTACTTGCGCCAACACAAATTCAGCTAAAAGACACAATTGAGTTCATAGGAAGTCTTATTGGAATTCTTGGTGTGGTAATTTTCATAGCGGGACTTTTTGTGAGAAAAACGCCACAAATAACATCCTAAGTCTTTATTATTCCAACAGATATGAGGTATTGAATTTCAGCTGTAAATTCCTTGTCTGAGATCAATCCATTTGTCCACCAATCTGCATTTGTTTTAACCCATCCTGGTATTTTCACATTAGAATTAGATTCACTAGAAGCTATAGGAGCCTGAATTATTCCCTGTCTTATCAGATAGTTTATTCCTGTTGCAAAGTCAGTATTGCTAAAAAGATCTTCAGACCACCATTTAGCATTGTTTTTTACCCAAGTTGGTATAGTTATTTCATCCGCATTGCCAAATGGAGAAAATTTCTGGATATCATTATTTGCCTTGTCAATTACATACACATTATTTTTTGAATCGATAGCTAATCCAACAGGATTTGCAAATTGTGCAGGGGTGGTACCAAAGGAACCCCAACTAACTAGAAATATTTCATTAGAATCAAACTTTTGTATTCTATAATTATTTGTGTCTGCAACATAGATGTAACCATTAGAATCTATTGCTATAGAATTAGGATTGTTAAATCTGCCTTCCTCAGTACCTGTAGAACCAAAATAATTGATAAAATCCCTATTATTGTTATATTTCAAAATTCTATTCATATCTGAGATTACAACATAAAAATTGTTTTGAGAATCGAAAACAATTGAATTGGTTGCAGTAAAGTTTCCTCGATTGGTAAGAACAGGAGATAACCCATCCTTGTATTTTCCATTAAGATCGAATATTTGGATTTTATTTGTTCCAGAATCTAAAACAAAAATGTAGCCATTTCTATCTTCGGCTAGAGCAACGGGCGTATGAAACATTCCTGGAACCTCGCCATATGTTCCCCAAGCTAATACAAAGTTCCCATTTTTATCAAATTTCTGTATTTGTGCATGTCCAGTATCAGCTATGTAAACATATTTTTGATCAACCAAAATTCCAGATGGATTTCTAAATTGCCCATTTCCTGATCCAAAAGATCCCCAAGACAAAAGCAATTTTCCAGTAGAGTCAAATTTCTTGATTAGTGAATTTCCAGAATCTACTACATAGATGTTATCGATTGAATCTATTGCTATAGCCCCTGGGTTCTTGAAATGAACATTATTGTCATAACCTAGTATAGAAAGTAATTTTGGTTTACTAAATTTAATAGATGAAACTTCGTTGATGTTCTCTATGGGAAGTCCTTGTACAAAGAATGTTGCAGTTCTTATGGCACCACCATAATCCATATACATATTCCATATTCCTTGCAAGTCATTTTTGTCAATTTTATGAGGAATAATCATGTCTCCAGATTTCATCGGTACAGTAACTTTGAGACTTTGTTTTCCACTTGGATCTTTAAACCAAAAACTTATGGAATTTTTAATAAAACTTGCAGTATGAATTTTTGCACTAATAACCTCACCTGGTTTGTATTTTAATTTATCGAGGGAAATTTCCAAATTAATATTTGGTTTTAGAGTAGGTTTTGCTAGCACCTGAAATGAACCTTTTTGAGTGATTTCAGCATATTGTATTTCTAAATTATAAATTCCAGGTTTGGTTGTAATATTTTCTAGGCGCAAATTTGTATTAACTGCGGTAACTGGAAATGTATGAGATGTTGTATTACCTAAAGGATCGGTAATTTTCAATACACCGCTTGATTCTTTTACTCTTGTAAATAAGAGGTGTAGATTAACACCGTCTCCTATATCATATCCTTGCTTATCTGTTTGCAAAAAAATTGTCATAAGATTTCTTACATCATCTATCAGAAATGGTGCTTCAACGGAAATATTGTAATATTGAATCTTGAACTTATATTCTCCTGGAGGATTATAATTATCAATAATTTCACTTATCGGAAAATAGTATATCATACTATGTTGCAAGGCCCAAATGTCAATTTGTTTGAAATTCTTTACAAGATTACCATCGCTGTCATAAAAATTCAAATGAAAAACTCCTGCTTTTGCAGCAACAGGAATATAATATGATGTTGTGATGTTTATTTTCATAATATCTGGTTCATAGTAAAGTTCTTTGTCTGGTATTGCAATAAGTTTGATAGGTTTTACATTAAACGAAACTGTCTGCTTTACACCATGGTATGTGTAATCTATTGACCAATTACCAAAGTAATTATCAAATGCATTTCTGAAAATCTGATGAGACACTTTGCCTCCTTTGAATTGATCAAGGGAACCAGTGATGGTAGAACCATCAGGTCTATGTGCTACCCACAATACGGATCCTATATCATATCCATGTATGTTAAGATCTACAGTGATGTTGTCATTTGGACTAAAATCAGTAGATTCTGGAATTGCATCTATTGTGATTGCATGAGCATCTTGAGGAATTAGAAAAATTAATGCTAGGAAAAGCAACCCTGCACAAAGTGTGATTTTCACTACATCATTTTCTATTTTGAACAAATAAATCATTTTAGTTACTCAGGCATAGATCCAATTGAATAAATATTGAAAAACTACAGATCGATTGCTTGAAAGTAAGACTATTTGAGATATTCACTTCACTTGAAGGAGAAGGAATACTATATGGAACAAAGACGCTTTTTGTAAGACTAGCAGGCTGCCCTTTCAAATGTTTTTACTGTGACACTAAAGATTCCTTACCAATGGATTCTGGAAAGGAATACACCATTGACGAAGCTTGTAAATTAATAGAAAACAATTTGGAAAAAAATACCTACAAGGTCAACTTTACAGGTGGGGATCCATTAGTCCAATCTGAAGCAGTCTCAGAAATGGCAAAGTTTGTCAAGACGAAAAAAATTCCAACTTATCTTGAATCATCGTGTTATGACTCGAAAAAATTTTCTCAGGTTCTCCCATATGTTGACTATATCAAAATTGAATTTAAGACACCAGAATCCAAATTTGTTGATCCAAAACATTATTCTAAACTTTTAGAAAATGAATTACAATGTCTTACACTTGCAGTAAATTCAAAAAAGGTCACCTACATCAAAGTCGTAATAAATTCAAAAACTCAACTTGAGCCATTTAAAAAACTACTAGAGAAGATTTTCACTAGTATTTCTAAATCAAAAATTGCAGGATTTATAATACAGCCAACCTATGGTATAGCAGAGCCAAGTTTGAAACAGCTTCTTAGTTTTTATGATGCAGTTTATCCATATTATAATGAAGCACGGGTAATTCCACAACTTCACAAATTCATAGGTGCACCATGATGAATAGAGATAGAATAAAACGACTAGTAAGAGAACTAATAGCCGAAATAGGTGAAGATCCTACTCGTGAGGGTCTGGTGGATACTCCAACCAGAATTGCAGACATGTATACAGAAATTTTCAATGGTTATGATGCAGAATCTGAACTATCTGTCAAGTTTTCTGAAGATTCCGATGTAATTATTGCAAAGGATATTCAATTTTATTCAATGTGCGAACATCACATGTTGCCTTTCTTTGGAAAAATTGCTATAGCATATTCACCAAACGGAAAAGTTTTTGGGATCTCAAAATTAGTTAGACTCGTAGAAAAATACACTAAAAGATTGCAAATACAAGAAAGGATTACAAAAAACATTGCAGATGAATTGTATTCAGAAGGAGTAAAGGGGGTTATCGTGATTACAGAAGGAGAACATCTTTGTATGAAAATGCGTGGTGTTGAAAACGATGCCAAAGTAACTACAGTTGCATATCGGGGAATTTATGACAAAAAAGAAGCTAGGACAGACATACTGGGTATGATTTACAATACAAGCTCACAAACTAAAATAATATAATTTTTGAAAAAACTAAATAATAACATCTAAACTACAGCAAAACATGGGCGTACACAATAATGCGCATGTGCCAAAAGAATCATTTCCTACATTTCTATGGTATGCCATTGAATTCTTCATCGTGTTAGGGGCTGCTATTGGAATCTCAATGATTTCTATGAGTTATTTTCAAAAAATGGGATTTACAGAAGACATGACTGATTGGATATTTTGGGGAATAATTGGTGCTGTCTTTCTTGTCTATTATCTGATTGTACGAAATTTTATTTTGAAAAGACCTATTTTATCAAAAATCTAAAGCAGACCTAGTTTCTGTATTTTGTTTTATCATATATTTTGGCTTTAAGAAATGCAGCTTTTCGGTTATTACATGATTCACATCTACCGCAATGAATTTTGGCATTGGTATAGCAACTCCATGTTTTGAAGATTTCATCACCAAGTCTTTTATAACCAATTTTTAGAAGATCACTTTTTGACAAACCTGCCATAAAAGGAGTCCACACATTGATTTTCTTTCTGAGGTTTTGCTCTATTCCATCAATTTCACCTTCATTAAATGCCTGTTCAATTAGTCTACTAAAGGAGGGTCTACAATCCGGATATCTCTGATCGCCTTTATGTGCACCATAGGCTACTAATTGTACATTTTTTGAAAATGCCCATGCAGAAGCAATTGAGAGAAAAACAGCATTTCTTATAGGAACTACAATGGAATAATCAAACTTGGAAGGAATTTTCATTTTTGAGTTTGTGAGAACGTTTGTTTTCTCATAAAGTTTTTTCATGAACTCTATGTTTACAATTTTATGTTCTTTTAATTTTAAAATTTTTGCAAAATGTTTTGCTATTCTTATCTCTTGATTTGCCTTTTGACCATATGAAAAAGTAATTGCACGAAGTTCAAATCCTGATTGTAAATGTATTGCTGTACAAACAGAATCTAGGCCTCCACTGAAAATTATTATTGCTTTTTTCAATTTGAATATCGTTGTTTTATGCCAAATAAATTGCTTGATTATGCTATAGAAAGTAGTACCGCTCCACATAATATCAAGACAGCACCTATACTGACTCGTATTATTCCACGCCTTTGAACTATTTCTTTAAAATACAATATTCCCCAAGATACTGCAAAAAGAGTAGCTGTCTGAGAAATCGGATATGCTATTGTTATGCCTATCAGACCTACTGCAATTAACACTGATAGACTACCAATATTAAAAAGAGTTCCAGAAATGATTCCAGCAATGGTTTCCTTTTTGATAAATCTTCTTGCAAAGAAAAACAAAGGAATCCCAATCATGAAAATGGCAAGACTTGACGAAAAAAATCCTGTTTGTAGAGTATGAGTTGCTTGCATTGGAATTACATAAGAACCTCCTATCAAACCTCCAGCTGCTGCTATTAGGTATCCTTTTTTTTGTATTGATGGATTTCTAGCTCCATTAGTTACAAATGGTAATCCGCATAGTAAAAGTCCTATTGCTACTAATGCGAGAATTAATGAATTAAATTTTTCACCAAAAAATAAAACACCCCATGTAAATGACGCTATAATACTAAATCCTGCAAGAAATGGTGATGTTCTTGCAAGTCCTATTAGTCTTACTGCATATAGAGCTAGAATATTACTAACAGTCCAAATTATACCTGCTACAAAACCGCTTAATTGTAATTCAAAACCCCAGAAAAAACCAACTGGGATAGCAAAAAGAAGAACGCCTATGGAAGTTGCTCCTTGTAATTGCCAGACATTTGTGATACCTACTTTTCTAACTGATACAAAAAAAGTTCCCCAGTTTATAGCTGCAAGAACAGCAAAAAGCAGACCCAAATATATCAAGTTAATTTCATTGTAAAAAATGTGTTATAACTCGTTTTCTATCATCAGATAATGCATCTAAAGTTTAATTTCTAGAACATTAATTTTCTATCATGACGCCAAAATATCTTCAGGTTGAAAAAGATGGCGAAATTGTATTAATCACAATAAATAGACCAGAGAAACTTAACGCATTAAATCTTGAAATAATGGATGAATTTGTCTCAATATTAGATAATTTAGAAAAAGACTCATCAAAGGTAATTATTATTACTGGTGCTGGACAAAAAGCCTTCTCTGCAGGAGCAGACATTGAATATATGAGTAAGATAGGATCAGCGGAAGCAGAAAAATATGCGTTGAGAGGACACGAGGTACTCAATAAGATTGAAAAACTGGAAAAACCCGTTATTGCAGCAATTAACGGTTATGCACTTGGCGGTGGCTGTGAGCTTGGTCTTGCATGTGACATTAGATTTGCTTCTCCAAATGCTCAACTTGGTCAACCTGAAGTTACAATAGGTATCTGTCCTGGATGGGGTGGTACTCAAAGACTTTTACGAATTATAGGACCTGCTAGAGCAAAGGATCTAATATTTACAGGGAGAAAAATTGGTGCAGAAGAAGCTCTTATCATGGGTTTGGTGAATAAAATAATTCCAAATGAAAACCTTGTTTCAGAATCAAAAGCATATGCAAGAAATATAACAAAAAACAGTAGTTTTGCTGTTGGTATATCAAAAATGCTTGTTAACAAAGGAATGGATACAAATCTGGATACTGGTTTGAATCTTGAAATCTATTCATGGTCACTTTGCTTTTCAAGTAAAGAAAGGGAAGAAAGAATGCGAGCGTTTGTAGAAAAAAATAACTAAAGTATTATTGTACCTTTACTTGGTTTGCATACGACCGTCTGACATTTTATTTTTGCAGATTTGAACCCTACTTCCATAGCAGTACAAATTTTTTTAACATTAGATGTCTTTGAGGCAAAGGCAATAACAGATGGTCCAGCACCACTTATCGTAAAACCAAGTGCACCAGCTTGTAGAGCATTTTCTTTTACTTGAATAAATCCTGGAATCATATGTTGTCTTGCAGGTTCAACTATTATGTCTCTTACAGCACTCCCAATCATCAATGTGTCTTGTTTCATAAATCCCGCTGTCATTGCTGCAGCATTTGAGAGGTTACGGACGTGATCTGAAAGCTTGATTTGTTTTGGTAGAACACTTCTAGAAACCTGAGTCTTCTTTGGTGGTATGACAAGTTTGGGAATTGCAACACAAAGAACCAGATCCTTAGGTGGTTCTATTCTTATGATATTAAGTGGATTTGTTCTTACTATGACAAAACCACCAAGTACGGAGGCTGCCACATTATCATAATGAATAGAACCCGCACTAGCTTTTTCTCCCATACCTGCAAATTCTACAAGAGTTTTTGCATCAAGATTAAGATCAAATAATGCATCAAAAGCTACAGCGGCGGCAGCAGCAGATGCTGCACTGCTTCCCATTCCAAAGCCTGCAGGTACTCCTTTGTTAATTTTTAAAACAAGACCAGACTTTATCTTGAATTTTTTTGCCATTTCTTTTATAACTAATCCCGCAGAATTTTTTTCTGGTACAAGAGGAATCAAGTCAGAAGTTTGGATTTTAATTCCATTATTACCTTTCTCAAGTTGTATTTTGTCATAATAGGCATCAAGTGCAAGTCCAAACACATCAAAACCAGGACCCAAGTTTGCAGTAGAAGATGGAGCTTTTACAATAACTCTAGAGACCAACTACTCTTCTACCTCTTCTCCCAAGTTAAAAATTCTGCTCAAAGCAGCCTCAAGATTAATCATTCCTTCAGTAGTTGCATTTGAAATTGGAATTAATCCTTGGGAAAATCCACCAACATTCAAACTTCTTAAAATATTCATCACAAGGGTATAGCTCTCACCATCTGATTGTTTGGCTATTGCTTCTTCAAGACTACTTAGATTTGAAGACCACTTCAAAATATCTCTAATTCGATCTTCTATAAGATCAATTTTTGTTAGAACATTAACAAAAGGCAAATTTAGTCTAAGTTTGATTGACGAAGCAAGAAGTGCCATTGAAACAAAATTAGTTGGTGTGGTAACAAGTGAACCATCATGTAGAAATATTGCACCTTTTTGTTCAACATTAAAATTTTGTACAAAAAATGGGCCACTTGTTCTGTATGCAAAAAGTTCTATTTGTCCAGGCGTGTCAACTATCAGATAATCTGGATTTACATTATCGACATCTCTTTGCAGATCATCAATTTTTGATGCAATCAGATCACTTGCCATTATCATTGCACCATTAGGTCCCAAATCATATTGTTTCATTACTGAGATAAGATCCACATAGTCTCTAACGTCAACATCACAAGTATACGGTAAATTTTCTACTCCTGGATCCAAATTTAAAACACCAACAAAATTACCGTTCTTTGTATAATAATCAAATAAGTTGGCTGTAAGTAATGATTTTCCAGAACCAGCAGTACCGATAATAAAAATGGCCTTCATTTTGACTAATAGCTATTTTTATGTTCAGCTTATATTTCCATCCCTGAATAATGCAGACAATGAATTGGAAAATACTGGCAATTCCAGTAAGTATAATTCCGTTTATTTTGATTGCTGTTACCTTTAACATAAGTCTTGATTCTCTTTTTGCGATAGGTCTTCTTCCGTTTGTTGGTGCTGCACTTGCTATGTGTTGTAAATTGTTTACACAAGGTCTAAAATTCAATTATTTAGTAAAAAAATTTCTTGG
>QYQE01000076.1 GCA_007280335.1 Nitrosopumilales archaeon | reverse complement strand
TAAATACAACATCCGGTTTTTTATTATTAAGATCATCCAAAGCTGATATGGCATCAGAATAATCGAATATTTTATAACCGGCATCTCGAAGTTCATCAGCAATTGATATACGGAGAATATCTTCGTCATCCACAATAAATATTTTCAGAGGTATCATATTATATTTGTTTAATAGGTAATGAAATAATAAATTTTGTTCCTATATCAGGTGTACTTTCAACTGATATTGTTCCTTTGTGAAGATCTATTATATTATAACTTACAGAGAGACCGAGTCCTGTACCTTTTCCGGTATCTTTTGAAGTATAAAATGGGTCAAATATTTTTTTCAGTTCCTCCTGATGCATTCCTTTCCCGGTATCTTCAATCTCGATATTTATCTTGGATTCTTCTGATTTTCTTATTTTAAAATAAATTTTTGCAAGTGCATTTTCGTTAATTTTTTCTAAATCATTTATAGCATCAACTGAGTTTAATATAATATTAATAATAACCTGTTCTATGTGTATTGGGCTTACTTCAATCTCTTTTATAGATGTAGTATAATCTCTCTCAACAGTAATTTTTGATTTTTCAAGTTTATGACTGACAAGAAGCAAAGAGTTTTCAATAATAGTTATTATATTTACTTTTTCGAATTTCAATTCCTGGTGTCTTGAATAATTCATAAGATTTTGAATAACACGCTCAATCCTATCAGAAGCTTCCATCATCAGATTTAAATACTTTTTGTTTTGTAACAAATTCTCCGGGTTTTTAGATATTCTTTTTATACAGTTTTGCAGACCTGAAAGAGGATTATTCATCTCATGCGCAATTCCGGCGGCAAGCGTTCCAATTGATGCAAGCTTTTCTGACTGGACAAGAGAAATTTGAGTCAGACGTAATTCATCGTAAGTCTTTTCCAGTCTTTCTATCATAGCATTGAATTTATTTACAAGCAAATCTATTTCATCCTCGGCTCGAAAAAGCATTTTCCAATTATTAAGAAATTTTTCTCTTATTTTGATTCTAATATTTGATTTTAAAGAATCAAACTCTAAAGGAAAATCTTCAATTACTGTATACCCTTTGGATTTAAGATTCAAGACGTCATTTTGAGAAAAAACTCCCACGGAAAAAAAACCATTTTTTGAGATTGTATCGTAGATTAAGTTATGTGCAATTGATCTTACATCTGAGATAGGACCAGAACCAAAGACTACATATCTTTTTACAGGATTTTCATAAGACTCTGGCAAGAATGTAATAATACCAGATTTTTCTACAAAATCAACAGTTTGGTTTTTATGGATAAGATCAACATCATAAAAAGCAGAAGCAGGTTTTGCAACTGTAGAAAAGAGCAATGTGAAAATTAAAAAAATTGTTAATTCTTGAATGACAAAAAAGCCTTTCTTTGCCATTATTGTTATCTTCGCCTAGCGAGAATTGTTATTTGTAATGCAATAATTATTGCTATCAATGCTACAACAGGAAGGAATAACGAATTAATTTGTCCCGATGCGGCTTCTAGATTGTTAACTGATACTGACATAGAACTTACACTTTGGTTTATGTGCTGGTTTGCTTGAGTTACTGATTGTTGACTACTGTTTAATACTTGGCCAAAACCTCCAATTTCTGATTTTAACTTATCTAGTTCTTGTGATGTAGAATCCAAAACTGAGTTTAGTTTTATTATTTGATTTGATATTCCCTCAATGTTTTGTTTGAGTACAACTGTTGCTGCAGATGCATGAGATATACTTCCCTGGTCAAAAGATATCATATGGAATACATAAGTTCCTTCCTCAGGTGGCATGTAATCAACATAATAGATCCCCTGATGAAGAGTTTGGAAAGAATTGGCTAGGCTTACTACAGTACCATCAGGTAGATGTACATGTGAAGTACCCAGAAGTTTTGAAGGAGATCCTGCAACCAAAAGCCCGTCGCTTGTTACTTGGACAAATACTCTAATGGGTTGATTTACTGCTGTCGTTTGTGGTGCAAAGACCAACGTGTTTAGAGTTCTTTGTATTGGTACAGATATAGTCGAAGAGGATTGAGCAAACTTGACATCAATTTTTTGTGACGCACCTTTTTCTGCACTCGCAATTGCTTCTACAGAATACGTACCATATGCAAAATTTGTGGTGGCGTTAGGCCATCGTATTAGAATGTGATCAAAGATACCGTTGTTATCTGCAGTAATTTGATCAAATTTTGCAATTGTACCATCAGGAGCAAAAAGTCTTATAATTAATGGTTCGTTCGGCAGTGCTGTTCCATACACCAAAAGAGGTTGACCATCTGAATACACCTGTTTGTCAGTAGACATTTGTAATGCAAAGGCTTGTACTACAGATAAATTAGTGACCAATATCAACAAGAAGAAAAGCATAGTTGTTGTTTTCAACCTATTCATGATGACTCTAGCCCATAGATATTAGTTCTGTTAAATATGAACAATTCATTCATCTAAATTATATTTAATAAAAGATTTTATCGTTACCACAAAATATCATTTCTTTAATTAATGTGGTATCTATCAGAGCTCATTGAATTTATAGCAACCATGGAAAAGTTGGATTGCTCATTTTTTACTATTGTTGCAGATGCATTTCTAATGATCAATTCGTATAGAGATTCTGGTTTTAGCTGTAAAATTGTTGAGATCATTGCTTTGATTGGATCCATGTGAGTTACAAGTAAAATAGTTTCATTGTTATGTTTTTGGGAACAATAGTTAACCATATCAAGAATTCTTTTTTTTACACTAGAAAAGGGTTCAACGCCATTTTGTTCTATTATAGGATTATCTTGATAAAATTTCAAGAAAATATTACCATGCTTAGCAAACATTTCTTCATATAACATTCCTGAGAAGCTTCCCATCTCAATCTCTGTCAATCGTGGATCTATCTCATATTGAAGATTTAGTTTATCAGACACTATTTTTGTTGTATGCACAGCACGCTCAATAGGACTAGAGTAAATTGCAGAAATTTTAAGTGGTTCTAGAAAGGTTGCTATTTTTTCTGCCTGTTGCAGTCCAAGTTCTGTTAATGGAACTCCTTCAGATCGTCCAGCAAGAACTCTTTCTACATTGTTTGTAGCTTGCGCATGGCGTAAAAAAATAATCAAGGACAATATTACAAACAATATTGAATAGAGATAATAATAACATTGCCAGAGCATGATTTTATGAAGATTGGAATTATAGGCGGAACTGGCGGAATGGGAAAAGGTTTTGCCATCAGATGGTGTAAAAATCATGATGTTTTAATTGGTTCAAGAGATGTCACAAAAGCATCAGAGTCGGCTCTTGAATATTCTAAAAATGCTTCTGAACAATACGGAACATTTAACGGTACAATAACAGGAAAAGACAATCTTTCTGTTACAAAAGAAAGCGATGTGTTGGTTTTATCAATTCCATATGAGAACATTGATTCAATTTGTTCTCAGCTGCTTCCAAATGTAAAAGACGATTGTGTTGTAATATCTCCTATTGTTCCATTGACAAAGACTGATGCAGGATTTGAATTCATTTCTTTTATAGAAAAAAAACCATCTGCGTTTGAACTTGTACAAAAACATATGAAAAATAAATCAAAGCTTGTTGCCGCATTTCATACCATATCAGAGAAAAAATTAATAGATTCAAAACTAATCTTGGATTCTGATATTTTTGTATGTGGAGATGACCAAAATTCCATAGACATAGTCAATGAATTGATCAAAGAAATAAAATCTCTAAGACCGATATTGCTTGGTCCTGGTTCCCTTTCTTATCTTGCCGAAGTAGCAACGCCGATACTTTTGAATGCAATGATTAAAAACAAAATGAGAAATCCCGGAATAAAGATAATTTAAGTAAGAAGTTCCAATCAATGTTGGATTTGCATTATAGGCGTAACAGAAATTGGTTTACTGCAATGGGGGTTTTGTTTATAGTAATGGCGGGCATTATTCTTATTAGAAATTTGTTTATTTGGGGGCCAGAATTTGTTGCTGATTTTTTCACATCTCCTGAGATCACTAATGAAAAAATATCAATAGGCATGATTGGGATTGGATGTTTTTTGATCTTTTTGGGTACAAGGAAGGAAGTAAATGAAAACATCTAAATTTTTAAAGTCTCAGAAAATTTTGAGGCTTGCTACGGTTGATAGTAAAAATAATCCACATATTGTTCCGGTATGGTATGAATTTAGAAATAACAAATTCTATGTTGGAACTAATACAAGAACAAGAAAGGCAAAAAACATCAAAAAAAATCCAAAAATAAGCTTTTGTGTTGATGTAGGCATAAAATCTCCAAATATTTTTGGTGTTATGGGCATTGGTAAAGCAAGGTTGATTTTAGAAAGAGATCAAGTATCATTTATTGCAAAAAGAATTTTGAAGAGATATTTTAAAAGTTTGAAGGTAAAATCTGCTCAGGAATTATTAGATGATACAAATTGCATCATAGAGATATTGCCAAAAAAAACAGCTGTTTGGAAATTTTAGGTCATAAATTCTTCTATTTTGTCAAGAGCATTCTCTAGCACATTAATTTCAGGTAAAAACACCATCCTAAAGTGACCACTGCCATATTTTGTGCCAAATCCTGAACCATGAACTGTAAGAACTCCTTTTGATTTTAAAAGTTCAAGAACGAATTCTTTGTCTGATTTGTATTTATTGTTCTCTATTTTTGGAAAGGCGTAGAAAGCTCCTTTAGGAATTGGACAGCTAAGTCCATGCATTCCGTTTATTCGTTTAGTGACATAATCTCTTCGTTTTTTTAGCTCTGAAACAAATTTAGGAATATAATCTTGTGGACCTCGAAGTGATTCTAATGCAGCATGTTGAACTGGCAGATTAGACGCAATTCTGACTCTAGCAAGCTTTGGAACGTTTTCACGAAGAATATCAAGTTTCTTTGAATTATTAAATGCAATATAACCAATTCTCCAACCAGACATTAGATGTACTTTGGAAAATCCATTTAGCAGTATTACAGGAGAATCACCACTAACCTTTCCAATACCCACAAACTTTTCATCAAAAACTATTTGATCGTATATTTCATCACAAATTATGTACAAATCATTCTTAATTGCAATATCAATCAAGTCTTTGAGCGATTTTTCACTAAAAACAGCACCAGTAGGATTGTTTGGGCTGATAAAGCATATTGCTACAGTTTTTGATGTAATCTTTGATTTTATATCATCTAGATCTGGAGCAGAATTGTTAAGATCTACTCCAAACTCTACTGGGATTCCACCAAATAATCGCACATACGAGGCATAAGGTGGATAATATGGACCAGGTATCAAAACTTCATCTCCTGATTCAACAATAGATGCCATGAGCATCTCTAATCCTTCTGAAACACCATTTGTTACAATAATGTCATCTTCAGTTGTCAAAAGTCCTTTTCTTTTTTCTTTTTCAGCAATAGCTTGTCTTAGTTCTGGTAGTCCCTCTGAAGGAGCATAATAATTTTGATTGTTTTTAATTGCCTTGATTAAAGCCTCTTTGACATTTTCTGGTGGTTGAAATCCATATGCTACTGGATCTCCTATGTTAAGATAGGTTATCTTCTGTCCTTGTTTTTCCAATTTTTTTGCAGAAAGTGCGATATCGCGTATAGCATATTCAACACCAGCCACTCTTTGTGATATTTTCAATTATCTAGACAGATATTTAGCCCCGTTAAAGTCTTACTTGATCGGACCCGTTGCATAGCCCGGATAGTGCGGGTGGCTTCGGACCACCAGGTCGTGGGTTCGAATCCCACCGGGCCCTTTATAGAGTGGATTTTAAGACAGGAAAATAAATACCAGATGTATGAGAAAGTTAACGCCGTTTAGAATTGGATTGTCATTAATGATTATTGGTTCAATTTGGGTAGCGCTTACATTTTCTACCGCAGAAAATATATCACAAGTTCTGAACATAGGTACAAAAGAAAGTGCCAGTATTGATTTAGATTTAAAAAACAAAGGACTTGGTTTTTATAAAATCACTATTCCAAATTACTCAAAAGAAACAATATTAGTAAAAGTATTAGATCCTCAAGGAAGTATAATGGATCTTAAACGAATAAGAACAAAAATGTCTGTAAATTATTTTGAATTTAGTTATACTGGAAAATATACTTTGGAAATAACTAACCTTTCTGAAAACCCTATGCAAATTAAAGCAGAGTTTGGAAATACAAAATCAACAGAATTTATATTTCCCTCTTTCATAGCACTCATTGGAGCGTGTTTAATTGTATGGTCTGGCTACAAAAGATTACGAGATTACAGTACTGCGCACCCTGAAGAAAATAAATCGTAAACTGGTATGCACAATACTACTGAAGTAAAAAGTAGAATTAAGTTAAAACCTATCCATGATGCAGATAAAAGTACGGTCATAATAGCAATAGGCATAACTTTTCTTGTCTTTCTTTTGTCAAGTTGACAAAGTGTCATAAAACTACCAAGAGCACATAGAAAAAGACCTGTTTCAATTGTAAGATGAGACGGAGTTACCAAACCGTCTACGCCGTATATTTCATGTGAAATGGAATCAGCATAACCCCCTACAAGTTGTAAAATTGAACCTAAAAGTAGGATCTTTATTCCTTTAAACAGAATTTTGTTTTTGGAATTTAGTAATAAAACAATCATACCTAAAACTGACGAACTAACTATCATTCCAACACCAGCATAAATTGTAACATGTTGAATTGTCCAGAATTTTTCAGGTGCTCGTAGTGCATGTGTTGATGCATCCCATATTCCACCTAACAGCTCTGTAACTGTGCCACAAATAGCCAGAATCGATATAAGAAAGAGGATGGTTTTAATTTTTGAAAGAAATGAAGTAGAAATTAGATGGGATAGACGCATTTTGAAATAACTTTGTTTTATACGTAATATATAGAATTTTGTTTGTTAAAATTTAGCTTTTACTTTCTTGAGCTCGCACATATGCTATTGCTTTTTTCATTTCAAGCGCCCGCTCAAAAATTATCTTTCGCATTTCTTCTACTTCCATAGATGTCATACC
>QYQE01000069.1 GCA_007280335.1 Nitrosopumilales archaeon | reverse complement strand
TAACTAAAATGTTTGAATCTCAAATTCTCATCTAGTGTTAATCCCTTGTTCCAAATCTTGTGCATGTCAAATCTTTCAATTGTCCAAACAGAACTTTGTGTAGCGGTTTTCCGATACGTCTGGTTATTGGTTACCCCTACATTTTGATGAAAAATGATAATTATATAAATATGTAGGGGTAACTATATTCATGGTTGCAATCAAGAAGAAGATCGTAAAGGGACAGACCTACTATTATCTTGAACACAGTATAAGAGAAGGCAAGAAAGTGCAGAAGAAGGAGGTCTACCTCGGAAGTAAGATTCCGTCCAACATAGAAGAGATCAAGAAGGATTTTCTCGACAGTATCCACAGGGAAAGATGGTACAAAGATGTAGACAAGATCAAGCAAAGATTTTCGAAAGAACAGAAGACCATGCCGAAGTCTGTCAGAGAAAAGGAATTGAAGAACTTCGCTATTAGATTCACCTACGATACCCAGAGGATAGAGGGCTCAACGCTAACCCGTAGGGAAACAGCTGATCTCCTAGAGAGGGGCATAACCCCGAAGAGTAAGCCGATGAGTGATGTGCAGGAGGCAGAGGCCCACAGAGACCTGTTCCATAAAATTATGAAATCCCAGAAGGATCTGTCACTACAGGAAGTACTGGAGTGGCACTGGGAACTATTCAATAAAACAGATAAGGCGATAGCTGGAAAGATCAGAAACTATAGGGTTGGCATCGGTGGCAGCAAGTTCGTACCTCCTTCTCCAATAGATGTCAATCCCATGCTGACGGAATTTTTCCAGTGGTACCACAAAAACAAGAACAAACTGCATCCAGTAGAGCTCGTGGCCCTTGCACACCTGAAGTTTGTGACTATACACCCATTTGGCAATGGCAACGGAAGAATTTCCAGACTCATTATGAACTTTATACTAAACAGAAAAAAGTATCCAATGCTTGTCGTTCCATATGAGGAAAGGAACAGCTACTACAACGCACTTGAAAGGTCCCAGTTGAAGCAAGAGGACAGGACATTCCTACAGTGGTTTGTGAAGAGATACATCAAGGAATACAAGAAATACCTCAGATAGAAGATTGGTTCAGAATTATTTCTGAGATAGTAACTGGATCCCATCGGACACGCTACAGTGTTGCCAAAATCTTCTTTGACTATTCCAAAAATCAAGAAATGATATCATTCCATTTTATTCTGACCTACAAAATCCCGCATCAATGCTAAAATAAATGACAAGGTTCGAATGTTTTCTTGAGTATAACTAAAATGTTTGAATCTCAAATTCTCATCTAGTGTTAATCCCTTGTTCCAAATCTTGTGCATCTCAGGCCTATCAATTGTCCATATGGAATCTTGTGTAGTGATGTGAATTCTGCCACCCGAATACTTTGCATCAAATTTGCCTGTCTGTGATAGTGACTGGAATTGTTTTGATTCTGAAAGATCCCTTACTAGAATGTTCCAAAGATCTTCGAATTTCATAATTCCAATATTGTACAACTTTGATTTAACCAATTTCCTATCTAAAATGAGTACCAAATAAAACCATGATGGTACACTCTAGTCCTATCGGGTCCATGGAATTTTTTTATGAAAAAATTGGGTCTGAATTATTTCTTGTAAATTTTACCTCTATGATCAGTCTCTACAACAAAGATTATCATCTTGCTTTGCTGTAAATCCAATATTACTCTGTAATTTCTCACACGTAGTCTATAAAATGGCGAATTGGTTAATCTTATCACTGCTCTAAATGGATCTTCAATACAATCTAACACTGAATCATAAATCTTCTTTGCATTTTTCTTATCTATTCTTTCTAATTGTTTAACGGATTTCTCAGACCAAATAACTTCCCATATCATCTACTTTAGTCCTAATTTCCTTTTCACCTGATCTGATGTATATACACGTCCTGCTTTGATGTCTGCAACACCCTCTTCAATATTTCTGATTACCTCATCACTTAGTACATCGTCTTCCTGAGTAATTTTTAGAAGTCGAGCAATCACAGTCTCGTAGGTTTCTCTAGGGTGGTTCATTTGTTTTCTGAGATCATTTTTGAGCTTTTTAGAAAGCTTAATCGTACTTTGTTCCATGGTATACTATATTATACCATGGTATACTGTGGTATAAAAATAGATCGTCACTCAAATTAAGAACGAAAGTTCCAGTTCCAGTCTGTTCGTTGTAATATAGATAAAGTGGGTCCAAAGCAAGACCAAAGATGTACAAGATTAAAAAGAGAAATAAGATAAAGTTTTCAGAAAATCATAAACATGTCACAATCACAAAAAACCTACAAGTTAGCATCTGACTTGGAAATCTGCAAAATCCTAAACGGCATGTGGCAGGTAGCAGGAGACCATGGCAAAATAGACCCAGAATCTGCCATCTCTGAGATGATATCATACCATGATTCTGGTTTTACTACATGGGACATGGCCGACATTTATGGACCTGCAGAAGAATACATCGGTGAATTTCGAAGAAGAATTGCAAAGAAAAGGGGAGAAGACGAGCTTGACAAAATGCAGGCTCTGACAAAATTTGTCCCAAATCCAGGCCCAATGACTAGATCAATTGTGGAACATTCCATTGACAACTCAATTAGAAAAATGAATGTAAAAGCAATTGACCTTGTCCAGTTTCACTGGTGGGATTATTCAGATACAAGCTACCTTGATGCATTACATCATCTCTTCAAGCTTCAAGATGAAAAAAAGATACGACATGTTGGGCTGACAAATTTTGATACAGAAAGAATTGAGATTATGGTAGAAAACGGATTCAAATTAACATCAAATCAAGTACAATATTCCATAATAGACCAGAGACCTGAAATAAAGATGGTTCCATTTTGCCAAAAACATGACATCAAACTATTATCTTATGGAACTTTACTTGGAGGATTCTTGTCTGAAAATTATAGAGAAAAACCAGAGCCAACTAGGTCTCAGCTATATACAGCAAGTTTACAGAAATACAAGAACATGATTGATGCATGGGGTGGATGGGCTCTATTTCAAGAGCTACTTGCTGTATTATATGATATAGCAAAAAAGCACGATTCCAGCATTGCAAATGTTGCTGCAAAATATATCTTGGATAAACCCGCTGTTGCAGGTGTGATAATTGGTGTAAGATTAGGTATAGCAGAGCACAAGTCAGACAACGCTAGAGTGTTTTCATTAAATTTAGATAAAGAAGACAATGAAAAGATAAGACAAGTAACCTCAAGATCAAAAGATTTGTTTTCTTCTATTGGTGATTGTGGGGATGAATATAGATGATTTATTATATGATAAATTATCAAAATAGGAAACTTCCTCTTTTCAAATTATATACAAAAGTGGATCCAAAATACGACCATGATGGTACCCTAGTCCCATCGATGTAGCTGCTATGTGGAACTGAAATTGTACCACGATAGTAACTGAGCCTTATAGGTCTCATACCTATCACGTTAAATAATAATTTCATCAATCATATTCGATTTGAAAGAAAAAATATCTGTACGCGGTGCTCCAGACTTTATGAAATTCTTCAACTCGTTAGATAAACAAAGTGTCATATACAAAGAGATCAACGAAGCATTAGATCTACTCAAGAAAGATTATGCAAGAGGTGATAAAATTCCAAAAGATCGTTGGCCTAAAAAATATATCAGAGAACATCAAATTCACACTTTGTTTCGTTACAAGCTACGATCTGGTTGGAGACTAGTATACACAGTTTATGGTACAAAATACGAAAAGGCATGCGATATTTTGGAAGCCTTTGACCACAAGGAATACGACAAGAGATTTGGGTACTAGATTATCTAAGTACTGTTGATTCCCTGTGCAGCTTCTTTAGCTTTGGATTGTCTGCAAATATCCAGAGAATAGCGCCTTCTTTGTCATACATTATCTTGTTTGACTTTTCTAAATAATCCAAAATCGTAGTAAAGGTCTTGTACTGTACTTGTTTTGGAAGAGCTCTCCAGAGTCTGTTTTTAGAACTAAACTCCTTTTTATCAGAAATCATCTCTTCTACCATCTCAATAGTATCAAGGCGTGGCATGTGTGATATGGTTCTGGAATTATGTTTCCCAGATCCTTTCTTCTGCAAGATAACTTTGCTCATTTTCTACCTATAGGTAGGAATTCATTGTATATATACATATTTGTATAATACAAACTTATACATATAATGTGTGGGTCTGAAATAAGCCCATGATGGTTACCCTAGTCCCATTGATGTTAGTAATCTCATTACCTAATTTTATATACCAAATAATTGTAATGACATCATGGCACAAAGACAAGACTATAATATCATGATCAAAAAAGATGGCAAGTTTTATGTCGGATATTGCCTTGAAATTCCTCAGGCCAGAGGACAAGGAAATACCAAGGCTGAGGCAATACAAGACACCAAGCAAGCTATCAAACTTTGCAAGTCATATCTTGAAAACAAAAAGAAAAGTTCTGCTTCTAAACTGGTAACTGTTTCCGTTTGAGTCTTCCCGTATTAGGCTGGAAAGAAGTTCTCAAAGCATTAAGAAAAAAGGGATTTTATCCAACAAGGCAATCTGGCAGTCACATCATAATAGAAAATGGTCAAGGTTTATGGACATCAGTACCACGAAAAGGCGAATTAGGAAAAGGATTGTTGTTACAAATAATTTCAGATTGTGGTTTGACAAAAAAAGAATTTCTTGAGCTATTGTAATTTTTAGATTAAAACAATGTAAAAAATAATTTTATTTCAAAAGTGGGTCCAAAAATAAGATCTATCTCAAATATACCAATAAGAAACGAATTTCAAGATAAATATTAACAAGTACATCATACCAAAACAGCATGGGAGAAATGAGGGGAACTTGCATCATATGTGAATATCAGGTAAGGGGAAACACATTAGACGAACTAGATATCAATTTCACATCACATTTTGAAAATACTGGTCATGAAGCCTACTATACAGGTGAAGGAGACCAAAGAATAGAAAGAAGCGTTTCATAGTAAAATACTTTCAAACAAATCAAAAATACCATCCAACTTTGATTTAACCATCTCCTATCTAAAATGAGTCTTAGTTAGTTTTTCTTTATCCTGCAAATCTTTAGATTTACCTTCGGCGATTGCACAATCATGGCATAATCTTGGTTTTAAGATTGCCAACTCTTTGTGCTTTTTACAGCGTTTGCATACCTCTTTCATTGTGGATATACCTCATTCATAATAATCTGTTGAGTTTCAATAAAAAAATTATTCAGATTCTTGTACTGACCTCATAGATATACAAGGCTATTAATTTGCGATGATGCTATTAGGGTATAGTGGAGTAGTGTGAGTTCGCACATCTCTGATGTTTGATACCAGAGAAGGCCTGGATTAACTACCCAGCTCTCATAGAACTTTTTTGGTAAACATTAACTATTGTATGTGAAGCATCTTATCAAAAATGAAAACCATTGAAAGCCTTTCATATAATTTAAAAGACCTTCTGCACTTGATAATACAGAAGAAGATTGCAGGAAAATAAAGAAAATAACATTGATACCGTTCTGCTTGAGCATTTTGAGCGAGAGATATGGAGTAAGGTTCCTCATTTAGAAAAACCAGATGGAGTGAAGATTGTCAACGTAACACCGCTGATTGATATTACTGAAGATTTGAGGGAATGTGCAAGAAAAGAGTACGGCTTGGATCTTACCAATACAGATCTGCAAGTTTTTGGCAAGTTCGATTCTAACTTGCTAGCAGGCTCAATCAAAGTAAGGCCGGCAGTACACATAGTCCATGATGCCATTGTTACAGGGAAGCTTAGACGTGGACAGACAATATTTGAAGCTACATCGGGTAACTTTGGCATCGCTCTAGGACAGATAGCAAAGATTGGCCTAGATGTCGTTACCCTTGTCTCTAGAAATCTTCAAGAAGGAGTCTTTGAGGAGTTGAGAAACGAGAAAATACGTATCGTAAATCTTGACATGGACATCTGTCCTGCTCCAGGAATGAAGGACAATCCAAATCTTTTGGCTGCAAAAGCAACAGCTTCAAACATTCGCTCACAGCTAGCTGAATTTGGATTTGATCCTGTTATTTTTGATAGATCAAGTTCTGAGGTAGAAGCAATTCTTGCAAAACAGGACATCATAAACTTGGCAAAACTCCTTGCCAAGATCTACGGATGTTTCTGTCCAGAACAATACGACAACGAGCTAAACGTTGATGTACACAGAACTGTGACCGCAGCAGAGCTTGACCAGCAATTACATGAACAAGGACATTCGCTTGCCGAATTTCGAATTGTATGCACATTTGGTACAGGTGGCACCTCGGGTGGATTGAGCAGATACTTGATGGAAAAATATGGAAAGAAATCATTGCATGTAGTATTTCCACTTGGTGATCAAGATGTTGCAGGAATAAGGACAAAAGGCAAGGCAGAGGGTTTGAAATTCTACGAGCCTGAGCGATATGCGGGACAACACGAAGTAGATTTTGGTCAGGCAAAACGTCTACTCAAGTTTTTCGTAGACAAAGGTCGCGACATTGGGGAAAGCAGTGCTCTTGCGCTTTATGCTGTGATGCAGATGGCAAACTTTGGTGGTTATGGAGGAAAGTTTGTCGTAATAATTGCTGATGGAATACAAAAGTACAGAAAGAACATGGCAACAATAGAAAAGCAGAACCGTGTGCAGGTTGACCTACAAGAAGCTGTCTCGAACATCGGTGACTATGACAGAGTTATCTGGATTCACACACAGTATACTCCACGCAAGGAAGGAATAGAGCTAATTGCAAATTCGCTGGGAGTTGATGAAAGCAAAATCTCTGTCCCAAAGGCAAGAGATGTGGAGCGACTTTTAACAACCCAAGAGATTCCAAAAGAATTGGATAGCGTATTGGGAGGAGCTAATGGCAAGTCATTGCTTGTTTGCATGATGGGAAATACTTCACTTATGGTTGCTCAAGTACTTGCAAGAAAAGGAATTGTGGCTGAAAGTTTGAATGGCGGGATAAACGCACTTTCTCAAGGTAAAGGCAGGCAAATTTCTGAATTGATACGATTAGCTACAGAATAATAGGTATCTGGTAGACCAATACTGTTCAACTTTCATTTATTACCTTCTTACCTAATGCAATCAAAAACATGGTCTCTTTGTTTTTTGCATGTGGAGAGAAAAAATCAGTCACCATGTCATCATAAAAGGTAAGACCAGTAGCTCCAATATTTAGAGCATATGCAGCAAGATACATTTTGCCACCAGTTATTGCCGCATCAAGCTGTGCAATGCGGTAACCGCGATTTCCAAAATTCCCCAAAACCTTTTGAAGATTTACCATAATGAAAATTGTTACACTAGCATCGCGAGGTAAATCCTGGCCTAATCCCAAATTTCCAGATATTTCTCTAAAATCCCCAGCACGTAACAATTGCAGGGAATCTTTTTCCTTTACATAATGGTATGATCCTGATGGTAATCCATCAACCCTATTTACAATAAGATACAAGTCGTTGAGGGTATCATGTTTAGCAAGAAAATCTGTATCAATACCATTTGTTGATCTTTTGAGAATTGTAGATAACTGTTCGAAACTTATTGAATCATGAGAAAATGCACGTGTAGAACCGCGCCTGAGAATGACTTTCTCAATACCATCATTTGTTAGAGTTCCAGTTCCCAGAGGAATCAAATCTGTTACATTATGTTGAGATTTGGCAAAATGTTTTCTCCAAGATTTTACTTCGGTATTATCACAAAGTGAAGATGCATCATGCATGGAATTAATTTCAGGATAATCTACATCGCTATCAGAAATTATAGATTCAATATTGATTGATACAATAGGAGGTGATTTTGGTATTGGTTTTTCTGTATATCCTATTGGCAGTATGACAAGTGATGCTTCCTTGGTATGATCCAACCCAAGTAAATTATTTATGGTATTATCAACAAAACCAGAAATTAATCTTGATGAAATTTTATGTGCTGATATGATTGATAGTGTGTTAGAAATAATAGTACCACAGTCCCAAAACGCATGACGATATTCTCTTGCTTGATATTTTACGGAATTTCTGGAAAAAACATCAGTGAAAATCAACATAACTGGGGCCTGCTTGACAAACTCCTCATCTGCGGTGGCATCAACTAGAACATGTCTGAAATCCCCCTTTCGCAGAATGTTTAATTTTAATTCCTTTGGGTCAAAATGATATACTCCTGCATCAAGCCCTGGAATATCAGAACAAACAACATAGATCTCTATATGATATAACGCTCCAGTGCATGAAGCGGCCCGAAATTCAAATTCACCCATAGGCGGAGGAAATTTTATTGTTCTAGTAATTCCGCCTGAAAAGTAGAGTATTCTTGTTAGTATGTTAAGATCAGGAATCATACCCACTTTGGAATCATAAATATTTGAAATTGCATCAAGGGCAGAAATTCCAATGGGTTCTTTATCTAAAGACAGGCTGATTTTTGAAACATTTTTGTAAATCTTGTATGGTGCAGGTCGCATTCCAGCATGGAATGTATGATATCTGTTAAGCAGGGTTCCATTTGGATGCTTGGTACCATTATGATAATGCCATGTATCTTCTACGTCATGATTTTTCATACGTCTGGTATGTCGGTACTGGTTGTAAAGGTATAGTGAAATTAAAATAGAATATTATTACAGATTTGGCAAATCAAAACTTACTGGCAGACTTTATTTTTCACTATCAAAGTAACAAAAAATGCATCTCTATGCAGTGTTCTCAAGCATAGAGAGCAAGGGAAGAGAATCCCATTGGTGTAGATGGTAGCTGAGAACTCCAGAACAGATCTTGTCATATTTATCATAAAATCTGTTTGCCTCTTTCTCTGTCGCTTCAAAGACAGCCATGCCAGTTTTGTTATCGTTAAATGGTCCTGACCAGATGAATTTTCCAGCTGACTGCCATTCATCAACAAGTTCAATTACTGATGGTGTAATTCTTTGCAAGTCTTCTTCTTTTGTATTCTGATCAAGGGAGCTTACTAAAACCCACAATTTTTTTTCAGAAACTGTTTCAGTTATTTGT